>JBCLQU010000001.1:974577-1299436 GCA_041223705.1 Christensenellaceae bacterium 44-20
GCTCATGCGCGTTACGCCGATGGAGAGCACGATGGTAACCACCGTCGCCAGTCCTTCCGGAATTGCCGCAACCGCCAGGCTGACTGCCACCATGAAAGTGGAGAGCAGCGTATCCGGCGCGAAAGAGCCTGCCCGCCAAATGCTAACGGCAAAGATGAATGCGCAGATGCCCAGCACCAGCCAGGAGAGCGTTTTTGAAAGCTGCCCCAGCTTCTTTTGGAGCGGGGTCTCCTCATCCTCGGCCTGGGAGAGCGCCGTGGCGATCTTGCCCATCTCGGTCTGCATACCTGTTGCCGTAATGACGGCCTTGCCCCGGCCGTAGACCACCGTACTGCCCATATAGACCATGTTCGTCCGGTCGCCCAGGGTAATATCCTTCTGGCCTTCCGCCAGGCCCAGCGTCTCCAGCGCCTTGTTCGCAGGGACGCTCTCGCCCGTCAGCGCAGCCTCTTCTATTTTCAGGCTGGCGCATTCGATGATGCGGCCGTCTGCCGGCACGGCATCACCCGCCTCCAGGATGACGACATCGCCCACCACCAGATCTTCGCTCTTAATCGTGATCATCTGGCCATCCCGCAGAACCTTGCTGGTTGCCGCGGCCATCTCTGCCAGCGCCGCAATGGCCTGCTCGGCCTTGCTCTCCTGATAGACGCCCAGAACCGCATTGATGAGCACAACCACGCCAATGATGATGACGTCTGCAAACCCTTCGCCGGAATATGCCGAAGTGATGCCCGAAATGACCGCCGCGATCATCAAGATGATGAGCATCGGGTCTGCCAGCTGATTTAGGAACCTGCGCATCAGCGAGACTTTTTTGCCCTCTGCCAGCTTGTTTTTGCCGTCTCTGTCCAGGCGCTCCTTGGCCTGCGCCCCGCTAAGGCCATGCGGCGAGCTTTCAAGCTGCTCAAAGACGCGCTCTGTATCCTCTGTGTAGAACTTCATGAATTTCTTTCCTTTCAAATATTTCTAAACGGCGCTTTGCCGCTCTTTGCCAACCGCCTTTTTTCCTTTTTTTACACGCTCTATCCCTTCCTATTCTTCCTCTTATCAAAAAGACTCATGCACAGCAACCCAAATTGCTGCACATGAGTCTTGTCTTTTAATCCAAGCCAGGCTTTCGCCATGATGTTGACTTGAAACACGCATTTGCGTGAAAACTACTCCCCCATGAGGCCAAATATCTAATTTGAAATAAAGAATACCATGTTTTTCACACCATTGCAAGACATTTTTTGCGGATTTGTCTCTTCTTTATCCAAATTGCTATTCTGCCGTTACGATGGCGATGCCCGCGCTGGCGCCAATGCGGTCTGCGCCCGCCTCAATCATGGCAAGCGCATCCTCTTTTGTGCGGATTCCGCCTGCCGCCTTCACTTTCGCTTTGCCGGCAACCGCCTTCTTCATCAGCGCCACATCTTCCGCCGTCGCCCCGCCGGTGGAAAAGCCCGTGGAGGTTTTGACGAACTCCGCGCCCGCCTGCACGCAGAGCTCGCAGGCCCGAGTTTTCTGTGCATCCGTCAGCAGGCAGTTTTCCAGGATCACTTTGACGATGGCCTTGGGGTGCGCCGCATCCACCACTGCCTGAATATCCTCCAGAACAGTCTTTTCATCGCCCGCGATCATCGCGCCGACGTTGAGCACCGTATCCACTTCCTGCGCGCCGTGCTCCACAGCCCATTTGGTCTCAAAGGCTTTGGCTTCGGCGCTCATGGCCCCCAGCGGGAACCCGACGACACAGCAGACCTTCACATCGCTGCCTGCCAGAAGCTCTGCCGCCAGCGGCACAAAGCAGGTGTTGATGCAGACGGATGCGAAATCATATTCCCGCGCCTCGGCGCACAGCTTCTCCACGTCTGCCTTAGTCGCATTTGCCTTCAAAATCGTGTGATCGATATACTTGTTTAACTGCATTTTGCTCGCCTCTTTCTCTTGCTGGGCTTTCCTGTCGCCCAACGGTCCTTTTTATCCTCAGCGCTGGCTCATTTTAGCCGCGCGCGTTCTTCAAAAACTCATCTACTTCTGCCCGGGCAGGCATGGCCGGCGCCGTCCCCCGGCGCGTTACGGAAATCGCCGCAACGGCATTGGCAAACTCGCACGCCTCAAACAAGCTCTTGCCCTCGGAAAGCGCCACAGCCAGCCCGCCGTTAAAGGCATCGCCCGCGCCCGTGGTATCCACCGCCTGCACGCGGTAAGCTGGAATCATCCGGCTCTGCTCCCTGGTCGCCGCATAAACGCCCCGGCTACCCAGCGTGATGACGACACTGCCAATCCCCTTTTGGAAGAAAAACTCCGCCGCCTTTGCCGCGGCTTCTTCGCCATCCACCGGGATACCCGTGATGGCCTCGGCCTCCACTTCGTTTGGCGTGATGAGATCGACGTTTGCCAAAATCTCGTCTGCCACCTGCGCGGCAGGCGCCGGATTCAAGATGTTTTTCGCGCCAAACCGATGCGCCATCTCGATGACGGCCTGCGTGGCATCCAGATTGGTCTCCAGCTGGGTTACGACGTAATCCGCCTCACGCACCAGCGGCTCCAGCGCGGCGACTTCCTGCTGGGAAATGGTCGCGCATGCCCCTGGAACGATCATGATGCAGTTCTGCGCCGAATTCTCATCAATGACGATGAGCGCCGTTCCGGTGGGATCCTGTTCGGAATAGAGCAGATGCTCTGTGCTCATGCCGCTCTTTTTCAGCTGATCTTCAGCCAGCTTTGCAAAGCTGTCCCTGCCCAGCTTGGTTACGACGGCCACATCGCCCCCGGCCATGCCGGCCGCAATGCCCTGGTTGAATCCCTTGCCGCCAGGACCCATCTGAAACGAGCTGCCAATGACTGTCTCCCCCGGAACGGGCAAATGCGCGCCGCGGCTGGCCAGATCTACGACAAAACTGCCGAATACTAAAATTTTTCCCATATAGGATAGTCCTCCCTTTTGCTCACGCTTGCCTGAGCCGACTATGATTCTATTAGAAAACGAATAGCTATATTATACCTTTTCTTTCCTTTGGATTCAAGCCGTCCACCCCGCCAATAAAAAAGAGCTGGCAGCGCCAGCCCTGATTTACTTTGAAAGCAGCATGCGGTCGTTATCCATGCCTGCGCCCGAGACTTGCTGGAAGCGCTCCAAAAGCTCTTCCACCGTCAGCCGCTTCTTCTCCTCGCCCGAAATATCCAGGATGATCCTGCCGCCGTCCATCATGATCAGGCGGTTGCCATGGCGGATGGCATCGCGCATGTTGTGCGTGACCATCATGGCCGTCAGGTGATGCTCGGCGATGATCTTATCCGAAAGCTCCAAAACTTTGGCCGCCGTTTTCGGATCAAGCGCCGCCGTATGCTCATCCAGCAAAAGCAGATTCGGCTTTTTGAGCGTCGCCATCAGCAGGGTCAGCGCCTGGCGCTGGCCGCCGGAAAGCAGCCCAGCCTTGGTCGCCATGCGGTGCTCCAGCCCCAGCTCTAGCTGCAAAAGCTGTTCCCGGAAAAAAGCGCGCTCCATCTTGGTAATGCCCCATTTGAGCGTGCGGTGCTGGCCGCGGCGGTATGCCAGGGCGAGGTTTTCCTGCAAGCCCATATCCGCCGCAGTGCCCATCATGGGATCCTGAAAAACGCGGCCCAGCAGCCGGGCGCGTTTATGCTCGGGCAGCCGGGTGATCTCCTGATCGCCCAGGAAGATATGCCCATGATCGACGGGGAACACGCCTGCAATGGCGTTGAGCAGCGTGGATTTTCCCGCGCCGTTTCCGCCGATCACGGTAACGAAATCGCCCTCGGAAAGCGTCAAGTCTATGCCGCAGAGCGCCTTTTTCTCGTTGATCGTGCCTGCTTCAAAGGTCTTTTCCAGCCCGGTAATCTTCAGCATAGCTAAACCTCCTTCCGAAAGGAATTTTTGAGCGTTCTAAAATAACCGCGGAATACGGGCAGCGCCAGGGCAACTGCAACCGTCAGCGCGGTAAACAGCCGCAGGTCGTTGCTGGGCATGCCCAGCCAGAGCACGAACGCAATGATGATGCGGTAGATAATCGCGCCGAAAACCAGCGAAATCAGCCGCACAAAGAAATTGCCCTTTCCCAGCAAAACCTCTCCGATGATGAGCGATGCCAGCGCAATGACGATGCTGCCAATGCCCATGCTCATATCCGCAAAGCTCTGGTTTTGCGCGATGAGCGCGCCCCCCAGGCCGACCAGCCCATTGGAAAGCATGAGGGCGATGATGGTCATAAAGCGGGTATTGATGCCCTGAGCCCGGGCCATTTTGCGGTTGTTGCCCGTGGCGCGGATGGCGCAGCCCAGCTCGGTCCCGAAAAACCAGTAGAGCGCCGCAATCAGGATGCTCACGATAATCAGCATGACGGCGATGACTGCAAAGTTTTTGGAAAGCCCGAGGTTTTCAAAAGGCGTAAAAACCGTATCCATCTTGAGCAGGGAGACGTTTGCCTTGCCCATGATGCGCAGGTTTACAGAATACAGCGCCAGCATCGTCAGAATGCCCGAAAGCAGCGCTGGAATTTTCAGAATTGTGTGGAAAAAGCCCGTCGCAAGGCCGGTGCAAAGGCCGCCGCAAAATGCGAGAATCAGCGTCAGATACGGGTTCATTCCATTTGAAATGCAGATGGCGGAAATTGCCGCGCCCATGGTGAGGCTGCCCTCCACGGTCATATCCGCAATATCCAGAATTTTATAGGTGATATAGATGGCGATTGCCATAACGGCCCAGATCAGGCCCAGCGAGATAGCGCCAATGAAATCTTGTAGCATGGTTCTCCCTCTATTTTCCTGTTACTTCTTTGGACGATGCGGCCGAAGCCCCAAAAGCTCCGGCCGTTCATCCTGCGCCGCTTTGCGCGGCTATTTTGGAGCGCGCCCCAAAGAAATGCCGGGCGCCATAGAGGCGCCCAGGCGCTTATTTTACATACTCCTGCAATTCATCCGGAACTTCCAGGCCAATCGCATCCACAAACTCCTTGCTGATGGCGTAGTCGAACTTCTGCGCCTTCTCAATCGGCATCGTAGCGGGCTCCGCCTCGCCTTTGAGGATCTTGATGGCCATCAGGCCGGTCTGGTAGCCCAGGTCGTAGTAGTTGATGCCCAGCGTCGCCATGCCGCCGGATTCCACCATGCCCGCCTCGCCGCAGATCACCGGCGTCTTGGATTCGGAAACCACGCCGTAAACCGTCGGCATCGCGGAAGCGAAGGTGTTGTCCGTGGGGACATAGATGACGTCGCACTTCTTGACGATAGCCTGCGTTGCCTGCTGAACATCGTTCGTGCCCGTAACCGTCATCTCGACGTATTCCAGCCCTGCCGCCTCGATATACTGCTTGGCCAGGCCCGCCTGGAGCACAGAGTTATCTTCACTGCTGGTATAGAGCACGCCCACCGTCTTGGCATCCGGGCAGAGCTGCTGCAAAAGCTCGATCTGCTCCTCGATGGGGTTCATATCGCTTGTGCCCGTAACGTTATAGCCGGGGGCATCGTCGCTCTTGGCCAGCTTGGCGCTGGTATAGTCCGTAACAGCCGTGCCCACGACGGGGATGGTCTCGGTCTCACCCGCGATGGACTGGACGGCCGGCGTCGCGATGCCCAGCACCAGATCCATATCCTGGCTGACGAAGCTCTTGCTGATGGTGGAGAGGTTGGACTGATCGCCCTGGGCGTTCTGGTAATCGAGTTCCAGATTCTCGCCCTCGGTATATCCGTTGTCCTTCAGCGCCGCCAGGAAGCCTTCCCGCGCGGAATCCAGCGCCACATGATCCATATACTGGATGATTCCAATTTTATACTTCTCGCCGTCGGGCGCCGTGCTGGCGTCATCCGACGCATCGGGCTGCTGGCTGGGTGCATCACTCTGCTGCGCGCAGCCTGCGCCAAATACGCAGACCATCAGCACGCAGAGCACAACGGCCAAAGTTTTCTTGAGTTTGCTCATTGTTTTCTTCCTCCTAAAATTGAAAGCAGATTTTCCTGCTTCGCTCTCTTTTTGGGCGCCAGGGCAATAAAAAAGCCCCGAGAGATTCTCGAGGGCGCATTTGCGCGGTACCACCTTGATTTTGACGCGGCCTTGCGGCGGCGCTCTTTTGGGCGGCAGAGCCGTCCTCTGCGATATCGGGCAGACCCGGAAAAACTCGCGGGGTGAACTTCACCGCGCGCTCCCGCTTTTTCACACCACCCAAAAGCTCTCTTTAAGGCCGCATCGCGCTTACTCTTCCCGGTCGACATTTTTCTATTCTGATAATAGTTACATTTTAAGGATCACAGGGAAATTTGTCAAGGTTTTTATTTGCTACCAAGATGAAATGCCAAGGTCAAGGGCCATTCTGAATCATTAGGGGCAAGCCCCTAATAACCCCACTAAAACTATCAAAAAAATTTTGTGTACTTAACTTAAGTTCACTTTTCCCATCGCCCATCAAATCCACACTAAAATAAAATCAGCGCCTTTCCTTCTTTCATCGCTTGCTCTCTTTTGCTTGAGGCCAGGGATGAACAGCGCCGGGGGTGTGGGGGTGTGTGTACGGCCGCACCAGCTTACAGTATTTTCCAACACGACTTGTGCGGCAGAGTTTGGCAGCTCCCTGCTTCCTCTATCGCACATCCCACCCCCACGTTTTGGTTACTTTTGCGCCAAAAGTAACAAGGCAAATCCTTTTTTTGAACCAACGGTTGGTCGGACTCTGCACGGCCTTTGAAATTTGCACCACATAGAAGCCCTTTCGCCCTTGACCTTGAACTTGTCTTGACCTTGCCCTTAAAACAGCCCGTCTTTCCCCGATGCCTGCCAGGTTTTGCGCTTTCCTTCGATAAATCGTATGGTTTCCTACGGCTCTCAATATTAAAAACCAAATTCTTCCAACCCTATAATAAGAGGAAGCATGACTATATAGATGGAGAAAAACGAATGCACCCAATCTTACAGCGTATCACAGAGCTTAGAACCCAGCGCGGCTGGAGCGAATACCGCTTGGCGGAATGCTCTGGCGTGGCGCAATCCACCATTTCCTCTTGGTACCAAAAATCCTATATTCCATCCATTACATCTCTGGAGAAAATCTGCGCCGCATTCAGAATCTCTCTTTCGCAGTTTTTTGCCGAGGTGAACAGCGAACCCATCTCGCTCACCCCAGAGCAGCGCAAACTGCTGGAAAAGTGGGACACACTATCCGACAGCAGCAAAGAAGCCTTCTTTCGTCTGCTGTCCGAGCTCTGATCGGCATAGCGAGGCTATCTATGAATTTGCCAAAAACCTGCCTTCTCTTCGGCCCGTCTCATTTGTCGGCCAAAGCGCGCCTGCGCCTGGCCCCAGCGCTCAAAGAACAGCTCCGGCGCATGATAACCGAGCAAAACTGCCGCGCCTTCCGCCTATGCGACGGCGGCAGTTTTTCCCGGCAAGCGGGGTATGCCGTGCTCAGCCTCAAAAAAGAGTTTCCGGAGGTCTGCCTGTTTTTCGACCTCCCCTCATTCCCCCGGTATATCTTTCCCAGGTATCCGTGGCTCAACGCCTCCCTGCATGCGCTGACGCCCCTGCTGACGGCCTGCGATTATCACCACTTTGTCTCCTCGCTGTCCTATATCGGCGTGCGCAAGGCCGCGATTTGCCACTCCATCTCCCAGAGCGATCTCTGCCTGATGTATCCCGACACGCGGCTGGGCTATCACCTGTGCCGCTTTGTCTCCAAAGCCTGCTTCTTTTCCGATCTTCCGGTCTCTTTCCTGGAAATATGAGCATGAAAAAACGGCCTCCCTCGGGAAGCCGTTTTTTGCCTATTCCAGAATTAGAGCTGAACAGAATGCACGCACAGCCACGGGCATCATCGCCGGGCAGAAGGAAAAGGCCAGCCGCCTTGCCCTGTTCCCTTTTCCACGCACTACCGCTTCGCCTCAAGCTCAGGTTCATGCGTATCAAAGGTTACGCTGTCGACCACTCTCCACAGGTAATTGTCATACACCACGATATTGAGACCCCGGCTATTTTTGCAGTGGTCTGCCCCGCTAATCTTGATAGAGCCCGTATTTCCCGCATCCGTTCCGCCAGAGATAATCTCATAGCGCAACAATCCGTCCTGCACAGCCCCTTTTCTCTGTAAGCGCTGCTTGCCCATCTCCTCCGCGACTACCTCGCCCTCCGAGATGATGGCATAATAGCTGGCATCCGCCTGCTCCGAAAGATCCGCCGTCAGCCCCAGCGCCTCCCATTTCTGCTGCAATTCATCGTTCCAGGCGCCCGAAGCGTCTCCCTTCACTGAAAGAAAAACGGTATATCGGGAATTGTCAATCTGTTCCAGGTAGGAGTACAGATCGGTATTGCTCATCATGCGGAAATTATTGGCTATCCCCTGATAATATTGCCGCGTGCTTTCATAAACTTGATGCTGCCTTGGCGCAACTTCATATTCCTCTGCCAAGAGTTTCCCAAAATAACGCGTAATCTTGGATGCGCCGGAAAAATTGACATGCTCGCTATCCGTATCCAAATCTTCCAGTCCATTAAAATTGATGGCCTCCCACAGAAGCTTTTCATTGAAATCATATAACGCCAAGCCGTTTGCCTGCGCAATTTCCCGCTCGGTATTATATCTTTGAACAGTGCCTCTTTGCCCCCCTGCTGGCGTCTTTACCAAGATCACTTCGATGCCATTTTCCCGGCAAAGCTGAAGGATTTTATTGAGATATTCCAGCATGATCTCCCGAGGTTCTTCCTGTTCCCGCGAACTAGCCGGGTCAAAAGGAAGATGCGCGAAATGCCGCGGCTCTTCAGGGAGCCCCATCTTGGCATTATAGCCCTTTAACTCATAGTGCGAGCTCAGCTCAGCATAGGAAAAATCTTCCCTCTGTAGATCTCTCCACCTGGAATGGAACCTCAGATTTGTAAAGTAATAACTGGCCGCAGACTGTTTTGCATCCCGGGCGCAGATATCTGCAATCGCCTCTCTTTTCACAGCCCCCCAACGCATGGGATCGATGGCTTTTCTTGCAAATCCCTCTGTCGTATTGAGCACCTCGCTGGGCATATAGGAAAACAGCATCAGGCAATCCAGCACTACCACTTTGGGGGATTGATAGCGCAGTGCCTCCTTAAGCCAATAGTAGGTGATCAGCAGGTTTTGCTGTTCCGAGCCCAGGTTATAGCTGGTGATGCCGTAGCCATCGTAAAGCTCCTGGGGAGAAAAGGCCGCGGCCGCATGACTGCTTCCCAAAAAGAGCACGTCCACCGTATCCCGCTCCATCTCGTAAAAGCCGACGAACGTCGCTGTTGTCGGCCATGGGTTTGTGATAAAATATTCCGGCTCCAGCAGCTGGTTGATTCCAGCCATGCCAACCGCCACCAGCAGCACCAACGCCACAGCGTGGATCCAAAATCCCACATGTTTTTTCATGCTAGAATCCCCCGTAAATAAAGCTTTGAGCATCATATCCGTGTCCATAAGTGCCGAATATCAAGATGGCAAAAATCGCGCATAGATAGATGAGATAGCGGACAATCACCGGCTGAGCCAGCACCCGCTCCCGAATGCAGAACTTCTCCTGCATCCGGCTAACTTTATAGAACAGCAGGAGCGATGCCACTAAAACCAGGCACTCTCTCCAGGAAAGCCCCAGGCCAAACAGCGCATTACCAAATAAAATCCACGGGTTATATACCGTAAAAATAGAGGCAATCATGGAAAATGCAGTGCTCAGGCTATCTGCGCGGAATACGATCCACGCCAGCATGACGAGCAGGAAGGTAAAGAACTGCCGAAAAATCTGTTTTGCCCGGCTTTGGGGCTCAAACCCCAGCGCGCCATACAGCCGATCCCGAAAAGGCAGCGTGAGTTCTCCCAAAATCTGATAGCCCGCATGCATACAGCCCCAAAACAGATATTTATACCCTGCGCCATGCCAAAGGCCGCTCACCAGGAAGGTGATGATGAGGTTTAGATATTTGCGCAGCTTCCCTTTTCGGTTTCCTCCCAAGGGAATATAGATATAATCCCGCAGCCAGGAGCTGAGGGAAAGGTGCCATCTGCCCCAAAATTCTTTAATAGAGGTAGAAAAATAGGGGCGGCGGAAATTATCCACCAACGAAATGCCAAACAGCGCCGCAGCGCCTTGGGCCAGCGTCACACAGGAGAGAAAATCCGCATAGAGCTGGAAGCTATACAGCACGCCCGCCAACAGCACATATGTGCCCTGATACATCTCGCTCTGCCCGAAAACTGTATTGACGATCACCGCAGCCTTGTCCGCGATCATCAGCTTGAGAAAAAAGCCCCACAGGATAAGATGCAACCCCTTAATAAATCTCTTCTCCTCGAACCGGTGCCCCTCTACCAGCTGATCCGCCAGCTGCTCATATCTTGGAATGGGGCCCTGGATAATCTGCGGGAAAAAGGAGATGAACAGGGTGTATTTGAGAAGGTTTCTCTGCGCCCGGATTTTCCCGCGGTAGAGATCCACCAAATATGCGATCATCTGCATAGTGAAGAAAGACATTCCCAGCAGCGCGATCCAGGAAAATCCCTCCCGCCCGAAAAACGCATTCAGCACAAAATTTGCGTTTTTGGCGACGAGAAGCGGCAGCACAACAGCGCTCAGCGCCAGCCAAAGCGCAGCTTTCCTGACCCATCCCCTGGATGCCTTTTGGGTGTGCTCCACCATTCTGCCCCCAAAATAGGAAAGGAGGATCATCGCTAAAAAGATGAGCGTCGCCCAGCCCATATTGATCACATAGAACAATAGACTGCCTGCCAATAGGGCATACCACCGCCGCTTTAGGGGCAGCAGGTAGTAAAGCGCCACCACCGCCAGTAAGAACAGATTATACTTACCAGAGATAAAATCCATAATCCTCTCCCGACATAAATTCACAATTTATTACAAGCAATTATACCATATCCCTCTGGCCATTTCCAGAGCGCGCTTTGCTTGCCCTCCTTCCGCGGGAGTTGACATTCCTCTCTTTTTTCCTTATGATCGCTTTATAGTTTCAGCCTATCCGGGAGGGCACCTCATGGAAAAAATCACAAGCAAAAAACTATGGAAAGCCGGGCTCATTCTTGGCGCTATCTATCTTTGCATCACGTATCTGCACGAGATCGGCGCCTTTATCGGAACGCTTCTTGGCGTGCTTTCCCCGCTGATCACAGGCTGTATCATCGCCTTTGTGCTCAACCTTCTGATGAAGCGGCTGGAGAGCTGGTATTTTCCGCACAGCCAAAATCAGTTTGTCATCAAATCCCGCCGGCCGGTCTGCATCTTTCTTTCCATGCTCACCTGGGCGCTCATCTTAGCGCTCATCTGCACGCTGGTCATCCCCGAGCTGGTCTCCAGCTTTGCGCTCATCGGCAAGGAAATCCCGCCGACGCTGGAATGGCTGTATCATTTTGTCTCAGATAATCTGGATGGCATCCCTTCTCTTCAGCAAATGCTGCTCAACCTCAATTTAAACTGGTCTGTGCTGGTGCAGAAACTGATCAGCTATATCTCCCTTGGGGTGGGCGATGTCATTAATACTGCCCTGGCCGTGATCACCGGCGTATTCGGCCTGCTCACCAATCTGCTCATCGGCATCATCTTCGCGCTCTATCTGCTGCTGGATAAAGAGCGGCTGCTCCGCCAGTTTTCCCGGCTGTTTGAGGCGCATTTAAAGCCAAAAAAATATCAGCAGTTCCTGCGGCTGATGCGCACCGCCAACGAATCCTTTTCCAGCTTTATCGTCGGCCAGTTCACCGAGGCTATCATTCTGGGCTTGCTGTGCACGGCCGGGATGTTCCTGCTCCGGCTGCCCTATGCCGCCATGACGGGCGCTGTCGTCGGGGCGACGGCCCTGATCCCCATCGTCGGCGCATACATCGGCGCGGGCATCGGCGCCTTCATGATCCTCACGGTAGACCCCATGAAAGCGCTCTTTTTCCTGATCTTCCTCATTATTCTCCAGCAAATCGAGGGCAATTTTATCTACCCCAAAGTCGTGGGCACCTCCGTCGGCCTGCCCGGCATCTGGGTGCTGGCGGCAGTGATCGTGGGCGGCGGGCTGTTTGGCATTTTTGGCATGGTGCTGGGCGTCCCGCTGGCGGCAACCATCTATAAGGTTCTAAAAAACCGCGTCTCCCGCAAGCTGGATCGCCCTGCGAAACAGGGCGCCGCTCCGCCGGAAAACTCCGCAGGAGAATCCTAGCATTCAAAAGCGCTCAGCAAACCCTGAGTGCTTTTTTATCTTGCACAGCCCGGCAGTGGCGTCAACCTTCCGGATGCGTTTTGCCCCATCCTGTGGTAAAATGAAAGAAAACGCGCGCAAAGGAGCCGCCATGCCAAACTATTCCGTCCTTCTCTTCGATCTCGATGATACTCTGCTGGATTTCCGCGCCAATGAGGCCTGCGCGCTTCCCGCGCTGTTTGCCCTGCATGGCTATCACTTCACCGTGCCCATCGCCCAGGTCTATCACAGCATCAACAACCATCTCTGGTCCTCCTATGAGCGCGGCCTGCTGCCGCTGCGGGATGTGCTGGACGTCCGCTTTGCCCGCACCATGGCACATTTCGGGGTGGAGATCGACGGCGCAGCCTGGGAAGCGGAATACCGGCATCTGCTCTCCCTGGGGCATCAGAAGATGGAAGGCGCGCTGGAAATCTGCCAGACGCTCTGCAAGACACATCGGCTGTTCATCGTCACCAACGGCGTTACGGGCACGCAGGAGCGCCGTCTGCGCGAAGCCGGACTGTTCGATTTCTTCGAGGATATTTTCTATTCCGAGCTCATCGGCCATCAAAAGCCCGCTCGGGCATTTTTTGAATACGTCGCCGCGCATATCCCCGGGTTCGACGCCCAGCGCGCCCTGCTCATCGGCAATTCACCTGCCACGGATATTCTGGGCGGCCTGAATTTTGGCATCGATACCTGCCTCTATTCCCCCTCCGGCGCGCCTGCCCCGGCCGAAGTTCCTGCGACCTATACCATCCGCAGTCTTTATGAGCTGCCCGCGCTCTGCTAAAAGGCTCAATTCTCTCTTTTCCCGCTTTTCTTTGCAGACTGCCTCTTGACTTCAACCCTGCTTTAAGTAGTATGATAGGGATATACCGAGCAAAACTTCATATTGTCTCAGGGGTGAAAACGCGGCATCCGTATCCGGGCGGCGCATTTTTGCCAAACAGCTCACCGCGCTTGGAAGGCGCGAAAAGAAACCATGGAGGATTCTAGTATGGAAAAAGCAAAGGTCTATTTCACCAAAAAGATCGTCCCGGAAAGCCTGCTTGCGCTTTATGAAAGGATGGGCGTCGCTCTGCCCGGCAAAGTGGCCGTCAAGCTCTCGACGGGCGAAGCCGGCAACCCCAACTATCTGAACCCGGATCTCATCAAAGATCTCGTCCAGAAAGTGAACGGCACCATCGTCGAGTGCAATACGGCCTATCAGGGCAAGCGCTACTGCGCCCAGGATCACTATAAAGTGGCCGAGGATCATGGCTTCACCAAAATCGCGCCGGTAGATATTATGGATGAGGACGGCGAAATTTCCCTGCCCGTCGTCGGCGGCAGGCATATGAAGGAAAACTTCGTGGGCAAAAACCTGGAGAACTACGATTCCGTGCTGGTGCTTTCGCACTTTAAGGGCCACCCCAGCGGCGGCTTTGGCGGCGCGCTCAAGAATATCTCCATCGGCATCGCCTCCCGCCATGGCAAAGAGTGGATCCACAGCGCGGGCGTCGAGCGGGAGAACTTCTGGCATAGCCCTCAGGATGATTTTATCGAATCCATGGCCGAGGCCGCAAAATCTGTCATCGATTATTTCTCCCCGGAGAACATGGTCTATATCAGCGTAGCCAACAACCTCTCGGTGGACTGCGACTGCGTCGCGACGCCCGAGCCCTGCTGCATGGCTGATATCGGCGTTTTCGCTTCGACCAATCCCGTCGCGCTGGATCAGGCCTGCATGGATGCCATCTATCAGTCCGAAGATTCGGGCAGAGACCACATGATCGAGCGGATGGAATCCCGCCATGCCGCGCTCATTTTGTCGCACTCCGAGGAAATGGGCGTCGCCTCCCGGGAATACGACCTCATCTGCCTGGATTAACCGGCAAATAAAAAAGCTCTCCTTCGGGAGAGTTTTTTATTATCCAAAATCGTGCCTTATGAAAATAAAGATCCGCCCACTCTCCGCTTACGTTTATATGACGTACTTTCTTGCAGCCGCCATGCTAAAATTAAGGAAGAATCATATCTACAATGGAGAAAACAAGTGAGCCCAATCTTGCAGCGTATCACAGAGCTGAGAACCCAGCGCGGCTGGAGCGAATATCGCCTGGCGGAATATTCCGGCGTGGCACAATCCACCATTTCCTCCTGGTACCAAAAATCCTATATCCCCTCTGTTTCTTCCCTGGAGAAAATCTGCGCGGCGTTTGGCATTTCTCTTTCTCAATTTTTTGCGGAAGTCAGCAGCGAGCTAGTTTCGCTCACCGTGGAACAGTGCAGGCTTCTGGAAAAATGGAACACATTATCAGAGAATGGCAAGCAAGCCCTCTTTCGTCTGCTAGCCGAACTTTAAGGTGAATTCATGGAAGCTCGCCGCCTTTTTGCCGCTATCCTTTCGGATGAAAACACACTGCCGCATGGTTTTGATTGCCGCCGCGATGCCTAACCGCGCCTGCAAGCAAACGCTCTCCAGCCATAAAAAGAGGAGCGGCCTTTGCCGCTCCTCTTTTTTTCTCCCTTTAGGAGTTTTTCATGATGACGCTCTCGACGGCATCCACAACATGCTCGCAGGCGTCCATGCAATCTTCCAGGCTGTCGTAGACTTTTCTCCAGCCGATCACTTCCAGCGGGTCTCCCCCTGCCGCAAAGAGATCGTGCACCGCCGAGACATGCAGGCGATCGCCCTCTTCTTCCAGCATATTGACTTCCACAATATAATCCTTGATGCTGGAGGATTTGCGGAAATGCGTGAACTTCTCCATCGCCGATTTCATCGAACCAACGCACTTGCCCAGCAGCCGGGAAAACTCCACTGCCTCCGGGCGCATGCTCGTGATGTTGTGCATATACATATTGCGCAAAACATCCTCGATGGTATCCACCGCCGTATCCAGCTGCTGAACCAGATTGAAAATATCCTCCCGATCGATGGGGGTGATAAACTCGTGAATCAGATGAGAAGTGATCTCGTGGCGCTTGCCGTCTGCCGCATTTTCGATTTCATGCAGGCCGGTTACGCGCTCTTCCATCTCGTGCACATCAAAGTTATTCAGCGTCTCCACCAAATAATTTGCCGCGTCGCAGGCGTATTGCGCCATATCCACAAACGCATCAAAATAGTTATATCCTTTTTTTGCCATTTCAAATGCCCTTTCTCTGTATTAGAACCACAGCATAAACAGTTTTGCCATAAAGTAGCCGACCAGCCCGCAGCCCGGGAACGTCAGCACCCAGGCCCACGTCATCTCTTTGACGACGCCCCAGTTGACTGCCGAAAGCCGTTTTGCCGCGCCCACGCCCATGATGGAGGTGGTCTTGGTGTGCGTCGTAGAGACGGGAATGCCCGTCGTCGAGGCCAAAAAGAGGCAGATTGCCGCGGCAACATCCGATGCAAACCCCTGGTAAACTTCCAGTTTGGTCATATTCTGCCCAACCTCTTTGATGATTTTGTATCCGCCAATAGAAGTCCCGATGCACATGATAGCCGAGCACATGATCATCAGCCAAATCGGGATCTGGAATTCACTGGTGCTCTGCCCGTTGACCAACGCAATTCCCAGCAGGAACACGCTCATAAACTTCTGTCCATCCTGGGCGCCATGCATGAACGCCGTGCCCGCGCTGGCGCAAATCTCGCCAACCCGGAAAAACTTGGTCGTCTTCTGCCTGTCCATATTGCGGCAGGTCAGCTCGGTAATCTTGGCTGAGAGCCATCCAAGGCCAAAGCCCAGCGCCGAGGAGAGCACAAGCCCCCAGAGAACGTTGATCCATTCCTGCATATTGATGCCGTTAATGTTGCCATGCAGCGCAATAGCCGCGCCCGAAAGGCCGGCAATCAGCGCGTGGCTTTCGCTGGTCGGGATGCCAAAAACCGAGGCTGCCGAGGCCCAGATCACGATGGCCACCAACGCCGCGCAGAGTGCAACCGTCGCCTCATGCGTGTTGCCGGAAAAATCCACCATGTTGTAGATAGACATCGCCACCGAGCTGTTGAACATCGTCATCACGAGCACGCCCAAAAAGTTGAACACAGCCGCCATCAGGACAGCCATCTTGGGGCTCATACAGCGCGTGGTTACGCAAGTCGCAATGGCGTTGGGTGCATCCGTCCAGCCGTTGACCAGGATGACGCCCATCGTCAGCAGCGCCGTGATGGCAAGCGCGGGGTTGCTGAAGACCTGCGAGAAAAATTCGCCGAAACTAATCATATTTTTCCTTTCAAAATTTTTCAGACATTTTCAGTTTTATTTACGCTCTCATTATAACATACGCATTTTATAATTACTATCATTTTGTGCATATTTTGCTTTTTCAGCCATGCCAAGAAATTCTCCGCTTTCCATTCTTTCTCCTGCCTGCCGCAGATTCCCTGCGAAAATTTCACTTTTTCATTGAAGCGATTTTAGCGCTGTGCTATACTAAAAAATTGAAACAAGCTTTAGTGAGGGCATTTACATGCGGCAAAAACGAATTCGCGACTACGGCGTTTTATTGGATACGCTTCCTACCGGCCCGCTCAACAAGATTACGGATGTTCCCGGCGTGCTGGTCGGGCACTGCACCATCGATACGCCCCAGCATAAGACCGGCGTAACCATGCTTTTGCCCCGGCCGGAAAATCCTTTTACGCATCAGTATCCTGCCGCGAGCTTCGTGCTCAACGGCTTTGGAAAGAGCATCGGGCTGCTGCAAATCGACGAGCTGGGCGCTTTGGAGACGCCCATCGCGCTGACCAATACCCTAAACGTCGGCCTGGTGCACGATGCGCTGGTCGAATATATGGTGCAGCGCTGCCAGAGTGAGGGCGTTCCGCTGACTTCCGTCAACCCCGTCGTCTGCGAATGCAACGACAGCACGCTCAACAATATCCGCCAGAGGGCTGTTCAAAGCGAGCATGTCTTTTCAGCCATCGCCTCGGCCTCCCGGGATTTCGAGGAGGGCGCCGTCGGCGGCGGATGCGGCATGGTCTGCCACGGGCTCAAGGGCGGCATCGGCTCGGCCTCCCGCATCATCGAACTGCCCGAAGGGCGCTTCACGCTGGGCATTCTCGTTCAGGCCAATCACGGCCGCCTGCCCGATCTTCTGCTGGAGGGAAAGCCCATCGGTGCCCGCATTGAGAGCCAAAATTTCGAGCCGGATAAGGGCTCGATCATCGTCTTACTGGCGACGGATCTGCCCGCTTCCGATCGGCAGCTTAAGCGCATTTTAAAGCGCACCAGCGTCGGCCTGGCGCGGCTGGGATCTTTCATCGGGCATGGCAGCGGCGAAGTGATGATCGGCTTTTCCACCGCCAATACCATTCCCCGGGATGCCCAGCAAGGCATCCTGACCCAGTGCGTGCTCAACGAGGAAAAAATCGATCTCGCCTTCCAGGCGGCGGCTTATGCCTGCCAGGAGGCTGTGCTCAATGCGCTGGTTACCTCCAAAACGACAGTCGGCTACCAGGGCGATATCCGCAAAAGTCTGGCAGAGTTTTTGCCCGGCCTGGGCTGGCGCGGCGAGCAGGAGGCTTTATGAAAACCATCGGCATTCTCGGCGGCATGGGGCCGCTGGCCTCCGCAGATCTCTACCAAAAAATCACAAAAAACACCTGCGCCGGCAAGGATCAGGAGCATCTGCATATCCTCATCGACAGCAATCCTGCCATCCCGGATCGGACGGGCTACCTGCTCTCGGGCGGCGAAGATCCTCTGCCTGAACTGCTGCGCACTCTGCATCGGCTGGAACAGGCGGGCGCAGAGCTCATCCTGCTCCCCTGCAATACGGCGCACTTCTTCTACCCGCAGCTGCAAGAGGCCGCCGGCGTCCGCATCCTCAATATGCTGGAGGAGACGGCCAGCTATCTGGCCGCGCAGATGCCGGGCGAGGTGTTCGGCATCCTCTCTACGGACGGCACGCTGCAGACCGGCATCCTCTCCCGCTATCTGGATGCCCATGGCCTGGCGCATTGCTGCCCTGGGCAGACGCAGCCGCTGGTCATGCAGTTTATCTACGAGGGCATCAAGAAAAACAACTTCTCCCTGGGCACGGCCGGCCTGATGCAGGCCGCAGCTGAGCTTCGCCAAAAAGGCGCAACCAAGTTTATTCTTGGCTGCACAGAGCTGTCTGTCGCGGCCAGTATTTATCCATTTTCTAACGATTTTGTAGACCCGCTCCTGATCCTCGCGCGCCGCGCAATCCAGGAAGCGGGCGGAAAGGTGATTCCATGAAGCAGCCATTTGTTACGCTGGAGCAAGTAAAAGAAATTGTCAAGACTCATCCAACCCCCTTTCATCTCTACGATGAAAAAGGCATTTTGGAAAATATCCGCCGCACCAAGCAGGCTTTTTCCTGGAACCCAGGCTTTCAGGAGTATTTCGCCGTCAAAGCCGCGCCGACGCCCGGCCTGCTGAACCTGTTTTTGCAGGAAGGCATGGGGCTGGATTGCTCTTCCTATACCGAGCTCATGCTGGCAGAGGCACTCGGTGCATCCGGAGATCGGATCGTCTTTTCCTCCAACTGCACGCCCAAAGAGGATTTCGCCTATGCGCACCGGCTGGGCGCCATCATCAATCTGGACGACTATTCGGATATCGATACCATCGCGCAGATGTTTTCCCCCATTCCCGAAACCATCTGCTGCCGGTTTAACCCGGGCGGCTATTTCTCCATCGGCAACGATATTATGGACAACCCCAAGGATTCCAAATACGGCTTCACCAAGCAGCAGCTTTTCGATGGCTTCCGGCGCCTGAGCGCCCTTGGCGTCAAGCATTTTGGCCTGCACGCATTTTTGGCCAGCAATACCGTTACCAACGATTACTACCCGGTTTTGGCGGGCCAGCTCTTCCAGCTGGCGGTCGAGCTGCATCAGGAGCTGGGCGTGCATATCAGCTTTATCGATCTCTCCGGCGGCATCGGCATCCCCTATCTCCCGGAAGAGCAGGCCAACGATATCTTCAAAATCGGCGAAGGCGTGCGCCAGGTCTATGAGCAGGTGCTCATTCCCGCCGGCATGGGCGATATCTCGCTGATGGCCGAGCTTGGCCGCTTTATGACCGGCCCCTATGGCTGCCTCATCGCCCAAGCCATGCACGAAAAGAAGATCTATAAAAACTATGTCGGGCTGGATGCCTGCGCTGTAGATCTCATGCGGCCTGCCATGTATGGCGCGTATCACCATATTACCGTTCTGGGCAAGGAAAACGCGCCGGCCGATCATCTCTACGATGTTACGGGCGGGCTGTGCGAAAACAACGATAAATTCGCCGTGGATCGCCTGCTGCCCAAAGTCGAGATGGGCGACTACCTCTGCATCCACGATACCGGCGCCCACGGCTATTCCATGGGATATAACTACAACGGCAAGCTGAGAAGCGCCGAGCTGTTGCTCAAAGAAGACGGCAGTGTTCAGCTGCTGCGCCGGGCCGAAACGCCCAGAGACTATTTTTCCACGCTGGATTTCCTGCATCTGTTCAAATAGCTCCAGCAGGCCAAAGCCCGGGAAACAACCCCGGGCTTTTCTCTAATCAGGAGGCACTTTATGCCAAAATCCGTTTATCAGGTTGTTTTCCCCTATCCAGCCGATGTAGTCTATTATGCCATGGCCGATCTATCCTGCTGGCAGTGGCGCAGCGATCTGGCCGGGCTTGAAATTTTGGAAAACGGCAATGCCTTTATGGAAATCTCCAAAAATGGCAGCCGCACGCATTTTACCATCACAGAGAAGCAGATAGGAAGCCGCTATGCTTTTGAGATGGAGGGCGAGGGGTTTGCCGGCCAATGGCTGGGCGAGTTTTCTGCCGTGCCGGGCGGCACGCGCGTGGTATTTACAGAGAAAATCCGCATGAAGCGCTGGCTGCTGCGCCTGATTGCGCCGCTCTGCCTGCCGCTCAAAAAGATGCAGAAAACCTATGCCATCGATTTGATGATCCATCTCTCGGAGCACGCCCAGGAGAGCGCTGCCCGCTGTCAAACGAATAGCCCTAAGGCGCCCGAGCTGATGCTGGCCGTTCCGTCCGAGGCGCACGAAGCCCAGGTCATGGCCTATCGGCAGGAGTTTGCCCAAAACGGCGAAACACTGCATGGCGGTGCGCGTCTGGAAGAACTCGCGGATTATGCCTCCTGGCTGCAATTCATCCGCCAAAACGCCAGCGAAGAGACGGTTCCTCCCAATCTGGTTCCGGCGACGACGCTGGTCTGCCTGCGCAAGGAGGATGGCAAAATGGTCGGCATCATCGATATCCGCCGCCGGCTCAACGACTATCTGCTGAAATTTGGCGGCAATATCGGCTACAGTGTCCGCAAAAGTGAGCGCAGAAAGGGATATGCCAAGGCTATGCTCGCCCTCGGCCTGGAAGAATGCCGCAAACTCGGCCTGGAAAAGGTGCTGATCACCTGCGATAAAGAGAATATCGCCTCCGCCAAAACCATTCTGGCTTGCGGCGGCGTGCTGGAAAACGAAATTCCGGAGGAGCGCCGCATCACCCAGCGCTACTGGGTCGCGCTTTAGCGGCAACAAAAAACTGCCCCTTGGGGCAGTTTTTTTGTATGCCTATCTCAAGCGATATCCTGCAAAAGCCGGGAAAGACCTTGCGCATAATCTTCGCGAAAGTCAATATATTTTTTGACTTTGAGAAACGGCGGGATCTCACAATCCTCTATGAGCAGCGGAATCACCTTGATTTTTCGGGTATTCATCTCCTCCCAGAACAGCGCCTCCCACTCTGCCCTGACCCACTCTGAAGCCACAGAGTGTGGGGAAAGCAGCACCAAAACATAGTCTGCCGAGGCCAGCCCCTTTTGGATCTCTGCCGGAATGGATGCGCCTGCCTTAATATTCCTCTCATCCAGCCACGGAGTATGGCCCTGCTCAGCGAGATCGGCATAAAGGCAATTTGCAAAATCCTTGTCTTTAGAGGAATGGGAGAGGAACAGCTGCTTTCCCTTTTGATTGGCAAAAACAGACTGAATATGCTTTTCATAGAATAGCTTCTGGGCATATTCCAGCTCCAAGAGCAATTTTTCCTTTCTTTTATGGCTCCTTGCCTGCGCAACATCGACTTGCAGCGCCTCTATGCGTTGAACCAGCGTCTGCATCGGAATGGTATTCGTGCAGTATTCCATCGGAACCATGGAATACTGCGAACACATCGGGGCATCTCCCCAGTAAACAATCGCAAACTCGCGGCAGTTTCTATCCTCCTGATAATCCGGGCATTCTTCACATTCTATCTCTTTCGTGCAAGCCGGAAGGCAGCATTTTTCCTCGCACAAATCGCAGTCAATATCCTCGTCATCAAAATATCCAATTCGCCCCTTATGCAGCCCTTGCGTGCAAAGGATAGGCCCATATTCCAAATCCGCCATCAAAACTGCTCCTCCCGTCTTTTTCATTGCCCTCTTGCCTTGTGTTTACTTCTTATCTTTTGCTCGATAGATCTCCCGCATATTCCGATACATAGGGCGCATTTTCCCATACATTCCCCGGTAGACCTTCTGATAAATTTCATCATAGAGCGCATGGTTTTCCGCGTCCGGCAGAAATACCTTTTTGCGGTGCACCATCTTCTGGGTCGCCTCCTGCACAGAGGGGTATTCCCCCAGGCCGAGAAAGCCGACCGCCGCCGCGCCCAGCGCCGAAGTCTCATGCGTCTGCACCCGGTAAACCGGCAGGCCAAAGACATCCGCCGCGATCTGGCAAACCGCATCGCTCTTTGCCCCGCCACCGTTGGCCGTCAGCGCCTCCGGCCGCATTCCAGCCCGCTGGCTCATCCCATCCAGGCCGTCTCTTAGGGCATAGCAAAGCCCCTCGATGATCGCCCGGTAAATATGCTCCCGGGTATGAGCGCTGTGAAAGCCGATCATCGCGCCTCTGGCTTCGGGCGTCTTGAGCCCCGGCCCCCAGTATGGCTGTATCAGCAGCCCATCTGCGCCTGGCGGCGTCAACCGCAGGCTCTCATCCAGCATCTGCTCTGCCGTTCCGGCAAACTCCGCGGCCGCCTGCGTCTCCATCCGGGCAAACTGCTCCTTAAACCAGGTTATCATCCAAAACCCGCGGTAAATCTGAATCTCCGGGTTATACTTTCCCGGGAGCACCGCCGGATATGCCGGCAAAAACCGCTGCGGCTCCACATATTTTTCCGTCGTGAGCTGCACCGTGCAGGTTGTCCCAAAGCTTAGGCTGGCCGTGCTGCCGTCGATACACCCGCTGCCCAGCCCCTCGCAGCCCTTGTCCGAGCCGGCGGCAATCAGCCGCAGCCCTGCCGGAAGCCCGCTGTCCCGGCTGGCCTCCTGCGTGATGTGCCCCAAAATCTCTCCCGGCATAGCCAGCGCCGGGAATTTTTCTGCCGGAACATTGAATACCGCGTATTTGATGTTCCACTTGCTCATCCACTTCTTTTTCTTATAGTTGAGCGGCAAATGCCCAATCTGCGAAGCGATGGAATCGGCCAGCACGCCTGTGAGCCGATAAATTAAATAACCCGAAATCTGGATGAACTTATAGGTCCGCTCCCAAATCTCCGGCTGGTTTTGCTGAATCCAGTTGCAAACCGAATGCTCTCTGGAATAGGCGGCGCATTCGCCCATGCCCGCAACCGCAAACCCCGCCCGGTATAAAAAGGGCATGGGCCTTTTGCATTCTGCCAGGCGTTCATCCAGCCAGAGAATGCAGGGCGTGATGGGCCGCATACCGCTGTCCAGGCAAAGCACGCTGTCTCGTATTCCCGTGAGCACCAGTGCCTCCACTTTCGCAAACAGCTCCGGCTGTTTTTCCTTCAGCGCCCTGGTCGCCCGGCACAGCGCCTGATAGTAAAACTCCGGGCTCTGCTCCGCATATCCCGGCTGGGGCGAGAGATACGGCGTCTCATATGCCAGCGTCTCCTGCGCCAATATCCGCCCATCCTTAGAAAAAATCAGCGCGCGAAGGCTCTGTGTCCCGCAGTCCACCGCAAGCACCAACGGCTCGCTTTTTTCCATCTTCCTCTATCCTTCCTCTCAGGCCAAAGCCTGTTTTTCTCCCTGCCGCGCCAGCCCCTGCGGCAGGCACTCTCCCTTTGCATCATGAAAAAACGGCAGAGCACATCCCCGTTGGCCGCGCTCTGCCGTCATTTTTAAAACTCTGCCGATTTTGGCGTCCGCGGGAAGGGCAAAACATCGCGGATGTTGGTCATTCCTGTCAGATACATGATCATGCGCTCAAACCCGAGGCCGTATCCCGCGTGTTTGACGCCGCCAAACCTGCGGGTATCCAGGTACCACCAGTAGTCCTCTTTTTGCATGCCCAGCTCTTCAATGCGCGCCTCCAAAATATCCAGGCGCTCCTCTCTCTGGCTGCCGCCGATGATCTCGCCCACGCCGGGCACCAGCAGATCCATCGCCGCGACGGTCTTGCCATCGTCGTTCAGCCGCATATAAAACGCCTTGATCTCCTTGGGATATCCCGTAACGAAAACCGGCTTTTTGAACACCTGCTCGGTGATATAGCGCTCATGTTCGCTCTGCAAATCCACGCCCCATTTGACGGGATATTCAAACTTCTGGCCGGATTTCTCCAAGATCTCCACGGCTTCGGTATAGGTAATGCGGGCAAAATCCGAGTTCACGATGTTGTCCAGCCGCTCCATCAGGCCCTTATCGATGAAGTTTCCGAAAAACTCCATCTCCTCCGGATAATTCTCGCGGACGTATGTGATGATATATTTGACCATCTCCTCCGCCAGATCCATGTTATCCGCCAGATCCGCAAAGGCAATCTCGGGCTCGATCATCCAGAACTCTGAAGCGTGCCTGGGCGTATTGCTGTTTTCCGCCCGGAAAGTCGGCCCGAAGGTGTAGATCTTGCGGAAAGCCATGGCGAACGTCTCGCCCTCCAGCTGGCCGGAAACCGTCAGATTCGCCGGTTTGGCGAAGAAATCCTTGGAGTAATCCACGGCGCCTTGCTCGGTTTTCGGCGGATTTTCCATATCCAGCGTCGTTACATGGAACATCTGGCCTGCGCCTTCACAGTCGCTGGCCGTGATGAGCGGCGTATGCACATAGACAAAGCCTCTCTCATTGAAGAATTTATGAATCGCATAGGCCACCGCACTGCGCACCCGGAACACCGCAGAAAACGTGTTGGTTCTGGGCCGAAGATGCGCGATGGTGCGCAAATACTCCATGGAATGCCGCTTCTTTTGCAGGGGATAATCGCCGGGGCAGCCGCCCTCCAGCACGATCTCCGCCGCCTTCAGCTCGAACGGCTGGCGCGCCTGGGGCGTCTCTACCAGCGTTCCCCGGCAGGTGATCGAGGAGCCCACGCCAATTTTGCAGACCTCTTTAAAATTGTCGATAGCGCCGTCCTCAAACACAATCTGCAAATTTTTGAAGAATGTGCCGTCGTTCAGCTCGATAAATCCCAGCGCCTTGCTGTCTCTTATGGTGCGCACCCATCCGCCCACCTCAATTTCCTTGCCCAGGAACTCCTCCGGGCCTCGGAATAGCTGTTTTATCGTGATCATTGCTTCCCTCCTATTTTTTAGCCGCGCCCTAACCGCCGCTCTCCTATCCTAGTATGCACAAATTCTGGAAGTTTAACCTTGCCGCGCTTGTCCTGCCCGGCCATAGCACAGAAACGCGTTTCTGCGCTCCGCCCCTCTGCCCTATAGCAGCCAAATACCATCCTGCTCACAGCGCTCCCGCATCTCTCTTGGCCAGATGGATGCCTGCACTTCGCCGATATGCGCCTTGCCCAGCAGCAGCATGCAGAGCCGGGATTGCCCGATTCCGCCGCCGGCTGTAAGCGGCAGCTTGCCCTCCAGCAGTTCCCGGTGGAAACGCAGCTGCGCCCGCTCGGGGCAGCCCGCCAGCTCGAGCTGTTTTCTCATCGCCTCTTCATCCACCCGAATGCCCATGGAAGAAATCTCAAACGCACGGCCCAAAACGGGATAGTAGACGAGAATATCTCCGTTCAGGCTCCAGTCGTCATAATCCGGCGCGCGGCCATCATGCTTTTGGCCGCTTTTCAGCGCGCCGCCTATCTGCATCAGAAAAACGGCGCCCAGCTCCTTTGTGATGGCATCTTCCCTCTCCTTGGGGGAAAGGGCGGGATAGCGGTCTTCCAGCTCCTGCGTCGTCATAAAATGCAGTTTTTCCGGGACATACCGATCCAGGCAAGGGTATTTCTCCATCACGGCATCCTCCGTGCGCCGCAGCGCCTCGTAGATTCTGCCGACCAGATCCCGCAAAAACTCCTGATTGCGCTCCTGCCGGCTGATGGTCAGCTCCCAGTCCCACTGATCCACATAGAGGGAATGCAGGTTATCCATCTCCTCATCCCGCCGGATGGCGTTCATATCTGTGTAAATCCCCTCGTCTACGCCATAGCCATAGCGCCGCAGCGCCATGCGCTTCCATTTGGCCAGAGAGTGGATGATCTCGATCTGCTCGCCCGTATCCTTGATATCGAACTGCACCGGCCGCTCCACGCCGTTCAGATTGTCGTTCAGCCCGCTGTCCGGCCGCACAAAAAGCGGCGCAGAAATGCGGTGCAGATTCAGCGCCGCCGCCAACTCGCGCTCGAATCTGTCTTTGATCAGTTTAATTGCCTCTTCCGTCTGGCGAATATTCAGCTTCGCATCATAATTTTCGGGAAGAATCAGCTTATTCTCCTGCTGCATCTGCATCTTTTCTCCAATTTTCCAAACTTTTCATATAGAGCCATTGTATCATTGTATGCCGCTTCTTTCAAGAGTTATGCCCCGCTCATTTTGCCGGCGCCAAAAAAGGGCATTTCCAAAGAAATGCCCTTCTATCCTGCTCTGCCTGCTAGAAGATCACCTTCTGCGCGACTTCTTCCAGCACCATTTGATTGAACTGCTCTGCCGGCATGCTGCCAATCTCGCCGGCGCCCCGCTTGCGGACGGCAAACGTGCCCTCCTGCGCTTCCTTCTCGCCGACGACCAGCATATACGGGATGCGCTCGCCCCGGGCTTCCCGGATCTTGTAGCCGATCTTCTCGTTTCGGTCGTCTACGCTCACCCGCAGGCCCATAGCCTCCAGCTTGGCCGCCTGGGCTCTGGCATATTCGTTGGCGCTCTCCGCGACCGTCATGATGCGCACCTGCTCGGGCGCCATCCAAAGGGGCAGCGCGCCTGCGTATTTCTCGATGAGCAGCGCCAGCGTCCGCTCGTAGCAGCCGAGAGAAGTTCTGTGGATGATATACGGCCGCTTTTTCTTGCCGTCCCGGTCCACATACTCCATGCCAAACTGCTCTGCCAGCATCTGGTCGATCTGGATGGTGATGATGGTATCCTCCTTGCCGTGGACGTTCTTCATCTGGATATCCAGCTTGGGTCCGTAAAAAGCTGCCTCGCCCACGCCAATGCTATACTTGATGCCAATGTGATCCAGGATTCTGCCCATCATGCTCTGGGCTTCGTCCCACTGCTCGGGCGTTCCGATATATTTCTCCCTATCGTTCGGGTCCCACTGGGAGAAGCGGTAGCTGACGTCTTCCGAGAAGCCCAGCGTATCCATCATGAATTTCGCCAGCTCGACGCAGCCCTTGAACTCCTCTTCCAGCTGCTCGGGCGTGCAGACCAGGTGTCCCTCCGAGATGGTGAACTGCCGCACGCGGATCAGCCCGTGCATCTCGCCCGAATCCTCGTTGCGGAACAATGTGGAAGTCTCCCCCATGCGCATGGGCAAATCCCGGTAGGAGCGCATGCGGTTCATATAGACATAATACTGGAAGGGGCAGGTCATGGGGCGCAGCGCCAAAACTTCCGCGTTGGGATCGTCCTTATCGCCCAGGACGAACATGCCGTCCGTATAGTGATCCCAGTGCCCGGAAATCTGGTAAAGCTCCCGCTTGGCCATATAGGGCGTCTTGGTGAGCACATAGCCGCGCCGCGCCTCCTCGTCCTCCACGAACCGCTGCAAAACCTGAATAACTTTTGCGCCCTTGGGCAGCAGCAGCGGCAGACCCTGGCCGATGACGTCCACCGTGGTGAAGTATTCCAGCTCGCGGCCCAGCTTGTTGTGGTCGCGCTTCTTGGCCTCCTCGATGCGCGCCAGATGCTCCTCTAACAGCGCCTTTTTCTCGAATGCCGTGCCGTAAATGCGGCTGAGCATCTTGTTCTTCTCGTTGCCCCGCCAGTATGCCCCGGCCAGGCTGGTCAGCTTAAACGCCTTCACTTTGCCTGTGGAGGGCGCGTGCGGGCCGGCGCAGAGGTCCACGAACTCCCCCTGATAATAGAGCGAGATCTCCGCATCCTCTGGCAAATCCCGGATGAGCTCCAGCTTATAGTCCTCGCCGCGGCTGCTCATCAGGTCAATCGCCGCCTGCCGAGAGACATTTTTGCGCACCATCGGCTTGTTCTCCGCGACGATCCTGCTCATTTCCTTCTCAATTTTGGCGAGATCTTCATTGGAAAATCCCCCTTCGACGTCGAAGTCATAGTAGAAGCCGTCGTCAATAGCCGGCCCGATGGCCAGCTTTGCCTGGGGATACAGGCGCTTTACCGCCTCAGCCAGAACGTGGCTGGCCGTATGGCGCAGTGCGCGCAGCCCTTCCGGGTCCTCCGCCGTCAGAATCTCCAGCGTGCATCCATCCGTCAATACGGTATCCAAATCCGCCGTCTCTCCGTTTATCCTAGCCGCCAGCGCAGCCTTTGCCAGCTTGCTTGAAATCTGCTCTGCCGCCTGTCTTGCCGAAGCGCCGTCCGCCAGAGCAAGCATGCTCCCGTCTTTGAGTCGAATCTCCATCTGCTCTCTCCTTTTCTTGTGTTTCGCCGTATTCTCCAGCCGCCTGCAAAGCAAGCACCCGAAATCCAATAAAAAAATCCCTCAACAATATCGTTAAGGGACGAGCCACCACGGCCCGCGGTTCCACCCTGATAAGCCCTCTTTTTCAGAAAGCCCACTCAAGCTTGCGTTATCGCCGCCAACGGATGCCCGCTTCCCGGCTGGTCTTCGCGTTCTGCCCGCCCAGCGCCCTTCCAGCCCAGGGGCGCCTCTCTTGGGAGCGGATTGCATTTGCTACTATCCGGATCATCGCTGCATCATCTTTTATTTTCTTTCATTATACACCCTTTGCGCCGCTTGTCAACGCCAAATCAAAACGGCGAGCCCTCTGCCCGCCGCCCTCTATCCGCGGATGCGCCCCACGAAGATATCTGCCAGCAGCCCCTTGAGATCGTCATCGCAAACCTGCGCCAGGTCGATCACCTCCGGCGCAAGGTCGATGAGCCCGGAAAGCAGCAAATCCTCCTTGGTCGCATCCGGCTCTTCGTCGATATAGACGTCTATCCGGTTGCCGCGCTCATCCAGCATCTCATACTCTTCGCCTATGGGCAAAACCTCGACGTAGTGCACCATAGGATCGCGCATACACACAAAATAGCGCAGCAGCTTGATAAATTCCTTTTGCTCGTTTTTGGCTGTATACTGCTCCACGCATTTTTGCATGGTCTGCTGCCACTGCGCGGTGCAGTCCTTCATGCGGAAGCGCAGAACGCCGTCCAGCGCCAGCCTTCCCTCGCATTCCAAAAGGCAGATGAGAACCCGGCCGGCAATATCCTTTTTCTTCTGCTCCAGCTTCTCCTTCCCGCCGCCATACCAGAGCTGGCGCACCGTGCTCACCAGAATCTCGCTTTTGCCCCGCTCAGAAAGATAGTCGTATTTTCTCGTCAGCTCCGCCATCAGGTAGCGAATCTGCAAATGCTCGATGATGATATCTGCCAGAATATCCGCCAGCGCAAATAAAGCTTGCCGTCCGCAGATCTCCACGGGCAGATAGCGGCCCGCCTGCTTTCCCAGCTGAATTTCCCCTGTGATTTTGCCCTGCACGGGCAGGCGTTTTTCCATGAGAGGGCGCAGCGCCACATCCATATTCGATACGCCAATGCTGTATTTCAAAGGTTGCCCTCCTTAATCAATTCCCGCGTGTTTGCATAATTTAAAATATGCCGTCTGCCGGGAAAGTTTCCTTCATTTTATTATCTCAATCGCGCCCCGGGATATTCAGTTTCCCGGCTATATCGTCCGGCGCGCTCATACCACGCGCGCCTCTTTTTCATGCAGGCGCCGCGGAATGCAAAACAGCGCTTTATTTGCGCAAAATCGCCCTCTTTCCCAATATTTCACCTAAAAAATATCAGTTTTGCGACAGACACCCTAGCAAAAACATGATATAATATCACTCAAATGACTTTGAGGCCTAATAAAAATGATACGTCTTGGAATAGCGGCAAGGCAATGGGGCATTCCCGCCCAAAAATTGTCTTTGCTCTGCGCACAACAGAAAATCCCCGGTGCAATTTTGGCAGGCGATACCTGGTTTCTCCCTGATGCCGCCCAAAAGCCTTTGTTTGCGCACCCATTTCTCAAATGGGCCGGGGGAAAAAGCCGTTTGCTTGCGGAAATTGCCGCCCGCTATCCCAGGCACCTGGGCGGCGGCATCACGCGCTATGCGGAACCGTTCGTGGGCGGCGGCGCTGTTTTGTTCGATGTCCTCTCGCATTATCATATCGAGGAAGCTTATCTCAGCGATACCAACCCGGAGCTGATCAACGTCTATCGCGTGGTGCAAAGCCACGTGCAGCAGCTCATCGGGCGGTTAGAGCAGTTTTCTGCACAGTACCTCCCCTTGGATGGGGATGCGCGCAAGGCCTTCTATTATGAGAAGCGCGATCAGTTCAATGCCGGCTCATTCTGCACCCCCGTCTCCCCTCCCAATTTGGAGCGGGCGGCGCTTTTCCTGTTTTTAAATAAGACTTGCTTCAATGGGCTGTACCGCGTCAACCGAGACGGGCGCTTCAACGTTCCCATCGGGCGCTACCGTTCGCCGGAAATCGTCAACGCGCCGCTTCTGCGCGCCGCTTCCGCGGCGCTGGAGCATGTGACGCTGGTCTGCGGCAGCTATGCCCAATCTGCGGATTTCATTGATGCCAACACCTTCGTCTATCTGGATCCGCCCTATCGTCCGCTTTCCGCCACATCCAGCTTTACCGCGTATACGCAGGATGCGTTCGGTGACGACGAGCAGCGCGCCCTGGCCCACTTCTTTGCGGCCATGGCTGATCGCGGGGCAAGCCTGCTGCTCAGCAACTCGGATCCCAGAAATACCGACCCGCACGACGACTTTTTCGACGACCTCTATGCCCCCTTCCATATCCGCCGGCTGCGCGTGGGGCGCGCCATCAGCGCCAAGGGAACAGGGCGCGGCAAAATCAGCGAACTGCTCATCTCCAATTACCGTTAAAACAAAGCGAGGCTCTTCTTTTTTAGAAAAGCCTCGCTTTTTCATTTTCCCTCTTGGCGCGCAAACCGCCGTTGTTTCAGCTCTTTTTCTTTTTGATCAAAAACCCAATGCCCATTCCCGCACACATGCCAATGCTGACGCCAAAACTCATGCAGCTTGCGAGATTATGCACGATCGTGCCAACGACGGCCCCTGCCGCCATGCCAAAGCACATCCCCAGCGCCATGCCCTGCATCATATAGTTCTGTTCCCTTTTGTGCCCGCTCCCCTGCATTGCCGCTCCTCCCCTTTGTTTCATCGCAAAGCAATGAAAAGAACGCTCCCTATGCGCCCTATGCCTGCTCTTTGGCCTTTTTCTGCGCCTGCTCCAGCTGCAGCTGCTTATGCGTCGAGCGCACATGATCGGGCAGCGGAATTTTGAACACCTTCTTGCCCAGCACAAACGTCAGCATATAGAGCAGCAGCGCCCCGCCAATCATCAATCCTGTCACCAGATAATAGCTGCGCACGCCCATCAAGTCTACAAAGAACCCGCCAAACAGGCTGCCCAGCATATTCGCCAGATAAGCCATGGCATAGCTCATCAGGTGCGCCGTGCTCTTAAGCTCATCCGGCGCCAGAGCAAAGATATACGCCGAGCCCAGGCCGACATCGATGCCCGAAGCAAGGCCCTGCAGCATTGTAACGATGATAAACAGCGCCGCGCCCTGAATGCAGGAATAGGATAAAAACATGATGACATACATTAAGCCCTGAATCAGGATAAAAACAGGCAGTGCAATGCGCTTTCTCAGCTTGACTGCCATATACAAAATGGGCAGCTCCAGCAGGGAGCGGATGGAATAGAGCATGCCAAGGCGGTCGGTATCCATGCCAATCTCTTCCATCAGATAAGGCAGAAACGCTTCCGAGCCGCAATACATGATGACGGTAAAGAGCATATACGACATCAGGTAGTAATTCTTAAAAATCCGGCCCAGCTGCAAATCCTTGAGCGAGCTGCTCTGCTTCTGCCCCTTATCCAGCGTCTCTTCGCCCACAAACAGCGCCATGACAAAAACCAGCAGAACCAGGCCTGAATAGATATAGAACGTCGCCTGCACGCCAACAAACGGCATGATCGCCGTCAAGACCAGCCCCAGCACCACATATCCGATCGTCCCCCACAGGCGGATGCGCCCATAGTTCGCGCCAAACTTATTGGAAAACTGCAAAACCCAGTTATCCGTGAGCCCGCCGATGGGCATGCGCACAAAGGCCGAGAGCGGGATCGTCAGAATCGCCAGAGAATATCCCTTGATTTTCAGCGGAACCGTCGCCGGAATAAACGGCCAGATGATGGCAGCCGCCAGCAAGCAAATCATATAGACCTTGCGCACCGACCTGATCTTATCGCTGATGACGCCCCAAAAGAGCGTCGCGCAGATGCTCACCAGGCTGTTGAGCGAATAGATGATGCCGATTTGCGAGCTCTCCATGCCGGTGCTCTGCAAATAGACAGAGAGATATCCCATCGCCGCCAGATAGACAGACGCGCCGATGAACTCGATCGCGGAAAACCGCAAGCAGTATTCTTTTTTCGATTTCAACTTCTTTTCTGCCATGAAAACCCTTTCACCTTTGAAACATCAGGCCAAATTAGGCCCGTAAAAAAGCGGCGTCGCCTTTGCCATCGGCATGTCTCCGCCGCTCAACTTTCCATTTTTGCCAGGCGCCTTATCTGCGCTCGGTTTTGCCCACACTTTTTGGCAGCTGGACTCCAAAATGCTTTCTGCCAATGGGGAAACTGGCCGCAAAAAACAGCGTAGTGACCAGCCCAATGATGCCCATGGCGATATAGTAGGTGCGAATCCCGCTGTACTGCACGATATAGCCGCCGACGAAGTTGGCCAGAAAGCCGGAAAGCGCCCACATGGCGTTGCCCAGCATGACTGCCGTGCTCTTGAGCTCATCCGGTGCCAGGGCGTAGACATAGTTATTCGCACACCCGATTTCAATGCCGCTGGACATGCCCTGAATGCACATGATAATAATGAATAAAACTTTGCTCTTGATCACAGTGAGCGAGAAGTAGATCATCATATAGCACGCGCATTGGAATGTGAGCAGCGTGGGCAGCGAAAACTTCGCTCGGAATTTATGGAAACCCAGCAAAATCGGGATCTCCATCGCCGAACGCACGGCCATGATAACACCGACGAGCTTGGGCGTAATGCCAATCTCCTCCATCAGATAGGGCAAAAAGGTATCGCCGGAATTGAGGGGAATGCAGTATAAAATCAGATAGATGAAATAGGTTACCAGGCTGTAATTCTTGAACAGCTTGCCAAAATGCATCTCTTTCAGCGAAATCTGCTCCGCCTTGGCCTCGGCGCCCCGCCTATCCTCGTTTTTCATCATCAGGCAGACGACAATCGCCGCCGCCAGCATCATGGTGTGCACATAAAATGCCCAATTGACGCCGAATTTCGCCGTCAGCCAGCTCAAAAAGACGCCCGTCGCCGAATAGCCAACCGTACCGAACATGCGCATGGTATTGAAGTTTAATCTGTGCTCATTGGCGCTGCGCACCGTCCAGCTATCCACCAGCGAAGACATGGGCGCGCGGAAAAAGTTGGTAACGGGCAGCAGGATAGACATCACCGGCATACCCCATAACAGCCACTGGCTGCTGGCCGGAACAAAAAACCAGAGCACCATGGCCACGCTCATACAGATGAGCAGCGTTTTTCGCATGGAGCGCATCTTATCGCTGACGATGCCCCAGAAAGGCGAAGCTACCATGCCGACCACAGAGTTAATCGCCGTTACCATGCCAACCTGCGCGGCATCCAGCCCCACTTCCTGCAGGAAGACCGTCAGATACCCCAGCGCGGCGATGGATGTGCCGTATCCGATAAACTCCATGAAGGAGAGTGTAAAAAGATAGGGATGTTTGCTCTTTAGGCGCGAAAGCATAAAGACTCCTTTTCCACGAAAAATTTGAGCGTATTCTCCTGTCATGGGATAACGTCTATTTCTATGATATTCCTCCATCCCCCTTTCGTCAAGGGAGGCCTGCCCCGTTTTAACCGCGTTCTTTTGGTTTTTCAAAGCGTTTTTGGCTCTAAATCGCCCAAAACACCGCTAAAGTTTCCCAAGCAAAAAAAATTTTGCTTTTCCGCCTGTTTCCTGTTGTTTTCTCGCTCTCCTTATTCTCTCAAACTGCCCCTCCCGCCCTGCATCAAAAAACGGCAGCGAACGCCTCGCTGCCGTCTGTATTCTTCCTTAAAGCTCCAGCCGCCGCCTTAAGATATTCAGATATGCTGTGGAAATCTCTTCCCATTCGCGCCCCTCTTCCAGCTCTGCCAAAACCAGCGGGATGACATAGTTGATGCTGCGGTGAATCACCGCCATGCCCTGCTCGCAAAGGTATTCCACTTTGCCCTTTTCCCGCACCATTTCGGAAATGGCGTTGAGAATATCGAAGCGGATGCGCCGGGCCTTGGCATAGCCGCCCTGGTCCAGCAGCGCAAAAGAGCGGTTGGACAAAATAGCTTTGCGGTAGAAGCGAATGAAGGATTCCAGATCCTCGACGTTATCCCCCTTTTCCAGGCTGAACAGGATGAGAAACAGCATGTGCCATTTATAGCTGCTGTTGATGAGCTGCTCCACCGTCTCCAGAATATTGGCCGAAAAAATATCCTCATAATAGAGCTTGCGCTCCAGCTCTATTTGCTCATCCACCCGCACCTGCTGCTCCTTGATCTGATCCAGCGCATCGACGGTTTTGAGCAGAACTCTGCCGTAGTCCTCCATATCGGCGACCTTGTTGATCTCCATGATATAGCGCACCACAGCCTCGCAGCTGGCCTTGAAATCAATGGTAAAGCCAATCTGCTGCTGCATGAGCTCGGCAAACGTATCACAGACCAGCTTGGCCAGAAACCGCTCCACCTGCCGGGCCGTCCCCTCTTTTTCAAACTCCGAAGCCTCCCGCTCCTCCGTGCGCTGAAAGCGGTTATACAGCACAAAGAGCTGCCCGTCTATCATGTTCAGGCTCTTTTTAATCGAAACCATCAGGTCCGTTACAAGCCCGTCTGCCAGCAGATAGGCATTGTTTTTATAGACGATTTTATGCTCAATCTCGCCCCAGAAGGTATTGACCAGCGCCTTGATCTGAAGCTCAAAGTGCAGGCTTTCCTTGCCCAGAAGGTATAGCCCGTCAATTTTATAGATATCAAAGCCATTTTTCTGCTTTTGTGGCTGCTCATCGTCCAGCTTGAGGCGCACCTTGGGCATGGAGGCGCAGTAGTAGTACTCCCCATCCTCCGTCTGGTTGAAGAGTTTCTTCAAAAGCTCGTAGACGACTTCCTCATCGTCGATGAATTTGCATTCGATGCGAAAGCCGATGATATCCTGGAAGCGCGCCAAGAGCTCTTCCGGCGTGTCGTATTGATCCGTATAGCCGTTGCGGATGAGCTTCTCCCGCATGCTCTTCTCGCTTTTGATGCGGTAGACCATGCTCAGCGCATAATCACTGCCTGCCAGAAGCTCTCCCTCGAAAAATTCCTTGACTTCCTCTGCGATGAGCTTATAGACGTCTTTCTTCTTGCGGTAAAGCTCGAGCACAGAGTCGATATATTCAAAAATCTCTAAATCCATAGAGCCGCCTCTCCCGTTCTCTCTTGTCTCTATTATATACTGCCCCGCGCGGCTTTGTAAACGGCGCCGCCCTCCTGCCGCCATGCAGAAAAACCGCAAAAATGCGCGAAATTTCTTTTCCTCATAGCAGAGCCAGGCGCAGATCATCGCCTTTCCCGGCCATTTCCCCCATTTTACTATTTTCTGCTGCCCTCTATTGTTTCGGAATTGTTAAATATGCTAAAATAATCCTTAGAATTCCGCGGTTAGGAGAAATATCATGACAAAAAAGAAGAGAGAATTGCTCTCAAATCTTTTCTCGGTTATCTTTTTCATAGGCTGTTTTTCCTTTTCCGCCTATCTCACCCACGCCGCATCCCAAGTTCTCATTGATTCAGATTCAGCGAGCGAGCTTGTTTTGGCACAGCATCTCTCCCAAAAGAATGCCATCCTCAGCACAGACTGGTGCTATTCTACCGAGCTGCGCGTGCTCAATACTCAGCTTGTATTCGCGCCGCTCTTCAAAATTTTCAGCGACTGGAGCACCATCCGGTTTGTGGGCGCCATGCTGCTCCAATGTATTCTCGTGGCCTCCTACTGGTATTTGACGCGCAGTCTGCGTATCCCTACCCGCTATTTTTTCTATACTGCCGCTTTTCTGGGTCTTCCCACCAGCGTCGCCTATGCGCGCATCATCCAGTTCCATAGCTACTATGTTCCGCATCTGACACTTGGCTTCCTGCTTATGGGGCAGTTTTGCTCTCTCGCAAATACCCCTCCCCGGCATCCAAATCATCCCTTTCGCCGTAAACTCCTGCTGGCGCTGTTCTGCCTTTTGAGTTTTCTAAGCTGCCTGGGCGGCTTTCGCCAGCTTCTCATCACGCATGTTCCCCTGATTCTTCTCTGCGTTCTCTTTTTTCTTCCGCTGCTCCGTTCCCCCAAAAACCAGGGCTGGCACGCTCTGCTGGGGACTGCCCAGGGGCGCTGCCTCGGCTACAGCGCATTAGGGTTGCTCTGCGGCGGCGCGGCTATCTGATCAACGCAAAAATTCTTCCCATGTTCTTTTTCTTCAAGAAAGATTTCGGCCAGCTAAATTTGCTTGCCTTGGATGTTGAATTTATTCAGACGATTTTCAACGATACCCTGCACCTTTTTGGATACCGCAGCGGGATTCCGCTCCCCTCTCTCAGCGGCATCTGCTCTGTTCTCGGCATTTTTTGCGCAGGCTTTGTCCTCTATCTTTGCATCCGCTTTTACCGCAGGCGCGCGGAGTTTTCTTCCATGCCCGCCGCCGTCGTCAGCCTCTTCTTTGGCGCCTCGTTTCTTTTGAATACACTCGTGTTCTGCCTGGTTCAGTTTTACGCCCGGCACTACTACGTCCCAGTTTTTGTATATATTTTCCCCATGTTTGCGCTCATGCTTTCGCACCGCGCTCAAAAAGGAAGAGGAGCAATCTTCCCAGCCCTCCTGCTCCAGTATGCGTATTTTTGTTTTTTGCACGCTGGTCGTCTTTGCTCTCAACAGCTTTTTTACAGGGCGCAACTTCCTCCAAACTCGTCCGGGTCATATGCCTTCGGATGCTCAGGAGCCCCTGCTTTTCTCAAAAATAAACGAGGCGAGCAATATCTCAGGTGCCGCTTCCTATCTCCTGCAAAACGGCTATACATTTGGCTATGCGACTTTCTGGAATGCCAATATTGTCACCGAGCTGACGGATGGTGCGGTTGAGGTTGCCGATATCACCGATCTGCCCACACCCCATTTTCACAGATGGCTGACGCGCAAGGATTATTGGCGCAGAGATTACCCTAAAGGGAAGCTGTTTTTGCTGCTCACTAAGGAACAGGCAGAGCCCATCGGGGAAAGCGAACTGATTCTGGCAGGAGATCTTGTCTATTCGGATGCTCTTTTCGTCATCTATTCCTATGAGGATGACGCCGTCTTCGCGAAAACGCTCAACTATCTGCCTTCTGAAAGCCAGTAGTTTTTCTGCGCCCATTTATCATCAAAAAGCGGCAGTTTACACTGCCGCTTTTTACATATTATGCCGGTCTTTTTTCTGCGGTAGTACAATCCGCATCCCTTTTGCAAAATCCTGCGGGCGCAGATTTGGGTTCGCCCGCAGCAGCTCAGCCGGCGAAAAGCCGGTTTTTTCGCATAGGGAGAGCAGCGTCTCACCGGCCTTCAAGGTGTAACCCCCCTCTGCCTCCGATGCCGGCGCATATTCCATCACGACAATCTCCTGCCCCTCCCGCAGTGAAAAAATATCCAGGCCCGGATTTAATCTGCGCAGCGTGGGCACGCTCATCTCAAATTTGCGCAGAATATCCCACAGGTGATCCGTGCCGCAAATGCGGTAAGTGCGCGTTGCCCGCTCCCGCTCGGGCAAAATCACTGTCTGCCCCGGCAAAGTCCGCCCCGGCACCAGCCCCGGGTTTGCCGCCAGAATGTCCTCTGCCGTGCTCCCGATCCCAACGGCCAGATGAAACAGCCCCTCCCCCTCTTTTAAGGTATGGAAAGCTCCGTTTGGGCATTCCGCAATCGGGATCTTTAGTTCAATCCCCGGGCGCACCTGCCGAACCTTCGGGTTCATTGCGCGCAAAACCACTTCGCTCAGCTGGAATTCTTCCGCTATTTCTAAAAAGCTTTTCTCGCTTTGCACTTTATAAAGAAAGCTATACTCGCATCCCGCCATATCTGTTCCTCGTCTTCCAATCATATACCGATATTTATATGCACACACGGCACATTTGATGTTATTTTTTTCTTTGCTTGACACCAATTCTTTGCAAGTGTTAATATGAATATGCTTATTTTGGCTGATTTGCTGCAAAATATTTGGAGCAAATCAACAAAATCGCATAGGCACCTGTAGCTCAGCAGGATAGAGCGTCCGCCTCCTAAGCGGAAGGCCTTGGGTTCGAATCCCGACAGGTGCGCCACGTCGCGATGGATTTCGCGATTGCAATCCCGTTCGGGTAAACCGAACGGGATTTTCTATCGCTCCTTATTCCGCAAAAATTCACGTTTGCTACGGCTACTCGCTTGTAAACGCGCTCGTAACACCTCCGCTGCACTACCAACTTTTTGCGGTTATGCGCCTACAAAAATTATCGGTGCGCTCATTTTACAGCGCCTTCTTTTTCGAAAAACATCCATTCGCCTATTTTTGCCGTGCAAAGAGACCGGCAGCCCTATAACATCCGGGCGCAGAAACCTCCTATCTCTCGCGCAGTATTTTTTAACTGTAATTTTCCCGGGGCGAAAATCGTAAACGTAACAAAGAGCCTTTTGCGGCATGGTTTGGCAATAGTCAGAATATCCAAACACTCTGCTGCGCATAATGGTATCTAACCGAGGTGATTTTTTGAAAATTCAGTGGAAAAAATTGATTTTGTGTATTGCAATTCCGCTTGCAGTGGGCGGTGTATCCGCGCTTCTTACACACGGCGGTATGGAAACGTTCCAGGCGCTCAACAAGCCGCCGCTGGCTCCGCCGGCATGGCTCTTCCCGGTTGCATGGACAGTTTTATATATCCTGATGGGCATTGCATCATATCTTGTTTTTACTTCTGGAAAGCCGAATAAGCTTGCTCTGGCTCTTTATGGCGTTCAGCTCATTTTTAATTTCTTTTGGCCGATCATTTTCTTTGGCCTGGAACGCTATCTATTCGCTTTTATTTGGCTGATTCTGCTTTGGATTCTGATTTTGCTCACAACTATTTCCTTTTATAAAATTTCCAAACCCGCAGGCTATCTCATGATTCCCTATTTGCTGTGGGTTGCCTTTGCCGGATACCTGAACCTCTTTATCTATCTGCTCAACTAATCAAAAGCGGGCTTATTTTAAAGCCCGCTTTTGATTTCAGCAAAATTTAGAAAAGATAACTTTCAGAGGATCATAGGCGCCCAAAAACCGCTCGGTTCCAGGTGCTCCTGTTTTATAGCGCCGTTCCCTTTTTGGGAATGGTCAGCTTTCCCGTATCAACGCCTTCCAAAGTAAGCAAAGCGATTTTCTTTTGCAAACCGCCGGCATATCCCGTCAGACTGCCATTCGCCCCGACAACCCGGTGGCATGGAATGATGATTGAGATTGGGTTGTGGCCTACCGCGCCGCCCACTGCCTGGGCCGACATGCGCTCCAGCCCGCGGCCGGCCGCAATCTTTTGGGAAATCTCTCCATAGGTCATCACGCTTCCATATGGAATTTCACAAAGGATTTTCCAAACCTCCTTGCGGAACCCGCTGCCCATAGGCGCCAGCGTTAACCGCCCAATTTCTGGCTTCTCTCCCCCAAAATAGCAATCCAGCCACTGTGCAGTCTGCTTTAACATCGGGGAGTTTGGCTTTTCCTCCCTCTCTTCCTTCAAGGAGCCCAAAAAATATTTCTGGCCTTCCATCCAGACGCCGACCAGCGCGCCAGCCTTTTCGGCCAGCAAAAGTCTGCCAATCGGGGAATCATACCACATGGTATATACCATCGTCTCTGCCTCCAGTTTCTATTTTCTAAGCGGCGCATTCCTCTGCTGGAATGGTTTGCCGCGTCTTCTCATTTCGCCGTGCCCGGAGCATCCAGATTCCACAGGCATATCATCGCATAGCTGCGCCAAGGGCGCCACTGCCGCGAAAGCTCCAGCCGCTCTTTGGGGGTATACTCTGGCAGTGCATGTTTTGCGCCAATATCCGTCTCTAAAAAGGCGTCTGGCCAGCCCATCGTCCTCATGGCAAGGTATTTGGCCGTCCAACTGCCAATCCCCTTAATCTGCATGAGTTTTGCCATCTCCTGCTCCGGATCGGCGTAAATGCCCAGCGCAATTTCGCCGCTCTCCAGCGCCTGTGCCAGGGCCAAAATGCACCGAGATCTTGCGGCAATCACGCCCAGCACACCCAATCGCTCCTGGATTTCATCCTTTAGCGCAATCATATCCTCTGCCTCCGGGAAAAGATGCGTCAGACCATCTACCCCGGTCCAGATAGGCGTGCCATAGGTCAATGCAATTTTCCCTGCCAGGGAGCTCGCCGCTTTCACCGTGATTTGCTGGCCCAAAACAGCCCGCACAGCCATTTCAAACGGCTCAAAGCATCCAGGGACGCGCAGCCCTAAAACGCAGGCGCCTGGGCGAATCTGGTTCATAGTTTGCAATCTCTCGCAAATCACATTTGGCTCTGCATAGAGATCAAACATTGCCCGCACCCGAGCCAAAACTTTTGATAAGACCGGGATGAGCGCATCGCTCAGCGTAACGGCCAGCACATTCTTTTTGGGGCAGTTTTGCACGCGAATCCATCCGCAATACTTCTTTCCATCGCGGTTTTTCAGGCGAACTGTGCGCAGATACGCGTTTTCGGAAACCACCTCAACTCCGGGAATCGCGCGCTTTTGGAGAAAATCCAGCATCTTCTCCCATTGATAGGGAGGATGATAGCCCAGTGCGACGGTGATCCCATGGCTCTGCATTTTTCCGTTGGCAGCATTTTTTCGCAGCGCCGTCGGCGATAAATGGTAGCGCTTCTGAAACAGATCGTTAAGGCGGCGCAGGCTCCCAAACCCTGAAGCCATCGCTACATCAAGCACAGACAGCTGCGTATCCGTCAGCAAATTTTTGGCCAGCAAAAGCCGGCAAGTCTGCAAATACTGTATGGGAGAAACGTGATATTCCGCGAAAAAGACCCGCCGCAAATGCCGATCTGTGCATCCCAGTTTTTGCGCGACTTCCGCTACCCGCAGCCCATCGCCGCAATGCTCCGCCATCAGCCGCGCGGCCTTTTTCGCAAGTGATGACGAGGCATCAATGACGGCGCTACCCGGCGCAAGCTCTGGCCGGCATAGCAGGCATGGCCGATAGCCTGCCTGCTCCGCTTCCGCCGCAGAAGAAAAGAAGGTGCAGTTTTCCCGCTTGGGTTGTTTTGCCCGGCAGGTTGGGCGGCAATAAATCTTTGTGGAGGAAATCCCGACGAAATAGCGCCCATCAAACCGCGTATCTTTGGCCTGAAACGCCTCGTAGAGAAACTCTTCTTTCTCTTTCATCCAGTCTCCCCCTTCCCTTTGCCTCATAATACCGCCTTTTCCCTTAAAAATCCCGCCATAATCGGACACCATATTTCCGCAACGCTGCCGAAATGGTTTTTCACTCTCAGCAGTTCGCTTTTCCATAAATTCTAACAAATTTTCTGGCCAAAAGGCAAGCGATTTGCCCGCTCTCCCACAGCACATTTCATAAAAAGAGCGCAGCCACCTGGGTTTTCACCCAGGCAGTTGCGCCCATGTTTTTATGCTATTTTACTTTAGCATTTCCGGCTCGCTATTTGCTCGCCTTGCGCCGATAGCCGAGAATTGCTCCCAGCATAGCCAGCGCACCGAACAAAGCTGCCAGCAGCACCCAGTGGTTCATAGAATCACCGGTCTTGGGAATCGAGCTTCCGCCCGTGCCGTTCGGATCGCCGCCCTCATTGGGTTTGCCGCTCTCCTCTTCGTCATCCGGGATACCATTCCCATCTGCATCGATCTTGTAATCCGGGATGCCGTCGCCATCCGTATCGATGTTGACATCCGGAATGCCGTCGCCATCGACATCGATATTGATATCCGGCTTTCCATCTCCGTCGATATCGACGTTGACAGGCATCTTATCATCGATGATGACAACAACCTTATGGTTGCGATCAGCCGTCAGCTCGACCGAGTTAGCCGTGCGCAGGTCTGTTCTGACTACGCCGTCGATGATGACATACTTGACTTCGTAGTGATGGCCTTCTACCGGTGTAACCTGCCAAGAAATCGTCTTCTTGACTCCTTCACGCAGCGTCGCTGTGTTGGTGATCGTGCCTGCGCCGCCTCTCAGTTCCGTCGCAATCTCAAAGGTCTGAACTTTGTAGCTCGGCGGCAGCGGATCGTTTGTTCCGCCATTCTTCTTGAGCGTAACAACGACTTTCTTATCCTCCTGAATATCCTCGAAAGACCAGGAGTTGCCGCTCGTCGCAACGACCGTGCCGTTCACAGAAATGCTGGAAACGGTGTATCCATTCGGAATCGTCCAGGAAACTTCGCCGTCTTCGCCGACATTGTAGTATCCCTGGCCTTCCGTGATCTGCCCGGGGCCACCCTGAATCATCGCTTCGACTTTGCGCAGCGTATCCTCTTTGGGAGCAGGCGTCGGGGTGTTGGTGCCATCCGGCAGTTCCACATTCTTAGTGAAGAATACCTTCACCTCGTGATCTTCGATTGCACCGTTAACGGCCATCGTGAATGCCGTCGCATCTGCATTTTTCAGATCAAGGTCAGACTTAGTAACCAGGCCCAAATCCGTAACGATTTCGTACTCGTTTGTCGTTGCATCGCCTTCGCCTTCCAGAAGCATCAAGCCCTGGCCAGCGCTCAGAACCATCAGTTCAGGCTGCGACTTAGCGGGTGCGCTCAGCGGCAACAGTGCCTGAGCCATTGTGCCGGCCTTCGACGTCAGAACTTCAACGCCCTTATCTTCCTCGGCCGGAGCAACGCTCTCTTCCGGCTCAACGGAAGCAGCTGTATCCTCGGGAGCGACAGAGCTCTCTGCGCTGGGCTCAACCGTAGGAACGCTCTCTTCCGGCTGCGGCTCGATAGACGGCTCAACGCTCGGCTGAACGGGCAACGCCGCGTTCGGCTGCTTTGCAGGAGCCTTGGCAGGTGCATCCGGGAGCGCCACAGTCGACGGAGAGGGCGCCGAGCTCGGAGCAGGAGCCGGGCTTTCTTTGAGCACCGTATCCAGAACCGTAACACCGTCTACGACGATCTTGCTGATGCTATAGCCTGCAGCAGGCGCTGCCTGGATATCCAGATAGGACTGACCCTTATACACTGTCTTGGAAGCGGAGATCGTTCCGGAGCCGTATTTATACAGGTCGATATCATAGAAGACAGGCTGAACTTTGACGACGATATCCGTATCCTTCTTGATGTTTTTCAGCTCAACATCCGTCAGATCTTTGCCCTTGCTTTCGCCGTTGACGATGACGTCGACGACTTCATAGTAGGTGTAATCGTCTGCCTCAGGATCGCCGTTATTCATATCCAGCGTCCAGTCGACATTGTAGTCGCTATCCGTCTTGATGACAGCACCGCCAGTGATCTCGCCGGGGCCGCCTTCGATCTTAGTCGTAACTTTGATGAACTCATCTTCCGAATAGACCGGAACATCCGTCTCATCATTATCCTTATCCGTGAAGTAAACATCGATAACCATGTTTGCTCTCACGCGATAGGATCTCGTGCCGCTATCCTTGAGCATCGCCGGGGCAGTCTGCTCGACGCCATCGACGAAGATCTTGTATAGCTTATAGTTGTCGCCGGAATCCCAGGTCAGCTGATAGGTATCGTTATATTCCATTGTCGCGCTCTTGCTGACGCTGGATTTGCCGTCGCCGCCATAGCGGTTTACCGTTACCGTATACTGACCGTCCGTCTTTTCGCCACCGATGGTCGGCAGTTTGGAGACAGTAACAATTACTTCGTGGTCTGCCAGGATTCCCTTGAAGTCAATGCTCGTGGTATCGAGGTTAGAGAAATCCAAGCCATCGACGGTAATCTTAGCGATCTTATAGCCTTCTGCCAGAGTCCAGGCAACCGTCGCGTCCTCACCCTTCTGCACGCGCTTGGTATCCGTAATCGTGCAGCTGCCATCCGGGCATCCCACAATCGCGGTCTTGACCTGATAGAAGCTCGGGCCGGGGGTGGGCGTGGGGTTCACAGGATTGCTCGGGTTCGGGCCAGGATTGGGGCCTGTGCTCGGATTCGGGCCGGGAATGGGCGTGGAGCTGCCATCCTTCGCGAAGAGAACATAGACTTCGTGATTCTCATGCAGAGCAGCCGGAACCGTATATCCATTTGCCGTAATCAAGTCGTCGCGGATCTCGCCATTGACGATTACCCGCAGGACATGATAGCCATCCTTTGCCTTCCAGGAGACGCTGGGCGTCGTCCCTTCCTTCTGCTTGAGCGCGGAAGTAACCGTACCGCCGGCAGCATCGTTGCTGGTAACTTTTACATCGAAATATCTGTCGTAGTAAAGTCTCAGCGAAAGCGCCGGTGCGCCGGTAATCACGCCCTCAAAGACGTTATGCGCATTGTTTGCATCATACCAATAGGTCGCACCGCCAACCGTCAGTTCCGCAAGCTTATCGCTCTCTGCGATTTTCGCGGTCTCTTCGGTTTTTCCGGTGTACGTCTTGGTAACGCCAGCTTCGTTTACTTTCTTATAGACGAAGTTGCCGTTGGCATCCTTTTCACCGGAGTTGATGAAGTAGTCGACCGTATACTTTGTGTCGTCTTTCGCAATCCACTTCGCACCGAAGGTGTGAGCAGACTTCTGGACGAACGCTTCACCGCCAACATATTCCTGAGAGCCCAGGTTGCCGTCGGCATCCTGCAGGAACCAGCCGCCGAAGGTATAGCCGGCTTTGGTCGGCGTGAAGAACTTATCGTACTTGGTCGCCGTTGCAGTTACATATGCCTGATCGGAGATCTTGCTGCCGCCGTTGCTGTTGAAGCTGACGACGAACTTGCTGCCATCTGCTTTCCAGACGGCGTAGACCGTCTTATCGGATGCAGGCATATTCGGGACAGCCACAGGCGTGCCGCTGCCATCCGGGCCAAACGCGAAGATATTGGCCACATTGTTATCCTTGGTTTCCGACCAGCCCTGGAAGATATAGCCAGGCTTCGTCGGGACGCCGCGGCCGCTCACCGGGAAGTTGAGCAGCGTTGTGATCTTCGTGCCGAACGGAACAGCGTCATAGCCCTGAACGTTGCCCAGGGAGCCGCCATTGGCATCGAATTTCAGCTTGTAGCTCTCGGTCTCCCACTGTGCAATCAGATAGTACGTATCGCGGGTGGTCTCGCCATCGGCGTTCTTCTCTTTGACTGCCAGCGCCTCATCCACATCCGAAAGGTTGCTCGGGTTGTTGATATAGGCGGAGTTGGTCGCGTTTGCTTCGTTATCCGAATTGAGCAGCTTCCAGCCTGTGAAGCGGTAGCCCTCTCTCTTGGGGGTAACGTTCTGGTCGCCGATCTTGGCCATGATGCTGGCGCCGGATGCGACTTCATACCGATCCATATCTAACCCTGCACCGGAGGAAGAAGTAATCTTACCGCCGTTTGCAACATAGATCAGGTTTGCCTTATCTTTCGTATAGCTCGGGCGAATGACAATGGTGTTCTCATCGTCCGGGGTAGGAGTCGTACCAGGGGTAACATCGTCGCCGCCCGGCGTCTTCCAGCCGCTGAATTCATCCTCATCATCCTCCGAATCCGGAGCGTCGTCCGGCAGGACGATGATGGGGTTGTCGCCGATAACATAGTAATCGTCAATCGGGTTGCCATCCGGGTCTTCAACGACAACGTGGATCGGCTTAAACACAGCTTTATTACCGACGTTCGCGCACTCGTCTTTTACCCATACGACAATCGGATCCGTGCTCTCAATCTTCTGCTCGAAAGCAAAAGTATGCAGCGGGCCATTCGGGACGGGAATCCAGTCATCCTCGCTGGGCGTATCGGATTCACTGTTCGTTACCCAGTAATACTGCACGCCGGAACCGCGGCCGTCTTCGATGAAGGTGATACCATCGTCATCGATGCCCATGCCGGTATCCGTCAAGGTGATGGTTGCAATGTTCGTAGCGGTATTCTCACCCGTGATAATGGGGTGCTCGTCATCGAGGAACGCCGTCAAATATGTCTGGGAAATTTTGGATTCATTGCCCAGCTGGTCTTTGACGATAAGCTCGAAGGTCCAGCGCCCGGAAGCACTGGTTTTGGTGAATTCATAATCTGGAATCTTGTCTACGCTGTCTACCCAGCCCGTCGACATGACAACGTCGTTATTCGGGTCGTAGACGTTGTAGCACCACTGCGCAACCTTGCCGTCCGCGCCGGCCAGTGTGCCCGGCTTGGATTTATCCACGAGATTGACCTTGATGGATTCGCCGCTGTTCACAAGGTGCTGCAGGTGAATCGTCATGATCTGCTCGCCCGACTCGCTGTCCTTCATATAGAAGTTTGCCAGCGGGATATCGCTCTCGACTTCCGCCTGCTTGAACTTGACGCCCTCAATATAGTTATTGTAGATATACTGCGCCATCAGGCCGGCATAGTCGTCGCCTGCAGCGATATAACCATTTTCAGAGCCAAGGCCCAGGTGCGTCAGCTTGCCGTCTTCATCTCTGGTGGAATCCGTAACAACCTGGCCGTCATCGCCATTGGAGATATAGAAGATCTCGTTCTCATTCATACGGTTGATGCCGTCTGCATAAGAGTTGTCGGACTCCTTGGGGATGCCGGGATCGTTGCTGTCGCCAACCAGGTTGATGAAGTATTTATAGTCCGCGCCCTGATAATACTGAACGTTCTTCAGTGCGTCGAATGCGGAAGCCTCGTAGCTCATCTCCAGGTCTGTAAACTGGAACATGGAAATGGCCGAGCAGCCATGGCTGCTATAACCGATCATCGGGCCGAAACCATTGTAGGTATAGCCTGTTCTGACCTGCGGGATGGCGAGATCGCGGTAGATATCCTGGGTCTCTGCCAACGTTCCATTCGCATTAAATGCCTGCTGCTGAATAGTTACGGTATTTCTCTTGAGCTCAACCGAGATACGCGCTTTTCTCTGGCCGCCCAGGCTGACGGATTTGGTCGCGACTTGGGTCGCCTGGAATGCAGGCGTCTGCGCGGTTAAAGCGTCAATACCGTTAATTTTGTAAATAGTAAGCGTTGCCGCGCCACTGCTCGTATTGATGCCGTGATAGAAAAGCAGATAGCCATAGAGTTTGCCGGCAGAATCGATACCCGCGTTCATCAGGAAGCCGCCGCCCGTCAGCGTATGCGTATTGATAACCGAGGCGTCCATGTTGAAACTGAAGTTTCTCGTGGAATCGCTGGCCGCCGGGTAGATCATGAAGTCCGCATAAGGTGGCGTCGCGTAGCCAACGAAAGCCATGTTGGCCGTGCCGTTCTTCTCATACGAGAGAACGTGCCGATCGAAGTTATAAACCTGATCCGGCACCGTGCCGTTCAGGAAATAGCTATCGATCTTTTTAAAAGCGCCATTCTGCGAGCTATCTGAAGCAAGCCGCATCGGCTGTTTCTTTTTCTGATCGGCAGATAAACCAAGTGCATCATAATCGCTCTGACGGTAATAGTGGTCGTAAACATACCAACCATTCAGGTCCGTCGTATCGATGGAGACTTTGGTATCCGTGATACGGAACGAGCCTGCCGGCAGACCCTGCGCAATGAGTTTCTGCGTCAGTTCTTCCTTAAAGTCCAAAAAGGTTCCTGGGTAGTCGCTCGGGACGTTAACAGCGATATCAATGGCCGGTTTCGGGTTGGCACCAATATCGACTGCAGCGCTTACAGACGGCTTAAAAAGCCCGAGAGTAATGCCAAAAACCATCGCGAAGCTCAATATCGCACTAATGGAAATTTTGAGCCACTTCGCTTTTCGCATGTTTCCTTCCTCCTTTTTTTATTCCCTATTGCAAAGACAATAAGATTAATAATTATATAGATAAAATGACAAATACCCAGATATTCATCTGGCATTCATCATTCTAACTCTTTAAAATTTTTTTGCAAGCCCTACCGATGGTATAGAGTGTATCTATTCCACGCTTTCTGGTGTTTCCCCATCCAGAAGCGCTTCATAAGCAATCTCCAGGGCAATGCAAAAATTCCGAATTTCCCTGCCAGAGATCCTCCGCTGGCCAACTTCGATTTTTGCAATGGCGCTGCGCGTCAAATCGCAGCCATGGGTTTGCAGCCTCGCTGCAAGCTGCCCTTGCGTCAAACCGCGCTCCAGCCGATATTTCTGAATCCTCTGGCCCAGTTCCCTGTCGAAATCTTTGTCCAAGGCCGACATTCAAATTATCCTGCTTTGATATTTTGTCTTTATTCTAAGAAATTCTCTTTCCGCATATGCACCAAAACAGGTGCAACCATATTTAAAATTCGAAAAAATTTCTTCATTTTTGCTTTTTTTGTCGTTTAAAATGCAAAAAAAGCTATCTTTGGAAAAATTCCCTTGTTTTTTTCTTCCTATTATTTCCTAATTTCAGAAAACCTTTTCCCTTTTTTTCTGCCCTTTCACACGCCTGCCAAACCGCCACTCGGACTGCCGTGAAGGCAAAAAAAGACAAGGAGCATCTCCCTTTCTCCCAGGGGATATTCCTTGTCTCTGCATTCAAAAAGGTATATTATCTTTTTGTAGGTTTTTCCTTTTCGTATCTCATGGAAATTTTATCCAAACCAAGCAGATAATCTATGCTGACTTTATGCAGCATGGCAAGCTGGACGAGAATTTGCGTGGGAATATCTAGTTTTCCGCACTCATAACGAGAGTATGTCGCCTGGCTGACATGCAGATGCTCTGCTATTTCTTTCTGCGACATATCCTTATCTTCTCGCAGCGCTCGGATTCTAGAATAATTCCACTCCATAGTTCACCTCTTTTATACCTTAGCGCAAGCAGAATGTGTGCATTCAATTCTATGCAATTTCCGCATACAAATACATGCCGCTGCAAAATATTTTTTGTGCCAACATAGCATTCCACAGTAGGAGGCCGCCATGAAAAAGATTGAACCCAAAGAGTTATATGCCCGCCTTGCCAAGAGCATGGGCAAAACGCTGGAAGAAGTGGAGCAGAGCATGGATCAGCTGATTTGCCATATCTGGCCTTTGCTGGCCCAGGAGGACAGAGATGCCATGAGCGCCGGGCAGTACCCGACGAAAGAGCAGTTTCTCCGCTATCTCACCTGGCAAACACAGCTCGCTCTGGAGCGCACCGGAACCATCCAGGAAGAGCAGGAATAAAAAAACCGCCCGAAGGCGGTTTTGCGTGCGATTTTATTGTTTACTCATACCAGCCATCCAGCTTGCTGTGCGCCAGCCTCAGCTGCCGGGTAATCTCGATATGCTGCGGGCATTTCTTTTCGCATGCCCCGCAGGCGACGCAGTTTGGCTGATCGTGCCCGGCGTTTCGCTGGAACATATAGCTGCGCCGGGGCTGATCAAAGGCCTCGAACATCATGCCCTGGTTATAGAGCTGGAAGATCTGGGGAATGGCCACGCCCTTCGGGCAGGGCAGGCAGTATTCACAGCCTGTGCAGGGGATGGTAACGCGGCTCTCATATGCCTGCTTGACTTTTTTGAGCAGGTCTTTTTCCTCGGGCGTCATACATCCGGCGACGGCGTCTTGTCTGGAAAAAATCTCGATATTATCCTTGAGCTGCTCCATGGTGGTTACGCCGCTCAAAATGCAGCTGACCTGCGGATAGTTATAGACATGCCGAAAAGCCCATTCCGCCGCCGAGCGCTTGACCGGGAACTGCTCATAGAGCTGGGCGACGTCTTTGGGCGTGCTGGCCAGCCCGCCGCCCCGCAGCGGCTCCATGATCACCAGCGCGCAGCCTTTTTGCCCGGCCAGCGCGATGGCCTCCTCGGTTACTTCCCGATCCACGTCCAGCAGGTTTTGCTGTACCTGGCACATGGCCCAGTCGGGATAGTAGTCCAAAATCTCCCGGAAGGTGGGCAGCTCTCCATGATAGGAGAACCCGATCCCCCCAATGAGCCCTTCGCTCTTAAATTTCTCAAACTCGCCGATGACGTCCATCTGTTGGATGCCCGGCCAATCTTTCTTCTGAATATTATGAATCAGGTACACATCCAGATAATCCGTGCGCAGTTTTTTCAGCGTGTTCTCCAGATTCCGGCGGATCTCGCCCTTGTCTTTCATGACGGCAAAGGGCTGCTTGGTCGCGATATGCACCCTCTGGCGATATCCGCCGTCCAGCGCCTCGCCTACCAGCGATTCGCTCATCTGGCGGTGATACCCATAGGCAGTATCGAAATAGTTCACGCCGTGATCCGCCGCATACTGGATTATCTCGATGGCCTTTTCGCGATCGATCTCAACCGAGCCATCCGCCTTTTCCCGGCGGGGCAGGCGCATACACCCCATGCCAAAAAGCGAGACATCGAACCCCATCTTTCCATAAGGCCTGTATTGCATGTTTCTCTTCCTCCTATTTTGTTGTGGCAGTATAGATTTATTTTACTGCATAAAGTGTGCTTGAAGTCAAGCACTGTTTGGCCGGCGCAGTTGTGATAAAAAAGCGATTGGCGGGAAATGATAAAAAGGAAGTGCAAAAACTTCATAATCCAGACACAAATAGAGATTGACGGCATGTTATAATGAGGAAAAGGAGGTGCAAAGATGCGTGCTCTATACTTGCTTACCGGCGCGGCCGGCCATCTGGGGACGGCTCTGGCGCATCAATTATCCGAGCGCGGCTGCGCGGTTCGGGCTCTGGTCCTTCCAAGTGATACCAACGCGGCTCATCTCGCCGCCCTGTCCGGCGTGGAGGTGGTTTGCGGCGATATTTGCGACGCCCAAAGCCTCGAGCCTTTTTTTGCCAACCCGGACGATAGGGATCTGATCGTGATCCACGCCGCCGGCGTTGTCTCTATCGCCTCCCGGCATATTCAGAGCGTCCACGACGTCAACGTTGGCGGCACAAAAAATATTCTGGCACTCTGCCAAAAGCATAAGGTAAAGCGCCTTGTATACGTCAGCTCGGTGCACGCGATTCCAGAGGCGCCCGCAGGGACAACCATCTGCGAAGCACAGCAATTCGACCCTTCTGCCGTCTGCGGGCTTTATGCCAAAACCAAAGCCGAGGCAACGCAATGCGTACTGGATGCCGCCAGGGCTGGGCTGAATGCCTGCGTCGTGCATCCTTCCGGCATCATCGGCCCCTACGACTATGGCCGCGGCCACTTGACGCAGCTGATCCTGGATTATCTGCGCGGGAGGCTGACGGCGTGCGTCAAGGGCGGCTACGATTTTGTAGACGTCCGGGATGTGGCGGCGGGTATTTTTGCTTGCTGTGAACGGGGCGAGGCCGGCGCATGTTATATTCTCTCCGGGCAGTATGTCTGTGTCCAGGATCTCCTCTTCCGGCTGCACCAACTGACGGGAAAGCACGCTATCAAGACGGTTCTCCCGCTCTGGTTCGCGCGGCTGACCGCGCCGCTCAGCGAGCTGTACTATAAGATACTGCGCCAGCCGCCGCTCTATACGGCATATTCCCTTTATACGCTTTCCTCCAACGCGGCGTTTTCCCACGAAAAGGCGTCCCGCCAGCTTGAATATCAGCCCCGGGCGCTGGATGAAACACTTTTGGATACCGTTCACTGGCTCAAGCAGCAGCGACGCATTTCATAAAAAAAGCGGCAGGTATTGCCGCTTTTTGATTGCTTTTCTTCGCCTCGCACCTTTCATCTGTTGAAATTATGTTGCCAAAATGTTACACTAAAAGACAACTATGTGCTATTAGAAAGATGAAACTGCAATGAACCTACTTTTATTCTTACTCTATGCTTTGGGCTTTTCTTATGCGCTCTTTGGGATCATCGACTCCCTGCAAAAAAAGCAGCGTGCCCTGGAGAGCCTATTCTGGGCCGCTGCTGCGGCGCTTGTCAACACGACGCTGCTCGCTACTGCGATGGCCATGCTGGGTATCTACCGTTTTTGGCTGCTGCTTGCCATCCAGTACGGTGAAGTGCTAATTGCCGCATTTATTGCCGCGCGCAAAAAAGTGCTCTATGCGCCCAGGGCCTTTTGGGCTCGGCTGCGCAGCTATGAATTCCGTATTCTCCCCGCCATCATCCTGGCAGTTGCCTTTGCACTCTATGCACTCTTTCCCGCCAACTATATGCTCAGCGGCCGGGATCAGGGTGTCTACATCGTGCATGGTGTGCATATCGCCCAGGAAGGAGCTTTTGCCTATGATTCAGATGAGTTTCTCAATGAAAACTGGGATCGCTATAAGGAGATTATAGGGCTGGGCTCCACTGGCATCTACTCGGATCAGGCGCATGCGCAAAATACCCCCGAATATAATCGCTATCTCTTTGGAGATTCATTTTCGGATCCCCAGCCCGGGGATCTCACCCCCCAGTTCATGCCTGGCTATCCTGCCATCTTAGCCGTGGCCTACGACGCTGGCGGGCTATCGGCATTGTTCCGGGTAAACAGCGTGCTGGCCGTCTTCGCTCTGCTCGCCTTCTATTATCTGATTCGGCGCTTTTTCAGCAGCAAGGCCGCCTGCCTGGCGCTGCTCTTTCTGGCTCTCTGCCCTGCCCAGATCTGGACCGCCCGCATCACTCTGACCGAAATTCTGGCTCAATTTCTGTTTTTGGCCGCCTGCTATCTCATCTCTGCCGGCTGGGAGCAGGAGCGGCGGTTGCTCTCCCTGCTGGGCGGCGCACTGCTGGGCTTTAGCTTGTTGGTGCGCATCGATGTCTATATCTACGGCCTGGGTTTGCTGGTTTGCGCGGCCTATCTAGCCGTCTGGAACCGCCCCAAATTCTCTTATCTGCTGCCCGCAGTAGGTTCCTATGTTTTTCTGGGCATTGGCACAGCGTTTTGGGCACTGTGCAACGTCCGTCCTTATTTCGTGGATCTATTCCGTACGGGTTCCTTGCGCCTTATTCTGACGGCCAACGTGCTGCTACTGGCTTTCACCCTGCTCTGTTCGCTGCTGGGCAGATTGCTGAATCGCAAGCGGCCGCTTAAAGACTGGATGAGCGCGATCTTTGCCAGCCGCAGCGGCGCCGTCTGTATTGCCGCCTTCTTCTTGCTGGCAGCGGCCTATCTCTATTTCATCCGCCCGCAGGCGCCTTTAGCCGAGCCCATCCTGGACCCGACTTCGCCTCTGTGGAATACACAGAAGCAGATCTTCCGCTCGCGCTCGCTCATCGAATTTAGCTGGTATACCTCGATCACCGCAGTCCTGCTCTCTATCTATGGGCTATACCGCTATCTGCGCAACTATCGGGAAAAAACCTCCACTCTGCTGGTCTTGTTCGCCCTATGCATTTCCAACCTCATGGTCTATCTCTACGACCCCGCCATCAGCACGGATCACATCTGGGCTTCCAGAAGATGGGTTACTGTTTGCTTCCCCTATATTTTCCTGCTGGCCGCCTATGGCATTTGCGAAATTCGCCTTCCCAAAATCAAAGAGTTTTTGAACCGTGCTGTTCAGGGCATCTGTGCTTTGGCCATCTCGGCTTTTCTCATCTACCAATCCCAGCCTTTCCTTTTCTTCAGGCCGCTGCATGGCATTGCACAGCAGTATGAGCGCTTCGCGGATGCTCTGGAGGACGACGAGCTCTATTTTACAAACGCTTCCGAATATCACAGCACACTTCGGTTTGTCTATGGCAAAAACGTACATAAGCTAAACTACTACGCGGCAGATCGCATTCCCGCATTTTTGGATCGGAATGGCTCGCTTTACTACATTGCGGGCAACTCCTTCCCCTCGCCCTACACCATACTCGATCCTTTTGATGCGGATATTGAGTTCATTGAATCCTATACCATTTCAAGCATGGATCTCGAGTGGGCACGCGCTGCCTACCCCAGGCAGCATCAGGAGATCGATTGGCGTGCGGATCTTTACCGCGTCTCCAAAAAGAAAAACCCGCTGGTTTCAGAGCTTCCCCTTGCCATGTTCAGCAGCAATGGCCGCCTGGAATCTGAATCCAGCGAGAGCTTTATCGCGGATGGCAGCGGCGCTACGCTGCTCTTTGGGCCGTATATCCCCCTAAAGGCTGGGAATTATACCGTAGAATTCTCCTTCCGCCTCCCCCCTGGCGTAACGCACACTGAGCTGGCTACAGTGGACTTTTTGGCTGCTGGGGAAGAACAGCAGTTCCAGAACAGCATGAAGCTCTATGCCGCAGATTTCGTAGATGGGGAGTGCACACTTTCGTTGTCTATGGCGCTGAGCGAGGATGTGGAAAATCTCGAACTGCGCGTCTTCCCTTCGCCGGATGTTCCGCTGGAGATTACCGGTATCACGCTGCGCAAATAGCGGGCAATAAAAAAGAGCAGGCATAAAGCCTGCTCTTTTTTATTGCCTATGCCTGCCCATCTGGGCAGCCGACGCCGTGATAATCGAAAAGCTCCCTTGCCTGTTTGTTTTTGGCAAACACATTGCGCAGATCGAAAAACTGCCTTCCCCTCATCAGCCCGCTGACTTTGCGCAGATCCGCCCCTCTGAACTGATGCCACTCGGTCATGAGCACCAGTGCATCCGCGCCCTTGGCCGCATCGTATTCATCCTGGCAGTATGTGATCTGGCGCTCAAACTCTTTCAGACGCCATTTCGCCTCCCGCATTCCCTGAGGGCAATAGGCGCGGATGTGCATCCCAGCCTGGGCCAGCTTGGCGATGATATCCAGCGCGGGCGCATCCCGCATATCGTCTGTCTCGGGCTTAAAGGAGAGCCCCCAGAATGCGATGGTATTGCTCCCATCTGGCAGTGCCTGCAAAATCCGCTCTGCCATGCGCGCTTTCTGCTTGGCGTTGGCCTGGATGGCCGCCTGAACGACCATCATCTCTTCGCCGTGCTTTTTGGCAATATCCACAATCGCCCGGGTATCCTTTGGGAAACAGGAGCCTCCGTAACCCGGCCCCGCGTGCAAGAACTTAGGCGAGATTCTCCCATCCATGCCCATGCCCCTGGCGATCTCCTGCACATCCGCTCCAACCTGATCCGCCAGCAGCGCCATTTCGTTGATGAAGGAGATTTTCACCGCCAAAAATGCGTTGGAGGCGTATTTGATCATTTCGGCCGTCTCTAGGTTGGTAAATAGAAAGGGCGTCTGGTTGATATAGAGCACATCGTAGACCTGGCGCATGATCTCTGCCGCCCGCTCACTCTCGGTCCCGATGACGACGCGATCCGGCCGCAGGCAATCCTGCACGGCCTTCCCCTCCCGCAGAAATTCGGGATTAGAAACCACATCAAATGCAAAATTTTCGCCGCGCTTTTCCAGCTCCTGCTGGATGATGGCCCGCACATATTTTCCCGTTCCCACGGGCACCGTGGATTTATCGACAATCACCCGGTAGCCATCCATAAACTGTCCGATCTGCCGGGCGACCTGCTCGACATAGTGCAGATCTGCGCTGCCGTCTTCCTGAGGCGGCGTGCCCACCGCGATGAAAATGACCTCGCTTCCCAGCACGGCGCTCTGCATATCCGAAGTAAACCGCAGCCTGCCCTGGCTCATATTCTTATCCAGAAGCTCTTTGAGCCCCGGCTCATAGATGGGCAAAATGCCCTGGCGCAGCCGCTCTATTTTCTGCACATCCACATCCATGCACACGGCCTGCATGCCAAATTCAGCCAGAATCACGCCCTGAACCAGGCCGACATAGCCCGTTCCAATCACTGCAATATTTTTCATCGCTTCTCCAATCCGGTTTTCATGCTGGGAAGTCTCCCTCTGCGCCTTTCCTGGCTATTCCTGCTGCTCCCAAAGCGAGCAGATGTTTTCCCTCATTCTATCCCAGGAGTAGCGGGCAGCCTCCTGCCGAATATTTTCCGCAAACGCTTCCGCTTTTTGCTCTTCAAAAAAGCGCACCACAGCTTCTGCCAGCGCTTTGGGATCTCTCGGCGGCACGAGATAGCCCGTTTTTTCATGCAAAACGACATCCGGCAGTCCGCCTACATTCGTCGCCACCACCGGCCGTTCAAACCCATACGCGATTTGCGCAATGCCGCTCTGCGTCGCAGATTCATAGGGCAGAACCACGAGATCGCTGGCCGCAAAATACTGCTCCACTTCCTGATCCGGGATATATCCATCGCAAATCGTGAGGAATTGCTCTGCATTATTTTGCGCAATCAGCTCCAGATATTCCTGCTTGTCCTTGCCAAAATCCCCGACGATAAGCAAGTGCACCTTTGGCAGGCGCTTTGCAATCCCCGGCAGCGCGGCGATGAGATGCTTCAGCCCTTTATACTCCCGCACAAACCCGAAGAACAGCAAAACCTGCTCCTGCCCGCCAAGCCCCAGTTTTTGCCTTGCCTCTTCCTGCGTTAAGTTCTGGAACTGGAAGGCATCGTAGGTTGGGTGCACTGCTTCGCAAACCGCCGCATCCCGGCGTATGGAGCGCAAATCTGCCGCATCTGTTTTGGAATGGGTGATGAAAAAATCGCCTTTTTTGAGCACCATTTTGGTCAGCGTCCGATCCATCGGAAAGCGCTCGTGCGGGAAGACATTATGGCAGATAAACAGCGTCTTTACGCCCCCTCGCCTCAGCTTGCGCAGCAGGCTCCGGTAGCAGGGCGCAAAATAGGGATGCCACCACTGGAAAATGACCAAATCCGGCTTTCGAGCCAAAATCTCCCTGGCGCATTTGCCCCAGCTAAACGGGTTGGCCGTATGCAAAATGTACTTGGTATCCTGCACTTCAAAGGAGTTATTCTCAAAATCCTTCTGCTCTTTGCGGAAGAGAATTTTGGGATACTGCACCTCGAACGAGATCATCTGCGTCTCGAACTGCCCTCTCAGGCTTTTGCATAGAAGCCCGGTATAGTGCGCGATTCCCCCTTTATACGGGTAAACCGGCCCAACGACGGCGATGCGCCTTAGCTCTCTGTTCAACGCGAATTCTCCTTGGGTGTATTTTTTTGCGCGTCATACTCCAGCTTTTTAATCCGGTAAAGCGCTTCGTCCAGCACTTTGCGGTTGGTTGAAATCATATCTGCCAGCATACCGAAAACCGCCAGCACCACAGAAACCATGATAAAAATAGATGCAAAAATCAGCGACTGCACATGCCCGGTGGCTGTGCCGCAGAAAAAGAAATACAGATAGCGGACTGCCGGAATCAGGCCGATGATCAGGCTGATCAGCGCCATGCCAAGAAACATTTTCAGCGGCTTTTTGGAGGTATAGACCCGGATAATCGTTCCGGCCGAACGCTTGATATAGCCCCACATGCTCTTAAACAGGCGCGACTCTCTCAGCTTTTCGTTTGTGCGGATCTTGACGTTCGCCAGCCCCAGCTTCTTGTTGCCTGCATCGATGATCGTCTCCAGCGTATAGGTGTATTCGCTGGTAACGTTGACTTTCATGGCTGCATCCCGGCAATAGGCGCGAAAACCGCTGGTCGTATCCGTAACTTTGCTGCCCGATGCCTTGCGCACCACGCTGCTGCCCGCCTTTTGCAGCTTCTTTTTGAGGCTGGAGAAATGCTCGATGCTGTCCGTATCCCGATCGCCGATGACCATCTCGGCTTTTCCCTCCAGAATCGGCTGTACCAGCGCCGGAATATCCCCGCCGTAATACTGGTTGTCGCCGTCTGTATTGACGATGATATCAGCGCCCAGCCGCAGGCAGGCGTCCAGCCCGGCCATAAAACCCTTGGCCAGCCCGCGGTTGTTGGGGAACCGCACGATATGGTCCACGCCCAGCTCTTTTGCCACTTCCACCGTCCGATCCGTGCTCCCGTCGTCGATAATGAGCGTCTCGATCTCGTCGATTCCATCAATTTGCTTTGGCAAATCGGCAAAAACCGCGGGCAGCGTTTGCTCTTCATTATAGCAGGGGATCTGTATGATTAACTTCATAGAATTGCCTTTCCTCAAAAAACTACAAAATATACTAGAATAAATTATAGTACAATATTTACTTTTTCGCAACAACAAAGACGCATGCGCTTTTCCGGCCCTGCCCGGCCTCAAAGTATCCTTCAGAAAGAATCTATGGCGTTCAGAGACAGCCCACTCAATTTCTGAGATTTTGCCAAAAGCGCGCCTAAATCAGCTTCGGCTTTCTTTCGCCGCCGGCTGTCTCGTCGCGCCCGCTTCCTGCTCAATGCAGGAATTCCTTTACAATAAAAAAGCGGCGCGCTGCGCCGCCCCTTTTTCTAGCGTGAAATTCTCTGTATGCCGATGCCCAGAAGCCCCGGGCCCGTATGCACCACAAGCGCCGGGCTAATCTGCCCCTGAAAAACCTCCCGCGCCCCTGGGAAAAATTTCTTTGCCTGCTCCGCGATCTGGCCGGCTTCTGTTTCTGCCCCGCCATGCGCAATCGCCAGGTTGTATTCCCCTTGGCCTGCGAAGGCCTGCGCCAAGGCAATCGCCTGCTCCAGCGAGCGCTTTCTTCCCCTGGCCTTGGCGGCGGTATAATAGACCCCTTCCTCATTGCAGGAGATGATCGGCTTGAGCTGGAGCACCGTCCCAAGCACAGAGGGAATCAGCCCGATTCTGCCGCCTTTTCTCAAATACTCCAGCGTCTCTACGCAGAAAAATACCTTGGTGTTTGTTACATCCCATTCCAGTTTGCGCACAATCTCTTCAAAGCCCATGCCCTGCTGCACCATCCGCAATGCGTGGATAGCCGTAAACCCGGCGCCGATGCCAATATTTTTGGTATCGATCACCCGCGTCTGAATCCAGTCGAACTGCGCAGATGCCAGCTGCACAACACCGTTCGTCCCGGAAAGGCCGCTGGAAATTGTTACCGCAATCACCTTTTCATAGCCATCCGCCGCGATCTTCGCAAAAATACGCTGCACATTTTCCAGAGAAGGCAGCGATGTTTTGGGTACTTCCTCCTCAAAGCGCTCATAAACCTTCTGCGCTGTGATGTCGATCCCATCCCGATACTCTCCGTCAGCATACCGAATGAGCACAGGAATGCTGTAAACGCCTTCGGCCGCCGCCAGCTCCGGCGGGACATCCGTGCAGGAATCGATGAGAAGTGCAATTTTTTCTGGATTCATAGTTTTGTTCCTTTTATAATCTAGTTTTTAATATTATATTATACAATCTATATTATATTGTCAACCACTTTTCTTCTTGACATTCTTTCATTCTTTCTGCTATGCTTATTTCATCATGTTCTATGCAAGGAGAACCGCGCTATGTGCACCGATTTCCAGGCCTCTGCCGCCTATCAGGAAGTGCTGCAATTTCATTTTCCCCGCTACGGCGAGCTTCCCGCGCTGGAGCTTTATATGGATCAAGTGCTGGGAGTCGTCAACCAGTCCCTCCGCATCTTTGCCGCAGATGGCGAAAATCTTCTCACCTCCGCCATGGTCAATAACTATGTGAAAAAGAAGCTGCTTCCGCCGGCCGTGGGCAAACGCTATTCGCCGGGGCATGTCGCGCATCTTCTTTTTATTTGTACGCTCAAGCCTGTGCTGAGTATTTCTGAAATTCAGGCATTGCTGACGCTGGAATGCCAGTGTCTGCCGGCACAGCAGGCGTTTGATTGGTTTGGAGAGCTGCTGGAGCAATCCCTGCGCTGTGTCTTTGCCCGCCAATCCGATGTCTCCTCCCAGCCCCAGCCCGCTTCCGAGCGGCTCGTGCGCGCCGCAGTTTTCTCCTTTGCCAATAAGCTCTATCTGCAAAAGCATCTGGCATGGAGCGCCGCTTTTTCCGAAGAAAAGGCCGCCAAGAAAAAAGCGAAAGAGAATAAGAAGCACCCGGCAGAAGTATAGGCCGTCTTTTCGGAACTGCCGCTCTGTCCCGGGCACAGAATTGACCCATTTAGGAGGCAATGCTACCAAGCGTTGCCTTTTTGCAAACAAGCGTATCTTGCGGGCGCTTTTCCGGGAGACTATGATGAGAGGGCAGCAAAGGCTGACGCTTTGTTTTGGAGGATAAAGGATGGATACAGCAGCGACCTTTGCAGAAAAGCTAAAACGAGCCAGAAAGAACGCCGGGCTGACGCAGGAACAGTTGGCAGAAAAGCTCTTGGTATCCCGGCAGGCAATCACAAAATGGGAGTCCGAAAAAGGGCTGCCCGATATTGAAAACTTAAAACTGCTGTCTCAGGTTCTTGGCATCAGCATGGTCGACTTTTTGAGCGGCGAGGAATCCGCCTTTTACGGAATTCGCCGGGAGAAAATTGATCTGAACCGCTATGAATACCGTCCAAAGCTTTCCGGCGCCTGGCGCAAAAAAACGGGACAGAAAGATTTGGTCGTCATGGAGCAATTTCCGGATGCGGAAATCCACCGGCTTACCTGCAGGCCAGTGCTATCCCGTCAGGAAAAAGCCTTGGACAATCTCATCGGCTTTCTGACCGACGCACCCTTCGGGATACCCGCTCTCATTGCTGACCTGAAGAATCTGGAAAAGGAGTATTACCTGATTCGCCAGGGCAGCCAGCAATTTTTCGCCGTAGTGACCGACGAGCTGTTTGAGCGCCGAAAGCTGCCGGGGCCGGTCTTTGAAAAGGCCTTTCAGATTGGCGATCTGCTCTTTACAGACTGCGGCCCGCTCCCAAGATAAATAAAAAAAACGGCACGTTCCTTAGGGCGTGCCGTTTTCCTGTTTTGTACCTGCCAAACAATCTGCTTTTAGAACAAATTGGGCTTTTCCGTCTCTGCCTGCTGCCGGGAGATGCCGTTCTTCTGCATGATATAGGTCAGAACAGTCTCCAAGGCCAGGTTCGTCGGATAATCATAGTAGGCGTAAATCTGCTTGTAGATTTCTCTGTCCGAGCCAGTATCATCCTGGTAGTTGTAATCCGAGACATAGAAGGTATCCGCGCCAAGCTTGGCGACTTCCGCGCCTCTGGATGCCGTAAACAGCACAACCTTCGCGCCGACGGCCATGGCCGTCTTTGCAAAATCCACCAGCGTGGGCGTGCTGCCCGAGCCGGAAGAGAGCACCAGCACATCACCTTCTTTGATGCTGGGCGCCGTCGCCATGCCCACGACATAGACACGCTTGCCAAACTGCGAAAGCCGCTGGCCAAAGTTCATTGCCGTCTGGCGGGATCTGCCCCGGCCAGCCACGAATACGTTCTTCGCTCCATCGATGATATCCGCGATTTTCTGGAGGTTATCATAATCGAACCTGCTCATCACATCCTTCAGCGCATCCGCGGCCAGATGGTATTTGAAATCTTCTTTGACGGTGATCTGAGCCATCGTGGAATAGGGAACGCCGTTAATTATCTTTTCCATACTCTCCGCTCCTTTTTAATAGAGGTTCGCCAGCTCTTCCTGCATCTTTTCAGGTGTCAGGCCGCGCTTCTTCATCAGATACATGACGATGCAGTTATAGGCCAAATCGATGGCATATTCCGCATAAAGCCCAGTGGGCTTTTTCAGCCGGCTCTGATCCGCATCCATGCGGTAGACCGTGCTGGCCAGATCACCGATGGTGGATTTTTCCGCCTCGGTAAACAGCACAACTTCCACGCCATAGGAGGCTGCCTTTTTCGCAAAGGTAACCAGCGATGCCGTCTCGCCCGAAGAGGAGCCGATGATCAGCAAATCTCCCTTATGGATGGAGGGCGTGGAAATATCGCCGACGAGATGCGCGCGGATGCGCATCTGGCGGAGCCGCGTAGCAAAGCCCATGATATTCATGCGGCTGCGCCCCAGGGCCACGACAAAGACGCTGTTGGCCTTGTCGATTTTATCTGCAATCTCAACCAGCTTCTCATCGTCCATATATTCCGCGACGATCTTCATCTCTTCCAGGCGCTCTGCATGGAATTTTCTCTTTTCATGATAGGTCAGGTGCGCGCTCTGCACCTTTTTTTCTTCGCTCATTTTCGCTTCCTCCTTGCCTTAATAGAGGTTGGGCAGTTCGCGCTGCATCCGCTCTTTGCTCTTGCCGAGTTTCTCCTGAACGCGCATCGCGATGGCATCGCAGACCACATAAAGCGCAAGCTCAAAATACTCCTCTGCAATCAGGCCATCTTCCGCCTGGCAATCGAAAAAGACCACTTCGCTGGCATCCTTTTCCAGCGTCGATCCCTTTGCCATAGTGAAGAGATCGTAATCGATGCGCAACTCTTTTCCCTTTTTCATAAAGGTGATGGAGGTTTTATCCTCGCCATCGACAGAGCCGATGAGCACAACATCTCCCTCATGCACGGAAGGCGTGGGCGGGGATTCCTCCAGCCGGTAGGCGCGCACGCCCATCTGCCGCAGCCGCTGCGCCAGGCACATCAGCGCCAGGCCCGGGCGGCCCACATCCGCCACGACGAAGGTGTTATCCGATGAAATGATTCTATCTGCAATTTTCTCTATTGCGGCATAATCCAGCCCTTCCAGGGCTTTCTTTGTGCCGGCAACAGCGTTTGCACAAGTCTGTTTTATCATAGCTCTCTCCTTTTGCCCTGGCCTACTGAAGGTTCGCGTGCAGCGGGTTCTCTGTTGGCCCAAGGGTAATGCCCAGGCGATCCATGAAATAGTGGCTCATGCCGACATCCATGATATACAGCACAGACTGCTCAAACTGCGCGCCGATGGGCTGAATGGAGGCATCCTCCTGCGAGCCGGGCACGGGAACAGGCAGCTTGACGACCACATCGGCCTGCTCTGCCAGCGTGGATTTCTCCGCCGCCGTAACCAGAATGACCGGGATGTTGCCGATTTTCTTGACGGTATCCACCGCCGTGATCAGGTTCTTCTCCTCGCCGCAGGCCGAGACGACAACCAGGGCGTCATCTTCCTTGATGGCCGGCGTCGCGACGTCGCCCACGATGAACACCCGGTATCCCTGGTGCATCAGGCGCTGTGCAAAATATTTGATGGTCAGCATGTTTCTGCCGTTTGCGTGGAAGAAAATGCGGTTTGCGCCGTGAATGGTGGCAAAAACTTTGATTAAGGTATCTTCGTCGGTATACTGCGTTGCAGCATCGATTTCGTTCATGATCTGAGCGGCAATTTCTTTGATATTCATGATTTTTTCTCCTTCAAAATCCTTATTCTAGGTTGGAATGCATGGGGCCGGCGCCATCTCTTCTGCCCAGGCGCTCCTGCAGGCAGGCGCGCAGCGCCCAGTCCAGCGCATAAACGACGCACTCATCGAACAGGCCGCCGATGGGCTGAATGGAGGAAACCGTGCTGGGCACGCCAGGCAGCGGGCAATCCACACGCAGCACCAGATCTGCCAGATCACCGATGGTGGATTTCTCTGCGGCAGTCATGAGCAGCACCTTGATTTCGCCGATTTCCCTGCACTTTTTGACCATATTCAGCGTCGTGTTCGTCTCGCCCGTCCCGGAGACGGCGAAGAAAACATCTCCCGGCTTGATTGCGGGGCATGTTACATCGCCTACGACATGAACGCGGTACCCAAAATGCTTCAGATACATCGCGAAGTTCTTCATAGGCAATTCCGGCCGGCCAATGGCATGGAAGAAAATGCGGTTTGCGCCGTGAATCTCGGCAACCATCTTCCATAAGACATCATAATCCATGTCTTTTAAGGCCTCGCCGATCTCGTCCAGAATTGGGCCGGCATATTCCTTAATCATACAGCTTCAACCTCCAAAAATACTTATTTCGATCTCCAAAGCTTCTGATGGTTTTATCATAGCATTCCCCCCAGCATTTGGCAAGCTCCGCAGCCCTATTTTATCCGGCCATTTCTCCGCATAGAAAGAAGTAAAATTTCAAATTATTTAAATTTAGTTTATAAATTAAATTGGACGCTAATCCATCTCACTCTTTGCCTCTGTATAAAATACTGCGCCCCGCTTTTTTGCTCTGCTTTCTGCCCGCTTTTTACCGCCCCGAAAAAAGCACACTTTTTATCTGTTCTATATTGTAATTTTTGCGTCACTATGGTACGATAGCTATAATTCATCGTCTTAAAAATGAATATAGAATTTGGGAGGGTTTTTTTATGGAATTTTATCAAGTTCCTTGGCGTCTTGTTCCCAACAAGCTCGTGCGCTACCCCGGTGGAAGAGAGATCGATCGGTTCCGCGGTGTAGAGCCTGCGCTGGATAACGGCCGCCCCGAGGCATGGGTTGGATCCGACTGCATCGTCTGCAATACAGAGGAGATGGGGAACCCCTATGAGGGCAGAGCAGAGGTGGATTTGCCGGACGGCAAGCGCGTTTATCTATACGATATGCTCCAGGCGCACCCGGAAGAGATTCTGGGGCCAAAGCATATGGAGATTTCGGGCAAGAACCTGGGCGTGTTAGTCAAGCTGCTGGATGCGCAGTATCAGCTTGGCCTGCAGTCCCACCCGACGCGGGAATACGCCAAGAAGATGTTCAACAGCGATTACGGCAAGGCCGAGAGCTGGATCGTCATCGGCATGCGCGACGACGTTCCCGAGCCGCCGTATATGTATATCGGCTTTAAAGAGGGCATGACCCGCGAGAAATTCGCAGAGCCCTACTACCGCGACGATATCCGCGCCATGGAGGAATGCTGCCATAAAGTGCAGGTTCGGCTGGGCGATGTGTTCTTCGTGGGCGCCGGCCTGCCCCATGCCATCGGCGCTGGCTGCTTCGTCGTCGAAGTGCAGGAGCCTTCGGATATCACCGTCGGCGCAGAGCGTCTCTGCAAATATAAGCCGGACGTTACACCCGAAGAGGAAGCCGAATACGACGAGCGCCTGCTGGGAACCTATATCTACGATGGCTGCACCTATCAGGAAAACCTCAAGCGCTGGCTCATCGAGCCGACGGTCATCCGCGAGGGCGACTGGGGCAAAGAGGCCGTTCTCATCGGCGCAAACCAGACGGATTATTTCTCCTGCACGCGCCTGGATGTGAAAGGAAGCGCTCCGCTTCGGACGACGGGTTTCGTGCAGATCGGCATCGTCGTGGAGGGCAGCGGCAAGCTGGTATATGAAGGCGGCGAGATGGAATTAAACCGCGGCGACGAAATTTTCCTGCCCTATGGGTTCGAAAATGCGCAGGTCGTCTCCCCCGAGGGCGTCGGCATCATGTGGAGCCATCCTCCGGGCGCAAAGCATCAGTAATATCATACAAAGCAACACAGCTCCGGCAATGCCGGAGCCTATTTAAGGAGATACTTTTATGAGAGAAGTAATCGCATACGGAAGCTCTACTGTCGATAACCTCGTGCATATCGACCACCTGCCCACACAAAAAGACGAGGGCGCGCAGATTCTCGAGACCAGCTGGCAGTTTGGCGGAAAAGTTGCCTCGGCGCTGACGGCCATTGGGCAGCTTGGCGCGAGCGGCTCCATGATCGGCATGGTCGGCGCAGATTTCTACGGCGAGTGCATCATCCGGGATTTTGAGCGCTACAACATCGATACCTCGCATATCCTCCAGGACGGCACATCCGCCTTCTCCCTGGTGCTTTCTGACGAAGTCACCCACGGCCGCAACATCATCTTTGAGATGCCCAAAGGCCGCAAATACGGCGTAGAAGACATTGACGAAGCGTTTGTCGCCCAGCATAAGATTTTGCATCTGGAGAACGCCGATGCAGTCAGCCACCGCCTGGCGGATATCATGCATCAGGCGGGCGGCATCGTTACGGTAGACGGCGACGGCTATTCGGATGAGATGCAGGCCATGATGCCCAAGTTCGATGTATTCATCGGCTCGGAATTCTACTATACCAAGCTCTTTGGCGAGAGTGAGGATTTTGAGAGCAATCTGGAAAAAGTCCGCAAAATGGGCCCGAAGATCGCAGTCTTTACGCTGGGCGACCGCGGCTCTGTCGTCAAGTGGGACGGCGGCTTCTACTTCGCTCCGGGCTACAAAGTGAAGGTTGTTGATACGGTTGGCGCAGGAGACGTCTACCACGGCGCGTATCTCTATGCGCTGCTGCAAAATATGCGCCCGGATGAGGCCGCGCAGTTCTCCAACGCCGTCTCCTCCATCAAGTGCACGGCTATCGGCGGCCGCGCAGGCGTGCCCAACCGCGAGATGGTGGATTCCTATATGAAGACCGGCGAATACGACCGCACGCTCATTGAGGAAAAACTCGCGCGCTATAAAATTTTGGCCTAACTCTCCTTAGGCGCAAAGGCGATACAAAAAATTTGAGGGCTGCCATCTGGCAGCCCTCTTTGCGCGCATGGGGACGACTATCCAAAAGCGGTATCAAAAACGATACCGCTTTTAAGTGCAATCTTATTTCATATCAGCGCCCGAATCTGGCAGCATAAATAGAATCAAATCCGGCTGGCCTTCGCTCCATCCTTCGCTCTCGTCCCGGTAGTGCCAATGTTCCCGTTCATCTGCCGGAAACTGCGCGAATTTCCCGCGAACATTCTGCAAAAATCCGATGACTTGCTCCAGCTCCCCTTGCTCAAGGTTTAAGACAATTTCATCCAGCTCTGCCCAATCCTCTTTTCCTTTTTTACGCCCAAACAAAAACATATATCGTCCCTCCTTTTTTCAAGCGATAAAAAGAAGCGCCTGCTCTGCGAGCCGGCGCCTCTGCCATTCTATCTACTTTGCCAGTTTTTCCAGCAATGCACGGACAAACTGATAGACCCGGTTCATGGAAGAAATCGAGACTTCCTCATCCGGCGTATGCCCGTTATGCTCATCCGGCCCGATGGCGACGATATCCAGCTCCGGAACTTTCGCCTTGAGCAAGCCGCATTCCAGCCCGGCATGAATCGCTTCAATCTTGAAGGGCTTTTTGAACATCTCCTCATATGTGCTTTTGGCGAGATCGCGCACTTTGGAATCGGGATCATAGGCCCAGCCGGGATAGCGGCTTCTCAGATGGAATTCAAAGCCAAAGGCATCTGCCAGAATGCGCAGCCGCTGCTCGGTCTGGTCTTGCCGGCTTTCCACGCTGCTTCTGGGGGAGAAAGCCACCCAAATATCTGCGCCTTCCGTATGGACGACACCCATATTGCTGGAGCTTTCCACTAGCCCTTCCATCGTCGGGCTCATGGAGAGCACACCGTTTGGTGCCAGATAGAGCAGGCCGACGACATCCTTGGTGCAGGCGCAGTCGCCCATGGTTGCCGGCGCATCCACCTCGCTCACCTCGATTTTAAATCCCTTATCCAGCTCGGTGCATTCGGCCAGAATCTCTTTTTCCAGTTTCTCTACAGCCTGTCTTGCCGCCAAAACATCCGGCACTGCGATGATCGCGACGCACTCTCTTGGAATCGCGTTATCCTTGCTGCCGCCCGTCAGGGAAACGATGTTCACCTTGGGCAGGTTATAGAGCACGCGTCCCATCACGGCGTTGGCGTTGGCGCGGTTGGAATTGATCTCCCCGCCGCTGTGGCCGCCCATCAGCCCCTTGACTTCCAGCTTGAGCGCCGTCCCGGCAAAGGGAACCTGCTCCATGCTCTTTTTCATATCGATGCGCATGCCGCCGGCGCAGGAAACTGTCGCAACGCCTTCCGGGCCCGCATCCATGTTGATCATGGTCTTGGCGGAAATCTGGCTGCCATCGAAATTTCTCGCGCCGTCCAGCCCGGTCTCCTCCTGCACGGTAAACAGGCATTCCAGCGCCGGGTGCACCAGCGTATCATCCTCCAAAATTGCCAGCATATAGCAGACGGCCGTGCCGTTATCCGCGCCCAGCGTCGTGCCCTCCGCCTTGAGGTAGTCCCCCTCAATATAGAGCTTTAGGGGATCCTTCTCAAAATCATGCACATAGTCGTTATTCTTCTCGCAGACGATATCCGTATGCCCCTGAAGCAGCACCGCCCCCGCCTTTTCGCACCCAGGCGAAGCGGGCTTTTTGATCATGACGTTGTGCATCTCATCCCGATAGCAGAACAGCCCATGCTCCCTGGCGAACGCTTCCAGATAGTCGGCAACGCCTTTTTCATTGCCGGATCCCCGGGGAATCGCGCTGATCTCCTCAAAATAGCTGAGCACCCGAGCGGGCTCCAATCCTTTTGTTACAATATTCATCTTGCATATCTCCTTTTTACGCTATCCGCACGCGCGTTTGTTCCAACCTCTATGATACACGAAACCGCCCGGCTCTTCAATCGCCTCTTTTCCGGCCGGAAGTTTTATTCCTCGAATACCAGAACTTTGAGCCGATACTGCACCTCTTCCCCCGGCGCGATGGTCTTGAGGCTGCCATTCTCCCGCGCGTCTGTCATGCCGTTGATGGTGGCGTTGCAGGGCTCCAGGCCCGTAACGAAGGTGCCCTTGGCCAGCATTTTCCACTGCACGAAGTGATCCAGCGTGCTCTTGTCGAAGAGAATTTTCAGCCCCAGTTTTTCCTGCGGGTTATAGATGCCCGCCGTGGCCCAGCCGTTTTCATCCGTCTCCAAATCGTGATAATAGCACATCTCTTCGTATCCCACCGCCGGAGAAGTGATCTCCAAATATCGATCCGCGTAATCCGCCGCGTGCTGCGTTCTGGGCGTAACCTTCTTTGTGGGCAAAATCAGCTGAGACTGCTCGCAAAGCAGCGGGTAGCCCATATTGAAGTGGTAGAGCACCATCAGCGGCGATTCCTCAAACCCGTTGTTGAGCACCTTATCCTGCAAATCGATCTCGTTTGCGCCGTATCGGATGGTAACCGTGCGCTTGAGCAGCAGCTGCGTCCCATAGCCGTTATCCCGCATGATAGCCGAAATACTGACGGCCGGCGCGCCGTTTTCCTCAAAATAATGGATGTTCACATGCTCCGCCGGAATAGCCGTAATATTGCCGTGCGGGCCGTAATATGCGCCGTTTTCCCGGCAGGGCAGGCCGATATTGCGCAGGCCGCAGGTCAGCATCATGCCGCCGAAGAACATCTGGCCCATGCCGCCGGCTTCCTCTGCAAAGTAAGCGGGCGCGGCGATTCCCGTGGGCGTAAAGAAGTTGAGCGTCTGCCCCTTGTATTTGAGGCGATAGAAATCCATCCCGCGATCGGGCAGAAGCGTCAGCTCCAGCCCTGCGCCGTTGCTGATATCGATGGCCCGAACCCCCTCTGCTTTTCCGCCCATCAAGCGGTATTCCTTCACTTCGAACACCTGGGCGATATCCCCAAGGTATTCCCGCAGTTTTTTGAACTCCATTTTTTCTCCTCCCCTTTTCTAAGCCTATTTATCCATCTCCTGCACGGCAATCTCTCTGGCGCGCTGCTCGAAATGCTGCCGCTGCGCCGGCATATCCTTGCAGAGCAGTTCTCTGCCCGCCGCCGCACTGCGCAAAAGCGCTTCCCCCGCGCCATGCTGTGCCGCGTGGGCAAGCCCGGCCGCCGCCCCAGCCCGCATTCCCTTCTGCTCTCCAAAAATCGGCGCAGAAAAGGCCTTTTGGGGCGAGACCAGCAGCAGCTTTTCCCGCGTCTCCACGCAGAGATACGCGCCGCCGCTCTGCTCTAAAATCTCCCTGGCGGCCGCGCAGCATTCCTGCTCACCCCTCAGGGTTCTTCCAGCCAAGCCCTCCAAGTCCTCTTTGCATAAGAGCGCGGCATAAGGCCCTGCCAAAACTCCTTTTTCCAGATTCTCCTCCTGCGCCGCCAAAACCGCCCGCACTTTGCGATCTTTGGCCATGCCGATGAGTTCTGCGTAAATTTCCGGCCCGATGCCCAGCGGGATATGCCCGCCCAAGGCGACCACGTCTCCCTCGCCCATCTCCGAAAGGTTGCGCGCATAGGCGACTTCCATTTGCTCCACCGCTCTGCCCTCTATGGCCGTGCCCTGCTGAATACAGCGGGTTGTCTCGCCCTTTTTATCGTAGATGGCAATGCGCATGCGAAGCGCACCGGGCACTTTGATAAAATCCCGCTCCACTCCCGCATCCGCCAAAACCTGCGAGATGATTCTCTCCCCCTCTGCCGAGCAAAATCCCATGCAGAGCACCTCATCTCCCAGCTCTCTGAGCGCTGTTCCCATGCGAATACCTCTGCCCGAGACGCCCTCTCTCATGCCAGAGGCCAGATTATCCTTCCCATATTGGAGTTCAGGCAGCCAAACCCTGCACTCCACCCATGGGCTGAGCGTCATTGTGAGTACCATAAACCTCTCCTTTTCAAATCTCAAAGCGCGTTCCTGCGTGCAGCAGCCCCCTCATTGCCGCCCTTCATGCACCGCGGAAACATGCTTTTTCCTGTTATATCAATTTACATCTGGATAATAGATTTATTATAGCAAAGAGGCGGCCAAAGCGCAATGTATCTGCGCGCTCTTTTTCACGCCGAAATTTGACAAATTCCGCTATATTGCAATAAAATAAGGAAAAGCTATCTGGGAACGCTAGGGAGGCTTATGATGAAAGCACTCATTTTATCGACCAATACAGGAGGCGGGCACAATACCGCCGGCAAGGCCGTTTTAGAGGCGCTGCGCGAACGCAATATTGAGACGCGCATGCGCGATATTTTGCTGTTCTCCGGAAAGAAAAAATCCAAAGTCGTCTGCGATACCTATGTCAATATCACAACCAAGGCGCCGGCGCTCTTTGGCCTGGCCTATCAGGCGGGCAAGTTTATCAGCACCAATAAGTTCAAGTCCGTCATCTACTATGCCAATAAGTCTGCGGCGCGGCGGCTTTCCGCCTATATCGAGAAAAACGGCTTTGATGCCATCCTCATGCCGCATCTGTTCCCCGCCGAGACCATCACAGCCATCCGCAAAAATTACGGGCTGGCGGCCAAAACCTACGCCATCGCAACGGATTATACCTGCATCCCCTTTTGGGAGGAAACCGAGCCGGACTATTTTTTCATCCCGCACGAGGATCTGAAGGCGGAATTCATGCAAAAAGGCATTCCGGAGGAAAAGCTCATCGTCTCAGGCATTCCCGTCGCCCGGCGGTTTACCGTTCGCCAGGATAAGGCCGAAACGCGCAGGCAGCTGGGCCTTCCCGAGCAGGGCAGGATCTTCCTCATCATGACGGGCAGCATGGGCTATGGGAACATCGATCTGCTGCTCAGCGAACTGCTTTCCCTCTGCGGAGCGCAGGAGCATATCGTCGTGCTGGGCGGAAATAACGAAGCGCTCAAAAGCGCACTGCGGGAAAAATTTTACGGGACAAACGCGCGCATCCTGGATTATACCAGCCGCGTGGACGAATATATGGACGCCTGCGACCTGCTCTTTACCAAGCCCGGCGGGCTGACCAGCACGGAGGCCGCGGCCAAGCGCATTCCGCTGGTGCATACGGCGCCTATCCCCGGATGTGAAAACTGCAACGCGCAGTTTTTCGCCTCGCATGGTCTTTCCATCACGGGCGAAGACATGCGCTCTCTGGCGCAGCGGGCCTATCAGCTCTGCGGCGACCAGGCGGCGCTGGAGCGCATGCAGGCCGCGCAGGAGAAGGAGATTCACCGCTTTGCCGCAGATGCGATCTGCGATTTTATCCTAAAGGAGGCGCGATAACATGGGAAACATTTCTCTCTATCTGGCTTTTGCCATCATGGGCTTTTTCCTGGGAAGCGTCATGTTCGCCCTGATCCTTCCCCGGCATTTTAAGGGGATCGATATCCGCAAACTCAGCGACGACGGAAACCCGGGCACGGCCAATGCCGTCAAATACGGCGGCGTCGCCCTGGGCCTGCTTTGCCTGCTGGGCGATCTGCTCAAGGCTGGCCTGCCCGTTTATCTGGCGCGCCGTTTCTGCGGCATGGAGCACCCGCTTTTTGCGCTGGTCATGGCGGCGCCGGTTTTGGGCCATGCCTTCTCCCCCTTTTTAGGAGGGCATGGCGGCAAGGCAATTGCGCCTGCCTTCGGCGTGCTGGCCGCTCTGCTCCCGGCGGATCTTTCTTTTGGCGTTTTGGCCATCGCATTCATCTTCTTCTCTCTTGTCGTCGTGATCACGCCCAATCGCCTGCGGACGATTGCGGCTTTTGCCGTTCTGGTCATTTACAGCATTTTGGTGAATCGGCATGGCTCCATCGCCCTGGGCTGCACGCTGCTCTCGGCCACCGTCATCCTCAAGCATTGGCGGCCACTTCCCCAGGAAGCCCCCGGCATTTCATTTTTCGGGCGGCATAATCCCGCCTAATTTTCGAGACAGAAAGGAAATACGATGCAGCATCCACATCACGATCTGATTCAGTTCCAGGCCGACGCTCTTGCGCCTCTCTTTGAAGAAATCAGCCACGCCATCTTCTCCATGCCCGAGCTGGGGCTTGCGGAATACCGCTCCTCCCAGTATCTGGCCGAGCTGATGCGCAGCCACGGTTTTGCAGTTCAGATGCCCTACCACGATCTTCCCACGGCGTTCCGGGCGGAATTTGGCCGGGGAGAAGGCCCCCGCATCGCGTTTTTGGCAGAATACGACGCGCTTCCAGGCTATGGGGAAAACGGCAGCCAGCCTGCTCATGCCTGCGGGCATAACTGGATCGCCGCCACGACCGCCGGCGCCGCCATTCTGCTCTCCAAGCTGCAAAGCCAGCTGGGCTTTGCAGGCAAAATTATCCTAATCGGCACGCCTGCGGAGGAGACCGTCGGCTCCAAAATCGATCTCGCCGCGGCCGGCGCTTTCTCGGATCTTGATGCGGCCTTTCAGGCGCACCTTGGCGACCGCAACGATCTGACCGCCAATATCCAGGCGCTGGATTCCATCGAATTTCACTTTAGGGGCAAGGCCAGCCATGCCGCCGCCTCTCCCTTTGAGGGCATCAATGCGCTGGATGCGGTTCAGCTCCTATTTGCCGGCATCGGCGCACTGCGCCAGCAGCTGCACCCGGACTACCGCGTGCACGGCATCATCATCGACGGCGGCCGGGCCACCAATATCATCCCAGAGCATGCCGCCTGCCAGATCACAACCCGCTGCCCTAAGAGGGCAGATTTGCAGGTGCTCACGGAAAAAATCATCAATATTGCCAGGGGCGCTGCCCTGATGACAGGCGCAGAGCTCTCCTATCATTTTTTTGAGAACCATTTCGATAACTATGTGCCCGTGCCCGCCCTGGTACAGCTGACCAAAGGCCATCTGGAGGAGTTCGGCTTTAGGCATATCGTCGCAGATGGCAGCAGCCCTGTCTGCGGGAGCACGGATTTGGGCAACGTCAGCTATGTCTGCCCGACGCAGTATTTCGAGGTCGCCTTCCCGACCACGCCGCCGTCGCACGTCCATGAGGCGGGTATTTTGCCGCATGTGGACGCCGCGCCTGCCTATGAAAAACTGCATGCCGTCGTCAAAGGTTTTGCTTCTGCCGCTCTGGAGCTCTTTGAAAACCCCGCTCTGGCGCGCGAGATCAAAGCCTGGCACCGGGAGAACGTGCATCAATAGTGGGCATAGAAAAAAGCCGGCGATACGCATATCGCCGGCTTTTCTTTTGCAGTTTTTATGCTTTCCAGATGGATTTTAAAATCGAGCCAAGCTTTGGCGGCGTTCCATAGAGCAGAACGCCCACGCGGTAGATCTTCGCCGCCAGAACGCCAATGCCCACAACCGAGCCGATGAGGATGGCAATCGAGATCACAATCTCATAGGGCGGCACCGTGCTCATAGCGATGCGTGCAAACATGGCCATCGGTGAAGTCAGCGGGATATAGGAGCACAGTTTCATCCAGATATTATCGAGATTCCCGCTGGACATGGAGAACATCACCACCAGAAACGCGATGATAAACAGCATCGTGATGGGCATAACGGATGTGTTGGTATCCTCCAGCTTGGAAGCTGTCGAGCCGACAGCACCGTATAAAAACGCGTAGATGAAGAAGCCCAGCAGGAAAAACACCAGCATATAGCCCAGAAGCTCGGGCGGCATATTGAAGATGGAGCAGACGATGGGGTTATCTGCCCACTGCGCCTGGTTGATGCGGAAGCACACAAGCGCCGTCCCAAAAATGCAGAGCAGCTGGATGAACCCGGCCAGGCAGGACGCGATCACTTTGCCGAACATCATTGCCGTGGGCTTTGCGCTGGTGATGAGCACCTCCATCGCCCGGGAGCTCTTTTCCGAGGCCACGTTCGTCGCGACCATCTGCCCATAGAGCAGAATCACCATATAGAGCGCGAAAACCATGACGTAGGTATAAAAGTAGTTCTGCATCTGGTCTTTGCCCAGGCTCTCTATCTCGTGCGTAACCTGCGCAGAGAGGATCTGCCCGGCCAGCCCCGGCGCAACGCCGCTCTCCACCATGGCCTCAACGCGGTAGGCATTTTTCAGAATCTCATCCGCGACGGCGGTTTTCTCATCGTATAGCCCGAGGTTTTCCACATAATAAGTATAAGAAGTTGGCCCGGTTATGACGAACGCGCACTCGGCCTCTCCCTGGGAAATCTTCTGCCTTGCCTCTTCCGCGCCGCCCTGCGCGATGCGGACGTCATAGCCCGCAAAGGCCGCGGCAAACGCTTCCCGCATGGCCTCCGCCTGCGCATCGGAATCCGAAGCGATCAGCATGACCGGGCTCTGCTCCTGCTCTGCTCCATCGCCGCTCTTAAAAAAGGCCATGATATTCGGGAAAAACATGGCTGCCGCGATCAGCACGACCAGCGCAACCGTAATGCCGACAAAAACCTTATTTTTAAAATAGCTCTTCAGCTCAAAATTCAGAATGGTTTTAAACTGTTTCATCTCATCGCCCCCTCGCCTAATCCCCTGCATACTCGACGAAAATATCGCCCAGCGAAGGCTCGAACACCCGCATCTCATCGATATCGAAGCGCTCTGCCAGCATCTTCATGACTTGGTTTTTTGCCTCAGGCGAGGAAAGCGCGAGCATAAGCTCATTTTCCCCGGTCTTCTGCCCCGCCAAATCCGGCAGCGCCAAAATCTCATCCGCCGCCGCAGAGCGGATCACCAGCTTGTCTCTGGGGTAGCTATGCTTAATCTCGCTCAGCTCACCGTGCAGTGCAACTTTGCCATCCTTCAAAATGGCGATGCTGTCGCAGAACTCCTCGATATAGTGCATCTGGTGGCTGGAAAACAGCACGATTTTCCCCTTCTCAATCTCTTCTTTGACGACCTCTTTGAGCAGCATCGCATTGACGGGATCCAGGCCGGAAAAAGGCTCGTCTAGAATCACGATCTCGGGGTCGTGCGCCAGGGCGGTGATGAGCTGAATCTTCTGCTGGTTGCCCTTGGAGAGCGTATCCAGGCGCTTGTCGCGGTGTTCGGCCATGTTCAGCCGCTCCAGCCAGTAGCCGATAGACTGGGCTGCCGCCCGGCGCTGCATTCCCTTAAGCTCTGCAAAATAGACCAGCTGATCGATGATCTTCTTTTTGGGATACATGCCCCGCTCCTCGGGGAGATAGCCAATCTTAATCTTGCTGTAGTCGATGGGCTTTCCGTCGATTAAAATGCTGCCGCCATCCGCCGGAAACACATCCATCAAAATTCGGATGGTCGTCGTTTTCCCGGCGCCGTTTCTGCCCAGCAGCCCGAAGGCCTGCCCGCCCTTTGCGGTAAAAGAGACCTCCCTCAGCACATTTTTCTCGCCGAAGCTTTTAGAGATCTCCCTTAGTTCAAGCTCCATTTTGGTTGCCTCCTTTTTCGTTTCCCTTTAGAGCAGCTCCTGATCATAGTGCGCGCGCTCGCCGCCCACGAATTTGGGCCGCACTCTCGCGCAGACAATCGGCGCCTGCCCAATCTTTCTGATCGAGAGGCGCACGGGCACGGCAACTCTCCTCAGATGCATGCCGATCAGCGTATTTCCGATATCCAGGCCCGCGTGCGCCGCAATCTGCTCCACCGCCACAGGCTCTGCAAAATGCGCGTAGGCTGCCGTAGCAAACGAGCCGCCTGCCTTGGGCTGGGGCACGACGTTGACCTGCTCATATCCATACCGTTCGGCGGCTTCCCGCTCTAAAATGATCGCCCGGTTGAGGTGCTCACAGCACTGTGCCGCCAGGAAGATTCCCTTTTCTGCGAGCACTTCCCAGATCCCGGAGAAAACCGCCTCCGCCACTTCGGGCGAAGAGCTGGAGCCGATCTTCTCCCCGCCAATTTCACTGCTCGAGCAGCCGACGACTAAAATTTGCCCGGCCTTGATTCCCGATGCCTGCACAAGCTCTTCCGCCGCCTGGCGCGCCTGCGCCCTTAGTTCTTCGTACATGATTTATCGCCTCGCTTTTAAAAGTTCCAGTAAAATTTTCGCCGAGCGATCTGCCATGGTCTGTTCAGACTGCTCTACAGAGCTGGCAGCGCCTTCATCCGCCAAATCCGAAATGGCGCGGATAATCACGAAGGGCACATTGTTCTGCACGGCCGTCTGTGCGATCGCGCCGCCCTCCATCTCCGCGGCCATCGCGTCAAAAGTGTCTCTAATCCACTTTTTCTTCCCGTTTTCAGAGACGAACAGATCCCCCGTCGCGATGCCGCCCTGATGAATATGCTCCTCCGGCATGACTTTGCGCGCCGCCTGCAAGAATTCCCGCATCAGCGCCTCATCCGGCAAGTATCTGGTGGGCTGATCCTTTTGCTCGCCTTCCATATAGCCCGGGGCATACCCAAGGCCGCTCATATCAAAATCGTGCTGTACGGCAAAACTGCCCACGACGATATCCCCAACTGCAAGCCCTTTGCCAATTCCGCCGGCAATGCCGGTGTTGACGATGCTCGATGCATGGAAGCGGTCGATCATAGCCTGCGCGCCAATCGCCGAGGCGACTTTGCCGATGCCGCTTTTTAACAGCACGGCATCCTGCCCTTCCAGCTTCCCGGTATAGAAAACCGATCTGCCCAGGCGATGCTCCTCTATTCCCTGCATTTTCTCTTTCAGCAATGTGATTTCGCTCTCCATTGCCCCGATGATACCAAACATGAGTGTTGCTCCTTCTTTTTCTATGCCCTTTTGCGCTCGTTGCCGCGCGTCGTCCCGCACGATTCCCATAGTGCCATGATAAGCGCGAATCAGCCTGCCTTCATTCGGCGCCGCGTCGCGCGCATGGTTCCATAGCCTCTCAGGCCGGATAACGCCGAGGTTATGATACCGCATGAGAGTAAACCTTCCTATTTTAGCATTGCGGCGAAGTACAGCAATGCGCGGTTCCATCTTCTCCCCGGCATCCCAAGCTTTGCTTCGGATAATGCCTATTATACCATAGCAGAATGTGGAATGTGTTTCGAAATTGTAAGTTATGCGATTCTTTTTTTTGATCGAATACGTTCCCCGCTCTTTGCCCCGCCTTCCGTCCACCGCGCCAGTCCCAAAAGGTATACTTTTGCGTTCTCATAGCCCCAGCTCTTTTATTTTCCGATAAAAGCTGGTTCGCCCCATTCCCAGCGTTTGCAGCGCCTGCTGGCAGGAGATCTCCTTTCCCCGCCATTGCTGCACAATCTCGGGAAATTCATTTGGCAGCCGCATTTTCTGCCGCCCGAACCGCACGCCCCTGGCTCTTGCCTCAACAATCCCCTCTGCCTGCCTCTGCTTCAGATTCTCCCGCTCTGCCTGCGCGGCATAGGAGAGGATTTGCAGCATCAGGCCAGAGAGCAGGGCGCTGGCGGCATCATCCTGCATGATACGCGTATCCAGCAGCGGCATATCCAGCACAACAATGCGCACTTTCTTTTCCAGCATCATTTTGTTCCACTGCGCGATAATCTCGGGATAGCTGCGCCCCAGCCGATCCACGCTCTTGATGAAAACCGTGTCCCCCGGCATGAGGAGCTCCATCATCTGCCGATATGCCGGCCGTTCAAAATCCACTCCGCTCTGCCTGTCGATAAAGATGCGCTTAGGCGGAATCTTTTGCGCCCGCATCGCCGCCACCTGCCGGCTGATATTCTGTTCACGCGTTGAAACGCGGATATATCCATACGCTTTCCCTCCCACGATTTCTGGCTCCTATCCTCATTTTTAAAAAGTATCATGATTGTAGCACAGCTCACGTGGGTACTCTTCGGGGATTTTGTAGGAAAAACCAATTTTTTATCGACATCCCCGTCCTCCTGTTTCCACGCTTTGCCATAAACCTTTGCCAAAGCACCCGCCTTCTGGCAGGCAAATGCTCTCCTGCCCTATTTCCGCATGTCGGTTTGTGTTGATTTTGCTCTGCTTTTGGCGCGGCGCCTGCTTACCTTCGATTGACTATTGCCTTAAAATTGTTTAGAATGGAATTGTTCCAAATACGCATCAAAATAGAGGGAGAAAAGATATGATGAAGTATGATTTTGATACGCTTCATAACCGCCTGGGCACGAACAGCGTCAAGCACGATTTCGCTCAGGAGCGCGGGCATGGCGCAGATGTTCTGCCCATGTGGGTCGCGGATATGGATTTCCAGACGGCGCCGGAAATTCTGGAAGCACTGCATTCCTGCGTCTCTCACGGAATTTTTGGCTATACCGATACAAAGAAAGACTATTTCGACGCCCTCGCAAATTGGGAGAAAACATATTTTAACTGGGATATCGAGCAGGATTGGCTTCTCCAGACGCCCGGCGTCGTCAACGCAATCGCCACAGGCGTGCGCGCGCTGACTTCCCCCGGCGATGCAGTTCTCATCACGCGCCCAGTCTACTATCCCTTCTCCCGCGTGATCGATAGAAACGCCCGCAAGCTGGTGAACAGCCCGCTCGTGTTCGAGGATGGAAAATACCAGGTCGACTTTGCAGATTTTGAGCAAAAGATCGTGGAAAACGATGTCAAGCTCTTCATCTTCTGCAGCCCGCATAACCCTGTCGGCCGCGTCTGGACGGCGGAAGAGCTGGAGAAAATCGGCGATATCTGCCTGAAGCACAATGTCATCGTCATTTCGGATGAAATTCACGCGGATTTCACCTTCCCCGGCCATCGCCATATTCCCCTTTGCAGCCTGAAAAAGGAGTATGAGCGCATTACCATCACCTGCACAGCCCCCAGCAAATCCTTCAACCTGGCCGGCCTTGCGACTTCCAATATTCTCATTCCCAACCCGGAGCTCCGGGAAAAATTCGTCGCAGAGCAAGAGGCAGCCTCCATCGACGGGGCAAACCAGCTTGGCCTGGCTGCCTGCAAAGCCGCCTATACCAAAGGCGCCGAATGGCTGCGTCAGCTCAAAGAGTATCTGGCCGGCAATCTTTCCTATGTGCGCGAGGCGCTGAAAGAGATCCCCGGCGTTTCCCTGGTCGAGCCGGAAGGGACGTATCTGCTCTGGCTGGATTTCCGCGGCCTTGAGCTAAACTCGGAGCAGCTGGAAGATTTCATCGAGCATAACGTGCGCATCTGGCTGGACGGCGGCGAGATGTTCGGCCCGGAAGGAGCCGGCTTCCAGCGCGTCAATATGGCCTGCCCGAGGGCGACAGTGGCCGAGGCGATGAAGCGTCTCAAGCAGGCTGTGGCCGATTTGAACAGCCAAAAATAGGGCTTAGAGTCGAGAGGAAATCCGCGTCCAAAATTCTATATTATTTAAATTGTATAGAATTATAATATCGGCTTTTTGTAATTTAAGCTAAAACGCCTTTTCTCGCCGTTTTCCGGACAAAAAGAAGCATCCATTTGGATGCTTCTTTTTTTATTCGCTCCTCTTTTCTTCCTTCAAAAGCCGGTCAATCATTGACACAAAAAAGAGAGGGAACTCCCTCTCTTTTTTCGCCCGCACTATTCCACTTTGGGCAAGCTCCATTCATAGCGTGTCGCCAAAATCCGAATGCCAAACGTGAGCAACACGCTGGCCGCCATGGCGATTTTCTCATTGATGCCAAGCCGGTAAACAATATAGTAGCATCCCGCCCCGGCAATCGCCGCAACGGCGTAAATATGCTTGTGCAGTACGGCTGGCAGGCTCTGGCTCATCATATCCCGCAAAATACCGCCCCCAATGCCCGTCAGCATGCCCAGCGTGATGGCGAAAAACCAGTTTTGCTCAAACCCTGCCTGAATTGCCGCCTGCACGCCAATGGCGGAAAAGACGCCAAGGCCAATGGCATCGAACACATTGTTGATGGTGGAGATGCGGGGCATATGCCTCTGATAGCGCTCTTTGCTGCACCGCGCAACCAGAAACACTGCCAGCCCGCAAAGAACGGCAATCAGCACATATTCATAGCGCTCAAACATCCTTGGCGGAATATGCCCCAGCAGCAGATCCCGCGTAACGCCGCCGCCCAGCGCTGTTACGACGCTGAGCAGCAGAACGCCGAATAGATCCAGCTTTCGCTCGATGGCCGTCATGGCACCGGAAATGGCAAATGCGGCCGTCCCGGCGAGCTCCGCGCCATAGAAAATCAGTTCTGCGAGATTCATTTTCCCTCCGGCATTGCGCTAGGCTCTGCCTATTTTTTCGATGAGAGAGATGATCTCATCGATCTTCTCCTCCTCGCCGCCATTTTCAAACGACTCCCGCACACAGCTTTTCATATGCGCAGACAGAATCTCCCGGTTTGCCTTTTGGATGATCGCCTGCGCCGCCATCAGCTGATGCGAAATATCCAGGCAATAGCGATCTTCCTCTATCATTTTCAGGACGCCTTCCAGCTGCCCCTTTGCCGTCTTGACCAGACGGGTAATCGGCTTTTTCTCTGCTTTCATTATTTTTCTTCCACGGAAACGGCCTCAAAGCCCGCTTCATTGACCGCATCCATCAGCGCCGCGTCCGAAACCTCTGCCGCCAGCTTGACTTCCGCCAGCTTCTTTTTGAGGTTAACCTCCGCCTTTTCCACGCCTGCAACGCCCATCAGCGCCTTTTCTACTGCCGCCTGGCAGTGCGCACAGCTCATTCCATTGACATGCACAATCTTTTTCATTTCGTCTGCTCCTTGTTTTGATAATTCTATTTTACCATAATGATACTTCGGGCGGAAGAGCTTGAGCCGCAGTGCATTGCCCACCACGCAAACCGAGCTTAAGCTCATGGCAGCCGCCCCAAACATGGGCGAGAGCCGCCACCCGAGCACCCCGAAAAACACGCCTGCCGCCAGGGGAATCCCGACGCTGTTGTAGAAAAACGCCCAGAAGAGATTTTCCTTGATGTTGCGCAGAACAGCTCTGGAAAGCTGAAATGCCGCGACCGCATCCAGCAGATCGCCCCGCATGAGCACAATATCCGCCGATTCCATGGCAATATCTGCCCCAGCGCCGATTGCAATGCCCACGTCTGCCCGGGCCAGCGCCGGCGCATCGTTGATACCATCGCCCACCATGGCGACTTTCCTGCCGCTCTTCTGCTCTTCCCGCACGGCCTTTTCCTTATCCGCCGGCAGAACCTGGGCGATGACCTTCTCAATCCCCAGCTGGGAGGCGATGGCTTTTGCCGTGCGCTCATTATCCCCCGTCAGCATGACGACATCAATGCCCATAGCTTTTAGCTCTGCCACAGCCTGCCGGCTTGTGGGCTTTGGCCGATCCGCCACCGCGGCTTTGCCCAGCAATTTTCCCTGCTCCGCAAAATACAGCACAGTCTTTCCCTGCTCTTCCAGCATCTGCGCCTGCGCAGTGCTCTCATCAGGCAGCGCAATGCCCTGCTCCTGCATGAGAGCGGTATTGCCGGCAAAATACTGTTTTCCCTCTATCTGCGCGCGCAGTCCCTTGCCTGGGAGCGCCTCGAACGCCTCTGCCGCCAAAAGCTCCAGACCCCGCGCCTGGGCCTCCTGCAAAATCGCTTCGGCCAGAGGGTGTTCGGATGGCTTCTCCAGGCTGGCCGCCAGGCGGAGCAGCTCTTCTTCGCCCACGCCGTTCTCAGGCTGAAGATCTGTTACGGCGGGTTTGCCTTCGGTCAGCGTGCCCGTCTTATCTAAAATAACCGTCTTTACCTTATGCGCAGTCTCCAGCGCCGCCGCAGATTTGACCAAAATCCCCTGCTCTGCGCCTTTGCCCGTCCCCACCATGATGGCCACGGGCGTGGCCAGGCCAAGGGCGCAGGGGCAGGAGATGACCAGCACGGAAATGCCGATGGAAAGCGCGAATTCCGCTCCCTTGCCCAGCAGCAGCCAGACCGCCGCCGCAATCACTGCTATCGTCATCACGACTGGCACAAAAATGCCCGCCACTTTATCCGCCAATTTGGAAATGGGCGCTTTGGAGGCCGCGGCTTCCTCCACCAGCTCGATGATTTTGGAGAGCGTCGTATCCGAGCCGACCTTTTCAGCCCGCATGGTGAAGTAGCCGGTTTTGTTGATGGAGGCCGTATAGAGCGGATCCCCCGCCTGCTTCTCCACAGGCAGGCTCTCGCCCGTCAGCGCCGATTCATCCACCGCGCTGCTGCCTTCCAGAAGCACGCCGTCCACCGGCACTCTCTGCCCCGGCCGCACCGGCAGAATATCCCCAGCCTGCACCTGCTCGATGCCGATTTCGATCTCCTCGCCATCCCGCAAGACGACAGCCGTTTTGGGCGCCAGATCCATGAGCTTGGAGATTGCCTCGCTGGTTTTTCCCTTGCTGCGCGTCTCCAGGAATTTTCCCAGCGTGATGAGCGTCAAAATCATGCCCGCAGATTCGAAATAGAGATCCGCGCTATACTGCTGAACCACCGCCATATCGCCGTGCCCCAGGCCATAGCTGATGCGGAAAATCGCAAAAATGCCATAGACCATAGCTGCAGATGCGCCGACGGCGATGAGCGAATCCATATTTGGGCTGCCGTGCAGCAGCGTCTTAAAACCGACGATGAAATACTTCCGATTCAGATACAAGATGGGCAAAACCAACAAAAACTGAACCAGCGCAAAGTTCAGCGCATTCTCATTTCCATGCAGGAAACCTGCAATAAAGCCCGGCACAGGCAGGCCAAACCACATCTGGAACATATGGTGCATGGAGACATACATCAGCGGGATCAAAAACCCGAGCGACCACCAAAACCTGGTCTTCATGCCGCGGATTTCCTCTCCTGCAATATCGGCAGGCGCGCTTTTCTGCCCCGCAGAAGCGCCGGCGATCTGCGCTCCATACCCCGCATGGCGAACCGCGCCGATGATGGCTTCCGGGCTCACCGAGTCCTCAAACTCCACCTGCATACTGCCCGTCAGCAGGCTCACCGAAACCTCCTGCACACCCGGCACTTTGCCAACCGCTTTTTCTACGTTTGCCTGGCAGGCCGCGCAGGTCATGCCGGCAACATCAAACTTTTCTTTCATAACCACTCCTTCAAATACCCCCCTTGGGTATAGTATTATATTGGCAGATATTTCTTCTGTTGTCAAGCATATTCTCTGCTCCTATTGTGCCGTTTCATAAAATAAAATATGTGATCTGCGCTTTGCCTGATGCGGCAAACCCGAACTATCTGCAAAAAAATGGGAGCTGCCCTGATGAAAAGGCAGCTCCAAGGGGAGCCGATCTGCAAAGTATAAATAAAGATTAGATAAAATAGGGATTTGGCCGGAACAGAATTGTGATAAAATCGATCACCACTCCAATGCCCAGCAGTCCGCAGGTCAGAAGATAGAGCACGCCCAGCCCTGCTTTGCCTTCGTAGAATTTATGCGCCCCGAAAACGCCCAAAAACAGGCACAAGCCCAGCGCGACCCATTTATTTCTGGCCTTTGCCGCCACATAGGCGTTGACACTGCTGTTCGTGTTCTGGTTGGCGTTGTTGATGACGATATTCGGCGCGCCGCCCTGGGCCACCTGCTCCACCTGCCTGCCGCACAGCGTGCAGACGACGGCATCCGCCGGTATTTTCCCGCCGCAGTGCTTGCAAAATTTCTCCGGCGCCTGCTGAGGGGGCACTTGCTGCTGCGCAGCTTTCTGTTCCATATCCATGCTAATTTCCTCCTAAAGAACTCTTAGTAAGGCCAGTATAGCAAAGGGCGCGAAAATTGTCAATTTTTATTAATCACTAATGATAATTATATATCATTTTGCGCAATATATAATTGACAGCAGGGGAGGGACTTACATGTTCATACAGGCAGATACTCGCATTAAGCAGCTGCGCCTGTCCCGAGGGATGACGCAGACAGAGCTGGCCAAAGTCATGTCGGTTACGCGCTCCAGCGTCAACGCCTGGGAAATGGGTATTTCTGTGCCCACGGCGGCAAAGCTGGTAGAGCTTTCTTTGTTCTTCCATGTCTCCACAGATTATCTTCTTGGCATGGATGACGCGGAAAGCGTGCGGCTGGATGGCTATACGGAGGAGCAGAAGGAACTCATCTTCGCACTGCTTTCCTATTTTGAAAAGGAAAAATCCGAGGATTAGCCCCAGCCATCGGCAGGCAAGCTGCGCGGCACAAAAAAGCGCCCAAATAAGGGCGCTTTTTTGATGCTTCGCTATTCCTCTAATATTCTCTCTATCAGCCTGCGCAAGATGGCCGCATTGCCTCTGCCGCCCGTCTCGGCCATGGCCTTGCCGATGATGGCGCCAATCGCCTGTTTCTTGCCCCGCTTATAGTCGGCCACAGATTTTTCGCATTGCCGCACAGCGCTTCTGGCAATGGGCTCCAAAACGCCCTCATCGCTCTGCTGCCAGAGCTCCATGCGATCAAGATATGCCGATGGCTCTTCCTGCTCCTCCCAGAGGGCCGCAACAGCCTTTTTCGCCGCCGCCGCACTGATCTTCTCCTGGCCCACGAACTCGGCCAACTGCGCCAGATGCTCCGGCGGGATGGGGATCGCCGTCTCTGCTCCCAACAGCCGGAACACCTCTCCCAGCATCAGCGCCGAAAGCGCTTTGGGATAGGCGCATTGTTCTGCTGCCTGCTCGAAATAATCCGCAACCTCCCGCTCGCTGACCAAAATCTCCGCATCTGCCGGGGCAATTTGATATCGCTTTATATACCGCGCCTTGCGGGCATCCGGCAACTCCGGGATGCTGGCGGCAATGCGGGAAACCTCCTGCCGGCTGACCACAATGGGCACCAGATCCGGATCGGGGAAATAGCGGTAATCGTCGGCATCCTCCTTGCTGCGCATGGAGAAGGTTTTCCCCAGGCTCTGATCGAACCGCCGCGTCTCCTGAGTGATGGTCTCTCCCGCCTCCACCGCCTGCACCTGCCTTGCGAATTCATATTCGATGGCCTTGGCGATAAACTGGAAGGAGTTGAGGTTTTTCATCTCGGTGCGCGTGCCAAGGGCCTGCTCTCCCTTTTTGCGGACAGAGAGGTTGACATCGCAGCGCATGGAGCCCTCCTGCATTTTGCAGTCGGATACGCCGGTATAGATGAGGATTGCCCGAAGCTTGCGCAGAAATGCGTTGACTTCCTCGGCCGAGCGCAGATCCGGCTCGGAGACAATCTCGATGAGCGGCACGCCGCAGCGGTTGTAATCGCACAGCGTCTCCCCGCCGGCCGTATGCACCAGCTTGCCCGCGTCTTCCTCAATATGAATGCGGGTGATGCCGATGCGCTTTGGCGCCCCGCAGTCGATATCCAGATAGCCATGCTGGCAGAGGGGCAGATCGTATTGCGAGATCTGGTACGCCTTGGGCAGATCCGGGTAGAAATAGTTTTTGCGATCCTGCTTGGAAAACTCCGCAATCTCGCAATTCGTCGCAAGGCCAGCCCGCACCGCGTATTCCACCACCTTCTCATTGAGCACGGGCAGCACCCCCGGCATCCCCATGCAGACCGGGCAGCACTGCGTATTGGGCTGGGCACCAAAGGCCGTGGAACAGCCGCAGAAAATCTTGCTCTGCGTTTTCAGTTCCACATGCACTTCCACTCCAATGACCATCTCAAACTCTTTTTTCATCTTGCCGCCCCCTTTTCCTGCTCAAAAGCGTATGCCGCCTGATATAGTTCCGCCTCGCCAAAAGCCCTGCCGATGAGCTGCATCCCGATGGGAAGCCCCTCCGCATCCCTGCCGCAGGGCAGCGAGAGCGCAGGCAGGCCGGCAATATTGACGGGCACCGTGTAGATATCCCCCAGATACATCTGGAGCGGATCTCCGGTTTTCTCCCCCAGGCGGTAGGCCGTCGTCGGGGCGACGGGAGCGAGAATCATATCGCATTGCTCCAATACGCGCTCAAACTCCCGCCCAATCAGCGTGCGCACCTCCAGCGCCTTCTTATAATAAGCGTCGTAGTAACCTGCCGACAGGACAAAACTGCCCAGCATGATCCTGCGCTTGACTTCTGCGCCAAATCCTTCACTGTGGGAGCGCTCATAGAGCTGCTCGATTCCCTCAAAGTTTTCCGAGCGGAAGCCGTATTTGATGCCGTCGAACCGCGCCAGGTTGGAAGAAGCCTCTGCGGATGAGATAACGTAGTAGGCAGGCAGGGCGTTTTTCAGCGCCGGCATGCTCACCTGCACGATCTCCGCCCCCTGCCGCTCCATGGTTTTGGCCGCGGTCAGAATGCTCTGGCGAATCTCGCCTTGCAGCCCTTCCCCAAAGAACTCCTCGGGCACCGCGATTTTCATGCCCCGAATGGATTTCCCCAGCTTCGCGCCGTAGTCCCCGTATTCGCGCGCAACGCTGGTCGCATCCCGCCTATCGTGCCCGGCAATGGCCGAAAGCACCAGCGCCGAATCCCGGACGTCTCTGGTCAGCGGCCCAATCTGATCCAGCGAAGAGGCAAAGGCGATGAGGCCATAGCGCGAGACTGCGCCATACGTCGGCTTCATGCCGACCACGCCGCAAAAAGCCGCCGGCTGGCGGATGGAGCCGCCCGTATCCGAGCCCAGCGAAAAGGCCGCTTCCCCCGCCGCGACTGCCGCGGCACTCCCCCCCGAGCTTCCCCCTGGAACATGCTCCAGGTTTGCCGGGTTTTTGGTTGGATGAAAATAGGAGTTTTCTGTGCTGGAGCCCATGGCGAATTCATCCATATTCAGTTTGCCCAGCAGTACGCTGTCCCGCAGTTTTTCCACGGCAAACGCATCGTAGGGCGGAATAAAATGCTCCAGCATCCGGGAGGCGCAGGTCGTCCGGATGCCCTTGGTGCAGAGGTTATCCTTGAGCGCCATGGGGATGCCCGCCAGCGCCCCCAGCCGCTCGCCTTTGGCCCGGCGCGCATCGATGCTCTGCGCCTGCGCTTTGGCGCGCTCCTCCTCTACCAGAAGATATGCGCCCACTTCCGGCTCTCTTTTTCTAATCTCCGCCAGGTATGCCTCTGTGGCCTCCAGCGCGCTCAGGCGGCCCTGCTCCATCTCCTGCCGCATCTCATATGCGCTAAGCTTTAAAATATCGCTCATCTCTTCCGCCTCCTATTCGATCACCTGGGGAACCATCAGATACCCATCCTGCGCGCTGGGCGCATTTTCCAGCAGCTGCTCCCTTGGCATACTGGGCAGAACCTCATCCCTTCGCAGCACGTTCTGCATGGGGACGACGTGCGCCGTGGGCGGCACGCCCGCTGTATCTATCTCCGCCAACTGATCTGCAAAGGCGATAATGGCAGAGAGCTCGCCCTCCATCTTCTGTTCCTCCTCGGGGGAAAGCGCCAGCTTGGAAAGCCGGGCGACTTTTTTCACGTCCACCCGCTTTTTACTGCGCTTCTGCGCCTGCTTCCCCTCTTCCCGGAAGCTCTGCCCCAGCCCCAGCACCTCCAGCTGTTCTTCGCTGACGTAATCCGGCGCCAGCGTCATCGGGCAGGCGGCATCTTTGGTCTTGGGGAAAGCCGTAACATCCCGCAACGATTCCGCCCCCAAAAGCAGCATGGCCAGGCGGTCTAACCCAAAGGCAAACCCGCCGTGCGGCGGCGTCCCATAGCCAAAGGCATCCACCAAAAACCCGAATTTTTCCTGAATCTGCTCCTCCGAAAAGCCCAGCGCCTGGAACATGGTCTGCTGAACTGCCTGATCGTGGATGCGGATACTGCCGCTGCCCAGCTCGGTCCCGTTGAGCACGACGTCGTAAGCCTGGGCTCGCACCTTCTCCGGCGCGGTTTTGAGATACTGCAAGTCCTCCGGATAGGGCATAGTGAAGGGGTGGTGCGTCGCCACATAGCGGCGCTCCTCCTGAGAATATTCAAACTCCGGGAAATCCGTGACCAGCAGGAACTGATACTCTCCCTCTTTGCGCAGGCCCAGCAGATCCGCCAGCGCCAGCCGCAGTCCGCCCAGCACCCGGCGCGCTGTCGCCAGCTGATCCGCGCAGAACAGGATGAAATCACCCGGCTGCGCGCCGGTTTTCTCTATGATGGCCCGAATCTCCTCCGGCTTAAAATACTTGGTCAAAATCGAGTAAACCTCGCCGTCTTCCCGCAGTGCGATCCACGCCATGCCCTTGGCGCCCAGCCGCTGAGCCTTGGCCGTGAGCTCCTCAATGGTACTGCGGGTAAAGGCCGCGCCGCCCGGAATGCAGAGCGCGCGCACCACGCCCCCTGCCTCGGCGACACTGCGGAATACGCCAAAACTGCAATCCCTTGCGATCTCCGTCAGCTCGATGATGGGCAGGCCAAAACGCAAATCCGGCTTATCCGTCCCGTAGAGATCCATGGCCTGCTGCCAGGTCAGCCGCGGAAATTTTTCCGCAAGTTCGATGCCCATAACGCTTCGCATGAGGGATTTGAACATCTGCTCTAGGTGCGCAAGCACATCCTCCTGCTCCACGAAGGAGAGCTCCATATCCACCTGGGTGAATTCCGGCTGGCGGTCTGCCCGCAAATCCTCATCCCTAAAGCACCGGGCAATCTGGTAGTATTTATCCATGCCGCCCACCATGAGCAGCTGCTTGAAAATCTGCGGCGACTGGGGCAGCGCATAAAACGCTCCGGGGTGCACCCGGCTGGGTACCAGATAGTCCCGCGCGCCTTCGGGCGTGCTCTTGGTTAGAATGGGCGTTTCTACCTCGATAAAGCCGGCCCCGTCCAGATAATCCCGCACGGCTCTGGCCAGCTTATGGCGGAAACGCAGGTTTTTTTGCATCTGTTCCCGGCGCAAATCCAGATAGCGGTGTTTGAGCCGCAGTTCCTCCTTGACGCCCGCCGCATCAGCCAGCTGAAAGGGCAGCGCTTTGGAGACCGAAAGAATTTTGAGCCCCTCGGCCCGCAGTTCAATCGTCCCGGTTTTGAGCTTTGGGTTATACGTCTGCTCATCGCGGATCTCAATTTTTCCCCAAACCTCGATGACGGATTCATTTCGGAGTGTCTCCGCCTGGGCAAAACCTTCGCCCAGCAGATCCATATTGCAGACCACCTGCAAAACGCCCTCCCTATCCCGCAAATCCAGGAAAATGACGCCGCCCATATCCCGCTTGGCCGCCACCCATCCAGCCGCCGTCGCCCGCTGGCCGACATAGTCTTCCGTAAATTCTCCGCAATATTTCGTCCTTCTCATCGCTGCGCTCCTTCCGCCTGTTTTGCAAATAAAAAAAGCTTTTCCTCCCCTGATAGGGACGAAAAGCTCTGTTTCCGCGGTACCACCCAAATAGATAGAAAAATTCTATCCGCTCATCCGGATACACCCAAAGGGATATCCTGCGGCAATAACGCTCCGCCTGCGTCTCGGCCTACTCGCTCTCTTTCGGCCCAGCGGCTCCCGGATGTTCTTCAGCGAAAAATCCGCGCCCGGCTCGCACCATCCCGGGCTCTCTTTGGCTACCATTTCCGCATACTCTTCCGATCCACGCCTTTGTTCAAATTATATCGCTATTTTACGGCTTGTCAAGATATTTTATGCAAGTTTTCACTCTTCGGCTGCATTTTCCTGCTGAATAGGCTTGCCGTTTTTGCGTAGAAACTGTAATTTTGTCTCGGAGATGATGACGGCGATAAACACCAATATGAATCCTGCCGCAAGCTTTCCTGTCATTTTTTCGCCGTAGAACAGCACGGAGAACAGCACGCCGAACACGGATTCCAGGCTCAAAATGATGGAAGCCGTGGCCGGGTGCGTATATTTCTGCCCGATGGTTTGCAGCAGCATGCCGCCGCCTGTGGCCGCAACGCCCAGGAAGATGACTGCCCAGATGGCCTCCGCGCCAGCCTGCACGCTGGTCGTCTCGAACAGCGCGGCAGAGGTCCAGGAACAAACAGCCGCTGTGCCAAATTGCAGGATCGTCAGCAGAATCGCGTCTCTGCCCCGGGATGCCTTGGCCACGACGACCATATGCACCGCGTAAAATACGCCGCCCAGCAGTGTCAGCCCATCGCCGATGCCAATGGAAAAATCGTCTGTCAGGGAAATCAGCCCAATGCCCAAAATGCAGAGAAGCGCGGCGGAAATGTTATAGAGATCCGGCGCCTTCTTCTCGGTCAGCCAATAGAGAAAGGGCACGATGACGCAATAAACCGCTGTCAAAAACGCATTTTTGCCCGGAGTGGTAAACTGAATGCCGATAGTCTGCACGCAGTAAGCCAAAAAGAGCAAGAGGCCCATCAGCGCGCCCCGCCAGAGATAGCCCCAATCCAGCTTCTTCCAGCAGTGAAAGCATACCAGCCCCAGCAGCACAAACGCGATGGAAAACCGCCACGCCAAAAGCAGGTTGGGCGGAAAGGCATCCACGGTGTTTTTGACGATAAAAAAAGTCCCTCCCCAGATGATCGCCGCGACAAACAGCGCCAGAGAAGACCATTTTTTCATTTGCTTTTCTTTCATTTGCTTTTCTCCTTAAAAAATTCCGTTTCCACCAGCTTTGCCTTCGCCAAAAAGGCAAAAGAAAAACAGGAATCTTTTTTTCCGGGAATCCGCAAAAGAAGCGCATCTGTTTTTGGTGCGTCTTTCAAATTATAAGCGCCTGGGCGGCGCTCTGTCAACCCCGGTGCCTTTCTCTTTGGCGCAGGCATGCTGCGGTTTGCAGTCATCGCTCCATCTGGCTTCATTTTTTCTCTTTATCCTCTTTATTTTATCTCTTTTTTGCAATTTCCCAATTTCATCCTGCAAATTTTGATAAAAAATGTTGACACACAAATCCGGTTGCGCTATACTTTGAATATAGACAGCAAAGGCGCTGCAGATTGATTCTGTTGGCGCCTTTTCTTATAACAATTTTTAATTCATTTGGGAGGAAATATTCATGACGCAAATTTCCGAAATCTTTGGAAGCATGGTCTTTGGGGATGCCGCAATGCGGGAAAAACTGCCCAAAGATATCTACAAAGCCCTCAAGAAAACCATTCGGAATGGGAAAACCCTGGATCCTGAGATCGCCGGCGCCGTCGCCAACGCGATGAAATCCTGGGCCATTGAAAAGGGCGCGACGCACTTTACGCATTGGTTCCAGCCCATGACGGGCATCACGGCTGAAAAGCACGATTCCTTCATCAGCCCCACTTCGGACGGCGGCATCATCCTGGAATTTTCCGGCAAAGAGCTGGTCAAAGGCGAGCCGGATGCCTCCAGCTTCCCCAACGGCGGCCTGCGGGCGACCTTCGAAGCCAGAGGCTATACCGCCTGGGATCCCACCTCCTATGCCTTCATCAAAGACGGCGTGCTCTGCATCCCGACGGCCTTCTGCTCCTATAACGGCCAGGCGCTGGATAAGAAAACGCCCCTGCTGCGCTCGATGGAGGCGATCAACAAACAGGCGCTGCGCATTTTGAGGCTGTTCGGCAACCGGGAGGCGACCAACGTCATCTCCAACGTCGGCCCCGAGCAGGAGTATTTCCTCATCGATACCGAGCTGTTCAACCAGAGAAAAGACCTCTTCTTTACGGGTCGCACGCTGTTTGGCGCGAAGCCGCCCAAGGGCCAGGAGCTTTCGGATCACTATTTTGGCAGCATCAAAACCAGAGTCGCCGAGTTCATGGAAGACCTGGATATCGAGCTTTGGAAAATCGGCATTCTGGCCAAAACCGAGCATAACGAAGTCGCTCCTTCTCAGCACGAGCTCGCCCCAATTTACACCACGACGAATATCGCCACGGATCACAATCAGCTGACCATGGAGATCATGAAAAAAGTCGCCAAGCGCCATGGGCTGACCTGCCTGCTGCATGAAAAGCCCTTTGCCGGCCTCAACGGCTCGGGCAAGCACAACAACTGGTCGCTTTCCACGGACAAAGGCGAAAACCTTCTGGAGCCCGGAAGCTCCCCGGAGGAAAACGCGCAGTTCCTGCTCTTCCTCTGCGCCGTCATCAAGGCTGTGGATGAGCATCAGGATTTGCTGCGCATCTCCGTCGCCAGCGCGGGCAACGACCACCGCCTGGGCGGCCACGAGGCGCCCCCAGCCATCATGTCTATGTTCCTGGGCGATGAGCTGACGGCCATTTTGGATTCCATCATGCAGGGCGTCCCCTATGACAAGAACGATGCCGGGGAGATCGAGGTCGGCGTGCATGTTCTGCCCAAGTTCCCCCGGGATAATACCGACCGCAACCGGACTTCCCCCTTCGCTTTCACTGGCAACAAGTTCGAGTTCCGCATGCTGGGCTCCAGCGACTCCATCGCCTGCGCCAACTATATCATCAACACCATCGTCTCGGATGTGCTGATGGAGTTTGCAGATCAGCTGGAATCCGCGCAGGATTTCAACAAAGAGCTGCAAAAGCTCATCAAAAATACGCTGAATGCCCATAAGCGCATCATCTTCAACGGCAATGGCTATACCGAGGAATGGGCGCAGGAAGCAGAGCGCAGAGGGCTGCTCAACCTGAAGACCACCGTCGATGCGCTTCCCTACTATATCAAGCCGGAAAACATTGCGCTGTTCGAGCGGCACGGCATCTTTACAGAGCCGGAAATGCACTCCCGCTACGAGATCCTCATGGAGAACTACTGCAAAGTGCTCAATATCGAGGGGCTGACCATGCTGGATATGGTCAGGAAGGATATCTTCCCGGCAGTCAGCGCATACTGCGGCGATCTCTCCAGCAACGCGCTGGCAAAGAAGGAGCTCTGCGAGAGCATTTCCTGCGAAAGCGAGATTGCCCTTCTGGAGAAGCTTTCCAAGCTTTCCGCTTGCCTGATGAAATCTGCGGAGGAGCTGGAAAATGCGCTGATGGGCGTTGCAGAATGCGATGATATCAAGGCCAGAGCGGAATACTACCGCGATCAGGTTCTGCCCAAAATGCAGGAACTGCGGGCGGTGGGCGACCAAATCGAGGTCAACCTGGGCCAGGATTACCTCCCCTACCCGACCTACGGCCAGCTGCTCTTCTCCGTATGCTAAAACTGGAAAAAAAGGAAGCGATTTCTCGCTTCCTTTTTTATTTATTCTTTACCCGCTTTTTCGCTTCATGTTATACTAGAAAAAAGCAAACTTGGAGGAACACTTATGGCAGAATATATGACGCAGATCATCGGCAAGCAGAAAAATATCGCGCTCATTGCCCATGATAATAAAAAAGCCGAGCTCATCGGCTGGTGCCGGGAGCACAAGGAGACGCTCAACCAGCATTTTCTCTACGGCACAGGCACAACTGCCCGGATGATCAATATGCAGACCGGCCTGCCCGTGCGCGGATACAACAGCGGCCCTCTGGGCGGTGATATGCAGATTGGCGCGCAGATCGTCGAGGGCAATATCGATTTCGTCATCTTCTTTTCGGATCCGCTCACAGCCCAGCCTCACGATCCGGATGTCAAAGCCCTGCTGCGCATCGCCCAGGTTTACGATATTCCCATCGCCAACAATAAGGCCACAGCGGATTTTCTTCTGACCTCTTCTCTCATGGATCAGGAATATGCCCACGAGATCATCAACTTCCAGCAGAATATCAAGGCGCGCGCTGAAACGCTGTAAAAAAACAGGCAGTTTACCCTTAGGTGAGCTGCCTGTTTTTTATTGGAAAGCAAATGGAATAACGCACTTTGTATTTCCAATTTCAAACCTTATTTATATTTAATTATATTAATTTTTTAGACGCAATGTAGATTTTAGTTCATAGCTCTCCTTCCCGCCTTTTTCTCAAATATCAGCAAAAAGAGCGAGCCAGCCCCGGCAGGATCCGGCGCTGTTTTTGAAACTGGTCAGCGTCATTCTTTATATTGCAAACCCTATTTCCGCCTTCTCTCTCTGGCCCGTGCAATCGCCTCTTCTTCCTTTTTTCCCATGATGCGCTTGAGCAATGTATACGCAAAGATGCCAAGCACCAAGATTGCCAGCATGGCGTATTTGTATTTTCCATAATATTCGCCTACCGCCTGCCAGTTTTCCGAAAGCAGATAGCCTGCCCAGACGAGCAGCGCGTTCCAGATGGCTATGCCGACAGTAGATGCGCTTAAAAAGGTCCCCAGATCCTGCTTTGCAAGGCCCGCGATGAAGGAAATATACGTCCGGCAGAGCGGAATTACCCGGCAGATGCCCACCGAAAAAGCCGAATATTTCTCAAATTTCTGCCGGGTTACTTCCAGCCCGCCGGCCAGCTTGGGAAAGCGCCGCTCCAGTTTTTCCATCATGGGTGCGCCGCCCCAGCGGGCCAGGCTGTAATCTAGTAAACTTCCGCCCAGGCCGGCGGCAATGCAAATCAGATAGACCGAGAGAAACGTGAACCCTCCCTGCGCGGCGACAGCGCCGGAAAGTGGCAAGACGATCTCGCTGGGAACAGGAAAACACGCATACTCCAGGAATACCGCAAAAAAAATCGCGATAAGCCCATACTTTTGGATAATTTCGATGACCGTCTGATCCGCCATAACCCGTTCCCCTTCGCTTAAACTCTCGTATCATATGTATTCCCCCCTCTCCCGGTTTAGAAATGCGCAAACAAAAAGAGCCTGAATTTTCAGGCTCTTTTTCCGGCTGATTAGATATTCTTTCCTCTGCCCGTTACTGGAATCTTATCCACGATTTCTCCATCCCGCATGAGATAGAGGAAATCATAGAGATTGATCGTCGTGCAGCAGTGCCCCGGATAGAAGGCGACCTGCTCGCCCACCTGGAGCCCCGAATCGTCATCGAAAATCGCGCAGTGCTCTTCGTGCAGCTTGATCTGTGCCTCTGGGTTTTGGACTGGATAGGGCGGCGTCTGATCTACGCCAAAGCTCTTGATGCCCGCATCCACAACCACCGTCTTTGGATTTTTGCTGACGACCGTCGAGAGCACGAAAAGCGCCGGCTGAAAGGGCAGGCCAAAGCGCCCGTAGGAGGTATCCGAGAAGAGATAGCTGCCGGCCTGAATCTCCGTATAAACGCCGTGCGCGGCCTTCATCTCAACTGTACCCGTGCTCCCGCCGCTGATTTCGCGCACCGCAATGCCCCGCTCCTGCAAGTATTCCCTAAGCTGCCGCATGGTCTGCTCTGTCTTTTCCACGCCGGGCTGGCGGATGCTCATATCCTTGTGCGAAAGCTGGCCGGCATACGCCTGAATGCCGTCGAAGGTTACGTTTTTGCACTGGGTGATATGCTGGGCAACCTGGAAAAAATCCTCAAAATTGTAGACGCCGCAGCGGTTCATGCCCACGTCATATTCCACATAGCAGTGCACCGTGCTGCCCATCAGCTGAGCTGCCGCAGAAATCGCATCGACATTCTCCTTGCTGTCTACACAGACTGTCAAATGGCATTTCTTTGCCATGGCGGCCAGCCGCAGAATTTTGGAAGGCTGCACAACCTGGTTTGCGATGAGCACATCTTTGATCCCCGCTTCAACCAGCCCTTCCGCCTCGGAAATCTTGGCGCAGGTGATGCCCTTCGCCCCGGCGGCGATCTGCATCTTCGCGATCTCCACGCACTTATGCGACTTATAGTGCGGGCGCAGTTTTGCCGCAGAACCATTCATGATTTGCGCCATCTTGGCAATGTTTGCCTCCACCGCATCCAAATCCGCGACCAGCGCCGGTGTCTCCAAATCCTCTAATCTCATTTTGCTTTCCCTCTTTTCAATATACTAAACTTTTTGCTCGATAGTATAGGCATGAAAGGCCACTTTGGGCCGCGCCGCAAATTCCGCCGCCGTCAGATTGTAGTAGCAGACCGTCTTTTTCTGGCCGATCAGCGGAAACGTCTCAGTGCGCCTAAACATGGGGATCATGCCGCATTTTTCAATGACCCGGCGGGACTTCTCGTTCCCCTCAAAATGCCCGCACCAGACCATATCCAGCCCCATCTCATAGAACCCATATTCCAAAACGCACATTGCCGCCTCGGGCATCAGCCCCTGCCCCCAATACTCCGGGCTGAGCACATAGCCCATTTCCCGAGACATGAGCCGCTCATAGGCGAGGCTCACCTGGCGATCATGCAGGCCGATGCTGCCGATGACCTTCGCATCCCTCTTATGCTCCAGGGCCAAGATGAGATCCCGCTTTTCCTCCGCAAATCCCCGGGCAATTTCCCGGCTCTCTTCGGCAGATTCATGCACTGGCCAGCCTGCCTGCGGCCCGACCAGCGGGCTTTTGGCATATTCATATAAATCCTGGTAATCCGCTTCCCTCCAGGATCGCAGCACCAATCTGCGCGTCTCTAACTGCATGTTCACTACCTCAAATAATCTAGTATCGCCGCATAGGCCCCGATCAGCTGTTCCAGCGAGACGGCGCAGTTTGCCGGGCTGGGCGAAGGCAAGCAGAAAATGGGGCGCCCTGTCTTCGCCTGGCTGTATTTCCGGTAAAGGGCCGCCGCTTTTTGGCCTGTGGCAAAAACTGCCCGGATCTCCGCCGCCTGCAAGATGGGCTCCAGGTCGCTGGGGATTGGCTGGCGAATGCTGGCATCCGCTGCCCCCTGTATCTCACATGCCTGAAGCACGTCGTAAAGCGCGATCCCATGGCGCAGCGCCATCTGCCGCTTCTGCTCGTTATTCTCCGGCAGTGGTTCCTTTAGCAGGGCCGCCAGAACCCGCCAGAACCGGTTTTGCGGGTGCCCGTAGTAAAACCCGTTTTCCCTGGATTTGGGCGAGGGCATCGTCCCCAAAATCAGCACCTTGGAGCGCGCGTCATAAACAGGCGCAAACGGATTTTTGATCTCTGCCATGCCGCTACTCCCGGATGAGATCCGCATAATCCGCGCGGATCAATCTGCATAGTTCCTCCGGCGCCAGCTCCACCTGCTCCCCAATCTTCCCGGCGCTGACGGTGATGGTCGGCTGCATTTGCGCCGCCTCGTGCAGCACCGTGCGAAACTGCTTTTTCATGCCGATGGGCGAGCACCCGCCCCGCACATATCCGGTAAGCCCCAGAATCTGGGCAACCGGTATCATAGAGATAGATTTCTCTCCCACGGCTTTGGCCGCTTTTTTCAAATCCAGCTCCTCGTTTACCGGGATGACAAACACATAGTGCTGCCCTTTTGCGCCTGCCGTAACCAGCGTCTTATAGACCGCGCTGACCTCCTTGCCGATTAGCCCAGCCACTGTTACGCCGTCTACCGCGCCGCCCTCATGCGGATATTGATATGCGGTATAGGCAATCTTCTTTTGCTCCAGCGCCCGCATGACGTTTGTTTTATGCTCGTTTTTTGCCATCTTCCTCTTCCTTTTGGGCAGCTCCCTGGCTTCTATTATAGCAGATTCTCCCCCGGAATCAACGGATGCGAACAGCGCAGGCCATCCCTAATGCTCGATATCCATAATAAACTCCAGCTGGCAAAAGGTGTCCCGATCCGTATTGATGGCATGTGCCGTCAGCAGGCCGTCTCTTTTTTTATCGTTGATCAGGATGCGCTCTCCTCTGCCTGCGCCAAAAATAATATGGTCGTAGCGCACGTTCTGCTCTTTCAAAAACCGCAGGGTATGCGCCTTTTCATATTCCGTGCGGGCGGTGAGGAAGATGATCATATCCTCACTGCTGATTTGCTCCAAAAACTCTTTTGCGCCGGGCAGGAAGGAATCCTCCCCGTCCAAAAAAGGTCCATCGTGCCTCACGATCGTGCCATCCAGATCCAAAATCCAGGTTTTGGGCATTTTGGAGAGATGAATGCTTTGCTTTTCCATAGTTTCCCGCCTTTTCCCTCAGTGCCGCCCGTTCTGCCCGCCTTCCAGCCCGCATCTCCAGCGATGGATTGCGGCAATATCCTTGGGCGTCGTCCGGCAGCAGCCGCCAATCAGCCGTGCTCCGGCCGCATACCACTTTTTCGCCCAGGCCTCATATCCCCCGGCCTCCGCCGCGCCATGCCAGGTTTTGCAGACGGCATCATAACATTCCCCGCTATTGGGATATACCACGATGGGCTTACTGCTGTTTTCGCGAATTTGCCCGATGAGCTCCTGGACATATTCCGGCGCCGTGCAGTTTACCCCGATGGCCTGAATGCAGTCCCACTCCTCCAGCTGGGCGGCGCATTCCGCGATGGGCGTCCCTTCGCAGATCTGTGTTCCATTCTTGCAGCTGAAACAAATCCACCCGCCAGCACCGGGAATCTCCTGCATACACTGCGCCAGCGCCTTGGCCTCCAGAAGGCTCGGGATGGTCTCGCAGGCGAAAATCTCTGCGCCGGCCTCCCATAAATCCTGCATGCGCCCCCGGTGAAACGCATAGAGCTCCTGCTGGCTGAGGCCGTATTCGCCTCGATATTCCGAGCCATCTGCCAAATAGGCCCCATATGGCCCGATGGACGCCGCCAAAACGGGGTATGCGCGCCCGGCGCCTTCCCCGATTTCCGCCCAAAAGCGAGCACGCGCCTGCTTTAGGAGCGCAATCGAGCGCGCTATCATCTCCTCTGCCTGCTGCTGGGCATAGCCCTTGCTCAAAAATCCGGGAATGGTAGCCTGATAGCTGGCAGAAATGCCAATATCCGCGCCCGCGCAGAAATAGTCATAATGCACCGCCTCAATCTCCTCCGGCTGTTCCGCCAAAATTTTAGCAGACCAGAGCGAATCCGCCAGGGATAATCCCCGGTTTTCCAGTTCCGTCGCCAAGGCGCCATCCAGCACCACAACCTTCTGCCTTTCCAGCAGTTCCTCCAAACGATTTTTCATCTGTCCCTCCGCTGTGCTCCCACTTTCAAAAACCCCTGGCCTCGCACATAGCCTCAATCTGCTGATACTTCATGCCCCGTGTGAGATTGGCTGCCGTCTGCGCGTTCTGCCCTTCCATCAAAATCCCATAAACACCCAGCCGCTTGACCCGTTTGCCCAGCTTGGTATTTTCCTTATTTTCTTCCGCGATCATCCCGGCATAGAGCACCGTCAGCAAATAATCCGCCAAAAGTGCATCCGGCCCATACTCCCGCTTCGCCAGCCCTGTGATGGCCCGGAGCACTTTCATATCCAGCTTTTTGCCCGTATATTCATACACCTTCAGATAATCTTGATACAGCTTTTCCCTGCCATGCCTTTCCGCCAGCGCGATCATCTGAGCGAAGTACTCCTCGTCCCGCAGCGCCTTTCTCTCTTGGCCTGGCCGTGCCAAAAAAACGCACCAGTCATCAAAGCTGCCCCGGTCAAACTCCAAAAAAGCACCGCCGGGAAAATTTTTAATGCACCTGCCCATCGCGCCTCATTCCTCTGCCTCTTTTCGCAGCAGTACGGCCGTCTCCACATGTGTCGTCTGGGGGAACATATCCACCGGCTGAATGAAGCGGGGTGCATATCCCTTTTGCCGGAACAGCGCGAGATCCCGCGCCAGCGTCGCCGGATCGCAGGAAACGTAGACCACCCTGCCCGGCGTATACGCCGCAATATCCTCGATGACCTTCTGATCCAGCCCCCTGCGCGGCGGATCGACGATCACCACATCGATTTTCCCCGCCTTATCCGCAATCTGCGCAAAGCCGTCTGCACAGTCTGCACAGTAAAACTCCGCCTTCTCCAGGCCGTTTTTCTCTGCATTTGCCTTGGCATCCGCCACGGCCTGAGGGACAATCTCGATGCCGTAGACCTTGGCCCCAAGCTTGGCCGCATACAGAGACATCGTCCCTGCGCCGCAGTATAAATCGGCCACCACTTCCCCCGGCAAAATCCGCGCCAGCTTGAAAACCGTCTGATAGAGCAGCTCGGTTTGATCGTGGTTTACCTGCAAAAATGTATTGAGCGAAATATCGAAGGAAAGGCCCGCAATCTCCTCCAAAATGCGCTCTGATCCGAAGATAGCCTGCGTCTCGCTTCCCAGAATCTGCGCGCTCCGCTCGGTATTTTTATTCACCAAAACAGAATATACTTCGGGCAGGTTGATGCGCAGGTTTCGGATCAGTTCTTTTGCATGCGGAAGCTGATCGCCGTTGATCACCAGCCCAACCATCATCTCCCCTGCGGCGCTGTACCGCAAAACGAGATGGCGGAGCAGCCCTTTGCCCGTCTGCTCACAGTAGGCCGTAAGGCCATATTCATTCGCCCAATCCCGCACCAGCGTGATGGCATCGTTCATCTCTTCCGGCAGCAGCGCGCACTTTTTAATATCGATGAGCTCGTGGCTCTTCTGCTTGTAGTAGCCAATCTCGATCCCGTTTTCTCCCTGAACGATAGGCAGCGCAGCTTTGTTGCGGTAGCCAAAATGCTGCCTTGCGGGCAGCGGGAAATTGAGTACTACATCGTCCGAAATCTTGGCAATCCGATGCATACACCCCTGAACGCGCGTGTTCTTGTAATTCAGCTGCCCGATATAGCTGCTGTGCTGGAGCTGGCAGCCGCCGCACACGCCAAAATACGGGCAAGGCGGCAAAACCCGATCCGGGCTGTCGCTCAGCCGCTCCAAAAGTTCGGCCTCAGCGTAGTTTTTTGCCGTCTTTGCGACTCTGGCGCGACCCCGCTCGCCCGGCAGCAGCCCATCCACGAACACCGCCATGCCGTCCACGCGGCCGACCGCTTTGCCCTCTATCGTCAGATCAGTTGCCTCTATCTCGCAGATATCATTTCTTTGCATTGCACGACCTCTTTTTCCCTTTTTTATAGTATAGCACGTTTTGCCCGCGGCCTGCAAAACCGCACGCCCGGGCCGCTCTTTCTCTATCATATCATGAACTGGCCCTATGATAAACAGAATTTGCAGGGGGCAAAAAGGCCAGCTCTATGATGAGCTGGCCTCTGCTTCTGGTTATTTCCCGCGGCTATTTCAGCCTTCTTTTGCGCCATACTGCCGCCGCAAGGGCACATAGGCACAGCGCCGCGCCAATGCCCCAGGCGAACAAAGCGCCCGCATCCCCCGTCTTCGGAACTTCCTCTTTTCCGGGAGGATTGGAGGGATCCTCCGGGCTGATAGGCGGCTGCTCGTTTGCGCGGTTATTGAAGAGCGCAATGCTGATCTCGCCGTCTGCAATCGTCCCGGTATCCTTGGTGGCGCTGGTCTCATAGCCGCCCTGGTTTGCCTCCAGTTCGGTTATGATATATTCGGTTCCCTGGGGCAGGCCGACTGCTGTCTTGGATTGCCCGTGCCGCAGCGTGATCTCCGCGATGCCATCCTGGAACGTGATATCCCCATAGGTTCCGCTCAGCTTTTGGCGGAGCTCCACTTTAAAGTGGAAGTCTGTCTCGGTGTTGCCATTGCCGGTTACCACCTTCGCGATGATCAGGTTGCCCGTCCCGGGTACAGGCGGCGCTCCCTTACTGTTGACGAAAACCGCATCGGCCGTCTGGTTGGAGACGATCCAGCCATTCTCGTCTATCGCCGTGGTAACGTACCGCTGCTGATCCGCCTCCAGCTCGCTGACGATATACTGCGTGCCTGCCGGCAAATTCGCGATCACGATGCGCTCGCCGTGTTTTAGAGCAATGATATCCCCGCTCTTGATCTTGCCTTGCTTGCTGCCAGCATAGGAATAGCTCTCACTCAGGGCGTTTCCATTCTCATCCCTCAGCGTCAGCGTAAAATGGAACTCCTTTGCCGGATCTCCCAGATCACCGGTAACGATTTTGCTGATGGCCAGGTGCCCCGGCGACTTTTTCACGTCTTCCCGGCTGTTGATAAATGCCGCAAGCTCCGTCTCGTCTTCCTCAATCGTGCCGGAAATTTTCTGCGTCGAGGGGATGGTGTACCAGCCGTCTGTCGGCGCTTCTGTAACCGTATATCTCGTTCCGGCAGGCAGGCCAAGGATGGTGATACTCTCGTCATGGTGGAGCGGGAGCTGGCCGCCGCTTCTGATATAGCCGGATTTATCCGTGCCATAGAAATAATACTGACCGGAAAGCGAATTGCCTGCCGCGTCCTTTAATTCCACCGTGAAATTGAAATTGCGCGTGTAGTCTTTTTCGCTCTGGGGTTTGCCCAGGACCTTTTTGCTGATGGTCAGCTGTCCCGTATGCGTATCTGTTTGCGTCTGATCCGTTACGACGACAATATTGAGCAGGCTAAACAAGCTGGTCAGCTCGGTATCGCCCAGGTTGTCGCGGTTGCCGGCGTTGTCGCTGCCCTCGTCGCTGTAGAGCTCGCCCGTCAGCGCCGGATAGTTTTGCTGCACTCTCGTGCGCAGGAAGCCTGTATTGGTAACGAAGAAGGGAGAGATGGTCTTTCCGCCATCCTCGTCGTGCAGGCCATAGTCCACCACGGCATTTTTGCCATAGTGCAGGTTGAGAGAGCGCTGTACGTTGGTTCCTTCCAGCTTCACATCCTCCCAAGCCTCAAGGCCCTGATAGTTGCCGCTCTTTTGCGTCTGCGCAAACGCGGTAATATCGCGCAGCGTAATATTGACCTCGCCGTCCGAAGCATATTTGACCATGGTCTGCGCCAGTTTGCCCACGCCTGCCATGACGGTGATTCCATTATCCGGCGCGCCTGCATCCGCATAGATGCCATAGATGCCCACGACGATGGGGATATCCGAATGATTGACCGAATACCCTGCCGGCGCATTGATCTCCCTTAAAATATAGCGGTCGCAGACGCTCCTGGCCCAGCCGATTTCCGCATAGCCTGCCTGCACATTTCCGCTGGCATCTTTGGGCGCCCCCGGCTGGAAGATCAGAACACCGTCTTCGCCGTTCACCCGGGCGGTTACGCCTTTCGCTGCCAGAGCGCCGTCCGTCGCCTGATACAGGCCGAACTCCGCGCCATTGACGCTCTTGCCATCCTGATCGACCTTCTTGACCCGCAGTTCCCTCTGCTCATTTGGGATATAGATGAGGGAGCGGAACGTCCGGTTAAACTGATCGACGTTCAGGAAGCTGAAGCCGCGCCCGTTTTCACCCTGTATGCGGTAGATCTCTTCCACAGTCTGCGCGATAGCATCATCCAGGCTGGCGCCCGCCGCCACTTTTGCTCTGACGTATGCGCCCAGCGCCTCATACTGCGCCTCATCGTCCACTCCTGACGCACCCAGCAGATCTGTAAACACCTTTGCATCGATGATCGCGTAAGTCATCTTCATATCAGCGTCCTTGCTGCTCAGCTGATAGCGATCTGCCCGGCCGGGCAAATCCAACAGCGTCCCTTCCAGACGCTTATTCTCGTCGCTCCATCCCAGGAACCAGCTGGGCGTCTGCGGGCTGGAATCCGCGCACTGATACAGCACAGCCTTGAGCGCCGCCTTGCGCCATGCCACAACCTCTCTATTTTCCGGCTCTACCGCGTGCAGGCCGTCGACATTGCTGCCATAAAGCGCCCTCCATTTGCCCGTGGACTGCTGATAGAGCATGGGAATGGCCACAACCAGGCCATCCTTCTGTGCCCTTGCCGAGACATAGGTATCCGTCGGGTTCAAATCTCCGGTATCGGGATCAAACAGGCCATAGGTGATATGGCTATTGCCTGTGATGGTAGAAGTGAAGCTGGCATAAGCGCCTGTCGTCCATCGGTTGACCACTACCATCATGGTCGTCTCCGGGTTATATTCGAGGACGATATCCTGCGGCAGGGAACGATATCCCGGCGGGGTGTTCGTCTCTTTTAAAATATAGTGCTGAATGCCCCGCTCCGTATAGCGATCCGTAAAATCGAAGGGGCGCAGCGTCTTTCCGTCTGCCTCGTATTCCTCGAAGCGCGCGGTGCCGTCCGCCTCGGTGGTCAGCGTTGTCAGGGCATTCCCGACGGGCTGATAGACGGTTTCTCCGTCTTTGGCAACAGCCTCAGCCGCGTAAAGATCGAAGCTGACGCCTCCGATGGGCTCGCCATATTGGTTGACCTTTTTGATCTGCTGATACAGCCGCGGCTGAAGGTTGAAGCGCAGCGCGATGCTGGAATCATAGTTGCCGCGCTCGAGATAGAACATTTGCAGCGTGTGGTCGCTGTTGCTGGCAAAGGTGTTTCCCCGCCAGTTGACCTCTCCCTCCTGGCCGGCAGCGCGGTAGAGATCGCGCAGTGTCGTATGCGTTACCATATTGGCAGGATCCGCTGGGTTCTCCGGAATGCCCTTGGTATCGAATCCGCGGCCGATATACACATCGCCCGTGCTGAAATCGATGGTGCCGTAAATTTCGCTGTGGGTTCCGCCCAAATCCAGAACCAGTACGCCGTCGATAAAGACCCAAACGTCGTCATCCCCGGAGAAGCCGAAGGTCATAGGCGCGTTGTGCGTCCCCATGTTGACCATGCCGCCGATGGGCTGGCGGAACTCCAGGTTGATAGTCATGCCAAGATGGTGGTTCATGGCATTGCGCGAACAGGGCACGCTGCTGGTCAGCTTGCCATCCGCATCCTCGCCGTCGAAGACCTCTTCGCCTTTGTTGAACGGAAGGAAGTTGCCGACACTTGCCGCTGCATCCGTCCGCACAGTCGCCGGAGCGTCGTATAGAATAAACTCGCCGTCGCTGTCCCCGGTTCTTCTATTGCTGAATTCCGCAAAGTTCTCCCGCATGTTGTAGTAATAGTAGCCATCGTCGTCTATCTGGAACAGCCCTTTGATATTCTGATAGCTTCTCTTATTGGGATGCGTGATATCCGGGTTAAACAGGTAATCCAAACTCTCGGTATCTTTCTGCGGATCTTTTCCCCAGATGCCGATGAGCGTATCGCTCAGATTCTGAATATTGCCGCCTGTATAGCCATTGTCCACATGATCGCCAGCCAGCTTATAGTCTTTGATCGTCTCCCAGTTTCTCTTATCCTTATCGCCGATCAGCTGCTTTTTCGCGGCCGCCGTATTGATCACAGGGTAGTTGTTCTCAAGCACCGGCCGTACGATGCCTTCCATGCCGGCATAGTTTTTGCCATACGTCGTGCTCTCCCCGGCGCCCTTGTTCCAAAGGCCGCCATGAATGACGCCGTCGCCGAAAAGCAGCAGATGCCCGGCATTGATGCCGCGGTTCCAGTCATTCTCCGAGGAAAACCCGGCGCTGGAGCCATCCTCCCTGCCATGGTTATGGTTTTTGGTCAGAATATCGCCCTGGGGCGCAGTGGGTTTTTCCGTATTCACCCAGTAATCGAACAGGTTGACGGTAACGCCATCCGGGTTAGCGACTCTGTCCGTAACGATATGTCTCTGCAAAACATCCGAGCCAACGCTTCTGGGCGTCTGAAACAAAGCCGGCCCCAGTTCCTCTTCCTCCGGGGTCTCATCCTCGCTCGGCGCGCTCGGCTCTGCATCTGGAAGTTTGGAAGCCGCCGGATAACCGCATGTTTCATCATGCACATGCTGGCATCTGAGCACTTTTATGATGCAGCCGCTCTGCTCTGTGCAGATATGTTCCTCCGCCTGCTCCTCCTCTCCCTCAAAGACACAGTTCTCTTCCAAAGCGTAACACTGCTCCGCATGTTCATGCGTGCAGTCGATCTCTTGCGTTCCTTCTGCGTATACTACTCCAGAAAATATGGGGAATAGCATTGCTATACAAAGAAATGCGCTTACAATTCTTCTTTTCATTGCACGATCCCTCCATTCTTTATCGCTCTGCTTTTTGCGCGCCCTCTATATTTATGCGCGCTCAGCTTTTGCTACGTCTTCTATCAAGCAATTCCGCTTGTTATAAAAAGGATAGACTGCCCCTGCAAACGCGTTTTTGCAAGATCAGTTTATCCTTAAAATTTCCCCAAAGCAACATAAAGACGGGCAGCCGCTCTGTCTGTCTGTCTGTCTGTCTGTCTGTCTGTCTGTCTGTCTGTCTGTCTGTCTGTCTGTCTGTCTGTCTGTCTGTCCAATTATGAGCTTTTAGCACGCCGTCGTCAACTCCTTTTCTGTAGATTTTTCAAATGTGCTAGTGCTCCTATTGTTATAAATTCATCTTACTATATCGAAATTCAAATGTCTACAGCAATATAGTGCGAAAAAGCAGGTATTAAGTTACTGCTTTTATTGTATCTGGAAAAAAAGTATTTCTCTTCCTTTTTCGTTAAATACTTCTCTCCCCTCCCTCAGGTTTCGCCGCGGCTTTTCTTCAAATCTTTTGGCAAACATGCTATAATAAGCGCATAGATAGGAGAAGCCGAATGCAGTCAACTTTGCTTATTTTTATCATACTATCCTGCGCGCTGGCGGCGCTTTGCCTTGTTTTGCTCATCGCCCTGCTGGCGCGCCGCTCCAACACCTCTGCCTCCCTGCAAGCGCTTTCCCAAAAGCTCGCGGCATTGGAAAACAGCAAAACGGCGGCCGATGCCTCTCTGCGCGGGGAGATCAACCATCAGTTCCAAACCCTCAGCCAGATTTCCATGACCGCCATTTCGGGCATTGGCAGCAGCACGGGCCAGCAGCTGGAGGAGATGCGCGCCACCATGGATCGCCAGCTGGCCGCCCTGCGCGGGGAGAACCAAAAAAGCCTGGAGCGCATGCAGGCCGCCGTGGATACCCGGCTTTCCGAGACGCTCAAAGCCGGGCTGGATACCTCGTTTCACTCGGTCAGCACCCAGCTGGAGCAGGTGTTCCAGAGCATGGGCGAGATGCGCGCCATCGCCGGCAATATCACGGATCTGCGCAATATCCTTTCGGGCGTCAAAAACCGGGGGACGTGGGGGGAAGTTCAGCTCTCTTCGCTCATGCGCGATATTCTCGCCCCCAGCCAATTCGAGGAGCAGATGACCATCCCGGGAACGCAGTCCCGGGTAGATTTTGCCATCAAGCTTCCGGGCAAGGGCAGCATGGTCTATCTGCCCATCGATTCCAAATTTCCCATGGATCGGTATACTTCGGTTCTGCTTTCCGAGGAGAGCGGAGACGCCGCCGATATCGCCGCCGCCAAAAGCGGCCTGATCCGGGCGGTACTGGAGGAGGCGCGCAGCATCCGCAAAAAATACATCTCCCCGCCCCATACGACGGATTTTGCCATTCTCTTCGTTCCCTCCGAGGGGCTCTATGCCATGCTGGCCGCGGAAGATCTGCTCTATACGCTTCAGCGGGATGAAAAAATCCTGCTTTGCGGCCCTTCGACGCTGGCCGCCCTGCTCAACAGCCTGCAAGTCGGTTTCCAGACGCTGGCCATCGAGCAGCAGTCGGGCGAGATTTTGAAGCTGCTCTCGGCCGTCAAAAAATCCTTCGGCAGTTTCTCTGCCAATCTGGAGAGCACGCGCAGGAGCATCCATGCCGCGGCAAATAATCTCGAGCGCGCGGCAGGCAATTCCCGCAGTATCCAGCAAAAGCTCCGCGCCGTGGCCGAAGCGGATATCTACGAAGCCCAGGCGCTTTTGGGCGAAGAATTTGTATTAGAAGAAAAGGAAGAATACCATGAAGATTGATAGAGGATACCCTCGGGCAACCATTACCAAAAAGGGCGAAGCCAGCCTGGCCTCCGGCCATAGCTGGGTTTACGAGGCAGAAGTGCTCTCGCTCTCGGATGAGCCGGAAAACGGCGCGCTGGTAGACGCCGTAAGCGAGAAAGGCAAATACCTGGGAACCGGGCTTTACAGCCGGCAATCCAAAATCCGCATCCGTCTGATCTCCCGCAACGCCAACGATAAATTCGATGAAGCTTTTTGGCGGCGCCGGCTTTCCCATGCCTGGGAATACCGCAAAACCGTCATGCGGGAGGATATTTCCTGCTGCCGGGTCATCTTCGGCGAGGCGGATCACTTCCCCGGCCTGACAGTGGATCTCTTCGGGGATGTGCTGGTTACGCAGACGCTCTCCATCGGCATGGAGCGGCTCAAGCCCCTGCTCTTTCCCATGCTTTTTGAGATGCTGCGCGCAGACGGCATCCCTCTGCGGGGCATTTTCGAGCGCAACGACGTGGCCATCCGGGAGCTGGAGGGGCTGGAGCAGGGCAAAGGCTGGTTCGCCTTGCCGGATGCGCCCAATCCCGGTGTGACCCAGACGACCATCGTGGAAAACGGCATCCGCTATCTGGTGGATTTCGAGAATGGCCAGAAAACCGGCTATTTCCTGGATCAAAAGTATAACCGCCTGGCCGTGGCCAAGCTGGCCAAAGGCAAGCGCGTGCTGGACTGCTTCACGCATACCGGCTCGTTTGCGCTGAACGCGGCAAAGGGCGGCGCAGAGCATGTTACGGCGGTAGACGTCAGCGCGGCGGCCATCGAGATGGCGCGCAAAAATGCCGAGGGGAGCGGCCTCGCCCAAAGGATGGATTTTATCACAGAAAACGTGTTCGATCTGCTACCCCGCCTGGAGGCCGAGCACGCCAAATACGACTTCATCATTCTGGATCCCCCGGCCTTTACCAAAAGCCGCAAAACTATGCTTAGTGCCATGGGCGGCTACCGGGAGATCAACAGCCGGGCCATGCGCATCCTGCCCCGGGGCGGGTATCTGGCGACCTGCTCCTGCTCGCATTTCGCTTCGGACGAGATGTTCCAGAAAATGCTGCGCCATGCCGCGGCGGATGCCAGCGTCAGCCTGCGCCAAATCGAGATGCGCCAGCAGGGGCCGGATCACCCCATCCTCTGGGGCATGCCCGAGACCAATTATCTCAAGTTCTATCTGTTTCAGGTTTGCTAAAAAGCATCGCGCTCCATCGCGCCAACATCGTCTTTTCTCAAGGAGGTTTTATGTCGTTTCAGTTTCCCGCCTACACCGCACCCGATTTCACCCTTCCGCGCTTTGCCGGGGCTCCGGATGCCGCTCTCGCTCCCGCGCCCATGGATAAAGTCGCCCCAGAAGGCTATCACGCCACCAGCATCTACCCGGAATATTTCAAGATAGACGGCGCATGGATTTTGGCCGAGGAAAGCCGGATGGACTGCGTCTCGGTCTACCGGGGCGGCGGCCGCATGGATGCCGTGGAGTTCCGCAACCTCAAAAAGGGCGATCTTGTGGTTTTGGGGCGCACGGAGGATGCCTCCCAAGGGATTTTCGTCCACGCCGATGGCTTCCAGCAGGAAGACGAGCTGGCCGAAACCTTTTCCTTCCGGCAGGGCCGCTCCCGTGAAACCGCCTATTCCAGGGACTACGACGAGCTCTATGCCCTTCTGCGGCAGGAACGCGCAGGCGGCGGCAATATCCTCTGGGTCATGGGCCCAGCCTGCTCCTTCGATGCCGATTCCCGCAGCGCCTTCGCCGCGCTCATCCGCGCAGGGTATGTCCAGGGGCTGATGGCGGGCAACGCCCTGGCCACGCACGATTTGGAGGCCAGCTACCTCAATACCGCCTTGGGGCAAAATATTTATACGCAAAAATCCCACTTCAACGGCCATTATAACCATATCGATACCATCAACAAAGTCCGCGCCTGCGGCTCTATTCCGGCCTTTATCCAGGCCGGCCATGCGGCAGACGGCATCCTCTATGAATGCGTCAAAAATGAAGTTCCCTACGTCCTGGCCGGCTCGATCCGCGACGACGGCCCGCTGCCCGAGGTTTACGCGGATGTCTATGCCGCGCAGGATGCCATGCGCAGCCTGGTGCGCCAGGCGACCACCGTCATCTGCATGGCCTCCACCCTGCATACCGTCGCCACGGGAAATATGACGCCCTCCTTCCGGGTGCGGGACGGCAAGGTGCGCCCCTGCTATTTCTACTCGGTGGATATCTCGGAATTCGCCGTCAACAAACTGCGGGACCGCGGCAGTCTCTCGGTAAAGACCATCGTAACCAACGTGCAAGATTTCATCGTACATGTGAGCCGGGCGCTGGCAGAATAAAAAGCAAACGGGCGTGCCCATGTTCAGATTAGGAGAAAAATGAAGCAGCTCTATTTGGTCGCCGGGACGATGGGCGTTGGCAAAACCACCGTCTGCCAGGCCTTAAAAAGAAAACTTGCCCATAGTGTATTTTTGGACGGCGACTGGTGCTGGGATATGCACCCTTTCCAGGTAACGGATGAAACCAAAGAGATGGTCATGCAAAACATCTGCTTTTTGCTGAACAGCTTCCTGCATTGCTCAGCCTTTGAGCATATCATCTTCTGCTGGGTCATGCACGAGCAGGCCATTTTGGACGAGCTTCTCTCCCGGCTGGATTTGGGAAACTGCGCAGTGCATGCCGCGGCTCTGGTCTGCTCAGAAGACGCTTTGCGCCGGCGGCTGCAAAAGGATATTGATACCGGATTGCGCCAGCCGGATGTTTTAGAGCGAAGCCTTGCCCGGCTGCCGCTTTACGACAAGCTGGAAGTGCGGAAGATAGACGTCTCGGCAAAAAGCGCGGAGAAAGCTGCGCAGGAGTTAGCCGAATTGAAGTAAATATTCCCTATGCCGGCAATAAAAAAGGCAGACGCAGAGAGTAGAGCGCCTGTCTTTTTTATTGCCGGAAACTTTCGTTTTTTCGCCCCATTTGATAGACCGCTACCTTCTTTCCCCTCTTTTTGCAATGTTCAATCACATATCTCGTCCCCCTCGAGCTCCCATCCCAAAAAGCGATCACCAGATCCGCATAATCGATGATTTGCAGGTTTCTTTTGAGCGGCGCGCTTTTGCCGTATCTCGCATATTCGGGCAGAAACTCTTTCAGCTTTAGATTATTTTCCCGTGCAAAATTTCTGGCACAAGTATCCACCCCCCTTGCTCCTCCCGAGACAATTTCCGACGTTTCCTTTGGTAAATACGGCGATAAATCTTCCACGCTCAAGCTGCGCGATCCCACGATAGCAACCTTCATTTCTCCCATTCCTTCATATAAATATGCGTCATTTTAATGTTATAATACCACCATTTTCGTTTTGGCGCAATAATTCCACTATAATTGAGCCATAATGACATTATGATATTATAAAGGAATAGAAAATGGACGATAAATTGTTGAGATACACATTAAGAGTCGATCGCCTGGTTTTTCAGAAGTTTCGGTATATTGCTGAATCGGAAGGCCGATCTGCAAATAAAGAGATTGAGCAATATTTGAAGAAACGAGTAACCGAATATGAAAAGGAGTACGGCCCAATTCCTACAGCGTCAGAAAAATAAATCTGTTCTATTTATGGCAGAAGCCTAAAAAGCTTCCTGCCATTTTATTTTGCTTTTCCCCATGTTCTTCACCAAAACGCAACAAAAAAGCTGTGAGCGATTGCTCACAGCTTTTTGTTTTTCTCAAGATGCCCTTAGACACCCTTCTTCGCTTTGCGGATGAGCTCCGCTTTGCGGAAGGTTCTTGCCGGCTCGTGGCCAGGCAGGGGCAGGAGTTTCTCGTGGATCGCATCCACGATGTCGCTTGCGCCGACGAAGAAGTACTTGTCGTACTCTGCGGAAGGCGTAATCCAGTTCTGGCAGCCCAGAACGAACGGAGCGGCATCCAGATAGTCGAAGCAGAGCTGGGAGAGGTTGTTTGCGATATCGTGCATGATGCTGCCTCTCTCGCAGGCCTCGCTGACCAGAATGACGCGGCCCGTCTTCTCGACGGATTTCGCGACCATCTCATAGTTGAAGGGAACGACGCTTCTCATATCGATAACCTCTGCGGATACGCCGTAACCTTCCAGCGTCTTCGCAGCATCCAGCGCGCTGTAGAGCGCCGGCCCAAGGGTTAAGATCGTGACGTCGTCGCCTGCTCTTCTGACAACCGGCTCGCCGAAGGGAACTTCGTAGTAGCCTTCCGGAACGCCCTCTTTGACGAATTTTTCAGGCATATCGTAGATCTTCTGGCTCTCGAAGAAGACGACCGGGTCCGTTCCAGCCAGGGCGGTGTTCATCATGCCCTTCGCGTCGTAAGGCGTAACCGGGTAGACGACCTTCAGGCCAGGAACCTGCGCGCACATGGAGGTCCACTCCTGGGAGTGCTGTGCGCCGTACTTGGAGCCAACCGAGATGCGCAGGACAACCGGCATCTTCAGAAGGCCGCCGGACATTGCCTGCCATTTCGCCAGCTGGTTGAAGACTTCGTCGCCGCAGCGGCCCAGGAAGTCGCCGTACATCAGCTCGACGATGGCGCGGCCGCCGCACATGCCGTAGCCAACTGCCGTGCCCACGATTGCGGACTCGGAAATCGGGGAGTTGAACAGTCTGTGGCGCGGAACCGAATCCACCATGTTTCTGGTAACAGCGAAAGCGCCGCCCCAGTATGCCACATCCTCGCCGTACATGACCAGCGTCGGATCCGTGTAGAACTTATCCAGCATTGCCTCGAACAGACCGTCGCGGATGGTATAGGTCTTGATCTTGGGAATCTCTTTGCCGTTCTCGTCGTAAGCGTATCTCGCTCTGTTTTTCAGCTGCTTAACGCGATCGTTATCCTCTCTTGCCGTCAGCATCTCTGCCGGGCGATCTTCCATCTTCTCAACATACTGGTTGGAGAACATGAGATCCTCGATGAGCTGCGGGTTCTTATCCAGATCGTAATAGGGAGTCTCTTCCTTATCAGCGGCAAGCTTGAACGCATTCTCGTTGCGCTCAATGATCTTCTTCTCCAGCGCTTCGATCTCTTCCTGCGTGCAGACGCCAGCTTCGATCAGGCTCTTTGCGAATGCGGGGATCGCATCCTGTGCCTGCCAAGCCTCGATTTCCTCCGTGCTGCGGTATGCGTTGACGTCGGACGGGGAGTGGCCGCTGAAACGGTAGGTAACGATATCCAGCATGACCGGGCCGTCTTCCTTGGCCAAGGGCAGTTTTCTTCTGTAAGCATCAATCACGGCCATGACGTTGAAGCCGTCAACACGCTCGACGTGCAGCTGCGTCGGGGAGACGCCGGCAGCGAAACGGGCAATCATGTTGTAGCCCATGGTCTCGCCGGTGGTCTTGCCGCCCATGCCGTAGGAGTTGGTGGAGAAGTTGAAGATAACCGGGAGGCCGCCCTTGTTATACGGCTCTTCCCAGAGCTGGCGGTACTGATCCATCGCCGCGAAGTTCATGCCTTCCCAAACAGGGCCGCAGCCAAGCGAACCGTCGCCCAGGTTTGCAACAGCAACGCCCGGCTTCTGGTTGACTTTCTTATAAAGGGCAGCGCCTGCCGCAACGCAGGAGGAGCCGCCGACGATAGCGTTGTTCGGGTAGATGCCGAACGGCTGGAATGCGGCGTGCATGGAGCCGCCCAGGCCGCGCAGGAAACCGACTTCACGCGCGAAAATCTCTGCCATTGCGCCATACAGGAAGAAGTTCTTTGCCGTCTCCTTCATGTCTGCGCCCTGGAGCTTCTCGCTGACTTTCTGATAAAGCGCGCCGCCCATGTAGCCTTCCATGATGCTCTTCAGCTCATCGTCCGAGAGCTTGTGGATGGCCGAGAACGCCTTTGCGATGATCTCGTGGTGGCTTCTGTGGCTGCCGAACACAAAATCGTTTGCATCCAGGTAGTATGCTTCGCCGACTGCCGCGGCTTCCTGGCCGATGGCAAGGTGCGCCGGGCCGGGATAGGTGTAGTTGACGCCCGCATACATGCCCTTCTGCTTGATATCCAGCAGCATCAGCTCGAAGGTGCGGATGGAGAACATATCCTCGTAGATGCGCATGAAATCTTCTTTGCTGAAGTTTGCTTTCTCATCTTCGATGGTCTTGTTATACTGGTTGACTTCAATGTCCTCGAAATGAATCTTTCCAGGAGCCCGAAGCTCGTTCGGGTCAGTATACAAACACTTTGGCATTTTACTTTTACCTCTCTTTAAAATATCGCAATTTCGCTTGGCGAAATTATTTCATCTGCATCATATCAAAGTTCTCGAGATAGTTCACGAGTGCTTTGAGGAAGTGCGCCGCAGGAGCGCCGTCGATGGCTCTGTGGTCGAAGGTCAGGGAAAGGCCCATTGCCGGGTATGTCTCGCCGTTCTTCTTCATGCGGTAGGTGATGCCGTCTACGCCCAGAATGCCCGTCTGCGGCGGGTTGATCACAGGCGTGAAGCTCTCGATGCCGAAGCTGCCCAGGTTGCTGACCGTGAACGTGCCGCAGTTTAAAAGATCCGGGTTGATATTGCCCTGCTTTGCAGCGGCGACAACCGTCTTGAGGTTCTGGGAAACTTCCAGCAGGCTCATCTTGTCTGCCGCGACAACCGCGGGAACCAGCAGGCCTCTGTCCGTATCCACCGCGCAGCCGATGTTGACGTCGTCGAACACGCGCAGGGTATCATCCAGCAGGTGTGCGTTCAGCTCGGGGAAAGCCGGCAGAACTTTGGAGACCGCGTGGATCATCATATCGTTGAGCGTGATGCCTGCGAACTCATCCGTGAAGGTGCACTCTTTGAACTTCTTGCGCAGCGCCAGAACGGCCGTCGCATCGAAGCTGGTGTTGAGCGTGAGCTGCGGGATGGTGGAAAGCGAGGTGGACATCGCCCGAGCAATGACTTTGCGGACGTTGCTCTGCTTCTTGTCCGTATATCCGCCGGATTTCGGCGCCTCTGCCACAGCTGCCGCAGGCGCTTCCGCCTTCTTGGCCGTGCCCGCTTCTGCCGCCGCGATGACGTCTCTTGCGATCACTCTGCCCTCGGGGCCGGTGGGCGCAATGCCGTCCGTCTCCACGCCCAGCTGCTTTGCAAAAGTTTTTGCTCTGGGGGAGATGGGCGCGCCGTTTGCCTCTGCCTTAGGCGCTGCTGCCGCTGCTGGAGCTGCCGCAGGAGCGGGAGCCGCCTCTGCCGCCGGCGCTTCGGGCGCTGCTGCCGGAGCTGCGCCTGCCGGGCGCTCATATTTCTCGCCGGGCTCGCCAATGACGCATACGTCTGCCAGGCACTCGACGACATCGCCTTCTTCATAGAACAGATCCAGAATCGTGCCGGAGAATTCCGACTCTTCATCGATGGAAGCCTTATCCGTCTCGTAAGAGAACAGCGGCTCGCCCTTCTCAACCGTATCGCCGACTTTCTTATACCAGGTCGTCAGGATACAATCCGTTACTGTAATGCCAACTTTCGGCATAATCACAACGTTTGCCATGTTACCTCCTAAAATGCGTCTTGGCGCAAATTTGAAACAGTATTAAATGATATTGCTGCCGCATGAAGCGCAGGAAAACGACGGACTTTTCCCTGCTCCCGCCGCAAACAACACATATTTGTAACAATTTTATTGTATCGCCTGCCCCCCGAAATGTCAATGTAGCGCAGGCTTTTTTTCATTTTTCCCAAAGACTTTCAAATTCGCTTCCGATTATTGACAAACCGCCGCAATTATTCTACCATTATAGCTGGATGTATGCCGATAGCATACGGTAACAGTATGGCAAAACATACGCATTCTATAAGATTTATATAAGAAGGAGTCTACTATGAACAAACGTTATGACGTTGCAGTTTTGGGCGGCGGCCCCGGCGGCTATGAAGCGGCCATTCGCTGCTCGCAGCTTGGCCTGAAGACGGCGCTCATCGAGGCGCGGGAGCTGGGCGGAACCTGCCTCAACAGAGGCTGCATCCCCACCAAAGCCCTGCTGCACAGCGCAGAGCTCTATGAGGAAGCGAAAAACGCTGCGAAATTCGGCGTCTCCACCGGCGAGATCACCTATGATTACGCGAAAATCGCCGCCAACAAAGATGCTGTCGTCGCCAGACTGACGGGCGGCATCGGCGCATTGGAAGCGGCGCACGGCGTTGATGTTGTAACCGGGTTTGGCAAGCTGACCAGCGCCAACACCATCGAGGTAGACAACGGCACAACCGTCGAGGCGGATAAGATCATCCTGGCCACCGGTTCCGCGCCTGCCCGCCCCCCGATCCCCGGCATTGACGGCAAAAATGTCGTTACCAGCGACGAGGTGCTGGCCATGAAAGAGCTGCCGGATAGCTTCGTCATCATCGGCGGCGGCGTCATCGGCATGGAGTTCACCACGCTGTTCGCGACGCTGGGCAAGAAGGTTACTGTTATTGAAATGATGCCTTCCATCCTGCCGGGCGTAGATGCGGATATCGTCAACTCCCTGAAAGCCAGCCTGAAGAAAAAGGGCGTTACCATCATCAACAACGCCAAGGTTACGGGCATCGAGGGCGGCGATACGGTTTCCGTCAGCTATGAGCTGAACGGCAAGAGCGAAGTCGCCACGGGCAGCGTCTGCGTCGTCAGCGTCGGCCGCCGCGCCATGACGGCTGGCATCGGCCTGGAAGAGCTGGGCATCAAGATGAACCGCGCGTTCGTCGAAGTGGACAGCTGCATGCAGACCAGCATCAAGAACATCTACGCCATCGGCGATATCACGGGCAAGATTCAGCTGGCTCACGTCGCTTCTGCTCAGGGCATGGTCGCCGCGGCCAACTGCGCCGGCAGAACCGCAACCATGAGCTACGATGTCGTCCCGGCCTGCATCTACTCCTCTCCCGAGATTGCCTACATCGGCATGACGGCAGACAAGGCGAAAGAAGCTGGCTATGATGTGGAAATTGGCTCCTTCAACGTCGCCGGCAACGGCAGAGCCATGGTCATGGGCGCCAACAGCGGCGTCGTGAAAATCATCGCCCAGAAGACCACGGGCAAAATCCTGGGCGCGCAGATTTTCGCTCCCAGAGCCACGGATATGATCGGCGAAATTGCCGTCCTGATGAAAAAGAACGGCACGGTTGCAGATCTCTCGGATACCATCCACCCGCACCCCACCGTCTGCGAGACGCTGATGGAAGCGGCGCACGATGCAGAAGGCCTCTCCTGCAACGCGATGCCCAAGAAAAAGAAATAAAAAAACCTGTTTGGAAAGCATTCCATCAGGAAGCAAAGATGCCCGCAGGAAAGCGCTTGTTTTCCTGCGGGCGTTCTTTTAATCATAAATCCGCCAAATAAAGGAAAGTAGCATGGAGCACAAAATAGTCATAGCCGAAACAGAGCGGTTGATTTTAAGAAGATACCAAAAAGAGGATTTGCCGGATCTATTTGAATATCTATCCGATAGGGAAGTCGTGGAATATGAGCCGTATCAGCCCCTAACCCTGGACGAAGCAAAAGAAAACCTTAAATGGCGCATCGGAACAGATGAAATGATCGCGATCGAGCTGAGGAGTTCCCATAAAATGATCGGCAACATCTATATGGGAAAACGCGATTTTGAATCATTGGAGCTAGGGTACGTCCTGAATAAAAACTACTGGAGGCGCGGTTATGCGGCCGAAAGCTGCAAGGCCTTAATTGAGCAGGCATTTTCAAATGGCGTTCATCGAATATACGCCGAGTGCGATCCCTGCAACCAAAATTCATGGAGATTGCTCGAAGCATTGGGGTTTCGGCGCGAAGCTCATTTCAAAAAGAACGTATATTTCTGGAAGGATGAAAACGGCAGAGCGATTTGGAAAGATACTTATGTATATGCCAAATTGAATGCCCAAAAATAGCTTCTCTCTGCCAAGATACATAAGAAGGCAAGCCAAATGGCTTGCCTTCTTTGCACGTTTTGTGCTATTTCTTATTTTCTATTGCCGCCATTTGCTCCAGCATTTCCAGCGGAAATGGCGGAGACGCCAGCGGCTTTAGGGCGATAGAAACCAGTTTAATGGGGTTGTCGTCCGCGGCAATGCGGTTGGAATGAATGGCGCCGCATTTGCGGCAGCGATGCAAAATCGCCCATTCGCCGTCTTTGCGCACCCAAACTCCGATGGCATCCATCACTCCCTTGCAGGGCGATGCGCGATCCCCCGGCTGTTCATCCAAATGGACGCTGGCCAGGCACTTTGGGCAGTGATTGCGGTGCCGGCTGCCCGCGCCCTCCTGCATGATAACTGCTCCGCAGGCTTGGCAGACAAAGCAGACCTCCTGCGGCTTCTCCTGGCCCGGCTGTTTCTTCTCTAAATTCAAGTGATTGTTCCTCCCTCAGCAAATTCATCCTGCTGGGAGGCTAAGCGGAAATTACTTCGCAAAAACCTCCCGGTTTGCTGCAATTTCCGATGCGTTATTGTAATTTTTCAAACAAATCTCCTTCCCTGCTCATTCGGCTTTTCGCCTTTTGGTTATCTTAACACAGAGGCTCCCCATTTTGCAAGGGTTTCGCATCATGCGCCTGTGCTAGCGGCGCAAAATTAAAAAGAGCGCATACCGCGCTCTTTTCTCGCTTTTGCTACGGCCGCAGACCGCTGCCGCCCTGCAGCGTGATGGTCTCGCCCGTCAGGTAGGAAGCGTCTTCCGAAGCCAGGAATACGCAGACCCGCCCAATATCCTTTTCCGCATCTGCAAAATGCCCCAGCGGAACGCCTTTGATGGTCTGCTCATACAGCGCCGGGTACTCTTTTCTCCAAGCCTCCAGGCCAGGCGTCATAGCCAGCGGGCAGACGACGTTGACGTTGATGCCATACGGGCCCCACTCTGTCGCCGCAACCCGGGAGAGGCCGCGGATGCCCTCTTTTGCCGCCGCATAGGAGGATTGCCCTGCGCGGCCCGCCAGACCCGCGCCCGAAGCGAAGTTGATGATGGCTCCCTTGCTCTCCTTGAGGTAGGGGAGGCATGCCTTCATATAGAAGAACGTCGCATAAAGGCCGGAATAGATAGCCAGGTCGAAATCCTCCTTGCTGTGCTGCTCCAGCATCATGCCGGATTTGGAGGTCTGCGCGTTGTTGATGAGCACATCGATCTTGCCGAATTTCTTGACGGCTTCCTCCACGACATGCTGAACCTGCTCTTCGCTGGCGCCGTCTGCGCCTACCGTCAGAACCTCGACGCCGTACTTCTCCTCCAGCTCCTTCTTCGCGCCTTCCAGCGTTGCCACCGTCCGGCCCGTGAGAACCAGCTTGGCTCCCTCTTTTGCAAAAGCAGTGGAGAGGCCAAAACCGATGCCCTTTCCGCCGCCTGTAATGATAACAACTTTTCCTTCCATTTTACCCATGGGGAAACCCTCCTTTGTAAAATTTCACATATAGTAACTATACCACATTTCCTATTATTTTCCTGCTTCCTGGCAAAAAATGCTCAAAATTCGGCAAAGCTTTCGCGCCGGCAAAACTGAACGCTTTGCCATATGAAAAAGCCCCGGCATAAGCCAAGGCTTTGATTCTTTGTTCTGTGCTAGCCCAAAATCAAGGAAGATCCTTCCATCTCTTCCGGCTTGGGCAGCCCCATCAGTTCCAGAATGGTGGGCGCGAGATCCGCCAAGATGCCTCCCTCTTTGAGCTTCGCATCTTTTCTTGCATCACTGACCAAAATGCAGGGCACTAGGTTGGTCGTATGCGCGGTAAAGGGGCCTTTGGTCTTGGGATCGATCATCATCTCGCTGTTGCCATGATCTGCCGTGATGATCACCTCGCCGCCGACCTCGCGAATGGCCGCCACAACCTTGCCGACGCATTCATCCACCGCCTCGCACGCCTTGACGGCCGCCTCCATAACGCCCGTATGGCCGACCATATCCGGGTTTGCGAAGTTTAAGATCATCACGTCGTAATTGCCCGAGCGGATCATCTCACAGGCTTTCTCTGCAACCTCATATGCGCTCATCTCGGGCTGCAAATCGTATGTCGCAACCTTGGGCGAAGGAATCAGGAAGCGATCCTCCCCCTCGTTCGGCTGCTCGACGCCGCCGTTGAAAAAGAACGTAACGTGCGCATATTTCTCGGTTTCCGCAATGCGGAACTGCTTCTTGCCATTTTTCGCCAGGTACTCTCCCAGCGTGTTGCTCAGCACCTGCGGCTTATACGCCACATGCACGTTCGGGAAGGTTTTGTCGTACTGCGTCATGCAGACGTAGTAAACCGGGAAACGCTCCCGCGCAAAGCCATCGAAGGCAGGATCGATAAAGGTGCGCGTGATCTCCCGCGCGCGGTCCGGGCGGAAATTGAAGAAGATGATGGAATCATCCGCCGAGACTTTCGCCACCGGCGCGCCGTCTTTGACGATGACCGTCGGAAGGACGAACTCATCCGTTATGCCCGCATCATAGGATGCCTGCATGGCCGCCACCGGGCAGCTATTCTGCTCGCCCTGGCCCAGCACCATCGCCTCGTAGGCCTTCTGCACGCGCTCCCAGCGGTTATCGCGGTCCATGGCGTAATAGCGCCCCATGACTGTGGCAACCTGGCCGGCGCCAATCTCTTCCAATTTTTCGCAGAGCTGCTCCATATAGCCCTTGCCGCTTTGGGGCGGCACATCCCGGCCATCCATGAAGCAGTGAATATAGACTTTCTCCAGCCCCTGGCGCTTTGCCAGCTCGACCAGCGCAAGCAGATGCTCGATATGGCTATGCACGCCGCCGTCCGAGAGCAGGCCCATCAGGTGCAGAGCCGTCCCCTTCTGCTTGGCGTTTTCGATTGCGCCCAGAAACTCCTCTTTCTGGAAGAAATCCCCATCCAAAATGGCCTTGGTGATGCGCGTCAGTTCCTGATAGACGATGCGCCCCGCGCCAATATTGAGATGGCCGACTTCCGAGTTGCCCATCTGCCCATCCGGCAGTCCGACGGACATGCCCGAAGCGCCGATTTTCGTCCAGGGATACTGCTGTTTCAGCGCGTCGATATTGGGCGTCTTTGCCGCCAAAACGGCATTGCCCGCGGCTTCTGCACGCTCGCCAAAGCCATCCAGAATCATCAGCGCCGTAAATTTCTTGCTCATAGGCTCTCCTTTAGTAATTGACAACTTTCGAGAAATCCTCTGCCTTCAGGCTGGCACCGCCGATCAGGCCGCCGTCGATTTCCTCTTTTGCCATCAGCTCGGAGACGTTCTTGGGGTTCATGCTGCCGCCGTACTGAATGCGGACGCTCTGGGCAACTTCGCAGCCGAAGACTTCCTTAACAGCAGCTCTGATGTCGCCAATCGTCTCGTTGGCCTCATCGGAGGTTGCGGTTTTGCCCGTGCCGATCGCCCAGATGGGCTCGTATGCGATGACCAGCTTTTTGACGTCCTCGCCGCAGATGCCAGAAAGCGCCAGCTTGGTCTGCTTGCTGACGATCTCCCGCGTGATGCCCTGCTCTCTCTCCTGCAGGCTCTCGCCCATGCAGATGATGGGGCAAAGGCCGGCGGCAATCGCCGTCTTGACTTTTTTATTGACGGTCTCATCCGTCTCAGCGAAATACTGGCGGCGCTCGCTATGCCCGATGATGACATATTCCACGCCAATTTCCTTCAGCATATCCGCGGAAATTTCCCCGGTGAATGCGCCGCTCTTCTCGAAGTGCAGGTTCTGCGCACCCAGCTTGACGTTGCTGCCCTTGAGCGCCTCGGCTACTGCCGGCAGGCAGACGTACGTCGGGCAGACCACAACTTCAGCCTTGGCATCTGCGACCAGCGGAAGCAGATCTTTCACCAGCGCCACCGCCTCGGAAGGGGTTTTATTCATTTTCCAGTTTCCCGCGATAATTGGTTTTCTCATACTATCCTCCAAATCCTTTTTTCCCTTAAAGTGGGGTAATCGTTAGAAAGCTCCGCCCCGAAGGGCGGAGCTTATCGTACCTAAATTATTCCTTGACGTTCAGCGCCGCAATGCCGGGGAGCTCCTTGCCCTCCAAAAATTCCAGGGAAGCGCCGCCGCCCGTGGAGATGTGCGACATCTTATCGCCGTATCCCAGATTCTTGACTGCCGCCGCCGAATCGCCGCCGCCGATGATGGTCGTCGCGTTGGTTCCTGCCATCGCCTCGGCAACTGCCCGGGTTCCGCCTGCAAAGCTGGGCATCTCGGCAACGCCCATCGGGCCGTTCCAGATGACCGTCTTTGCCCGGTTGATCTCTTCTGCGAAGATCATGCGGGTCGAAGAGCCGATATCCAGCGCCATATAGCCTTCGGGGATGCTGTCTACCGGCACCATCACCGTCTTGGCGTCGTTATTGAATTCATCCGCCGCGACCACATCGATGGGCAGCAGGATCTTGACACCTTTGAGCTTTGCCTTTTTGAGCAGCTCGCTTGCCAGCGCGATGCTGTCCGCATCCACAAGGGATTTGCTCATGTTATAGCCCTGGGCGGCCAGGAACGTATTGGCCATGCCGCCGCCGATGATCAGGCAGTCGACTTTGTTGAACAGGTTCTCGATGACGGGAATCTTATCCGCGATCTTTGCGCCGCCCAGAATAGCCACGAAGGGGCGATCCGGGTTCTCCAGCGCGCCGCCCATGAACTCCAGCTCTTTCTTGATGAGGAAGCCGGCAACAGCGGGCAGATAGTGCGTTACGCCTTCTGTGGAAGCATGTGCGCGGTGCGCCGTGCCGAATGCGTCGTTGACGAAGATCTCCGCATAGCTTGCCAGCTTCTTAGCAAACTCGGGATCGTTCTTGGTCTCTTCTTTGTGATAGCGCAGGTTCTCCAGCAGGACAACTTCGCCGTCTTTGACAGCGGCAACTGCCTCATCCGCGCTCTCCCCGATGACATCTTTCGCGAAGGTTACTTTTGTATCCAGCAGCATCTGCAAACGCTTTGCCACGGGCGCCAGCGAAAATTCCGGCTTGAATTCGCCCTTGGGCCGGCCCAGATGCGAGCAGAGTATAACCTTTGCCTTGTGATCCAAAAGATACTTGATGGTGGGCAGCGCAGCCTGGATTCGGGTTTCGTCGGTAATTTCGCCCTTATCGTTTAATGGCACGTTAAAATCTACCCGAACCAATACTTTTTTGGATTCTACAGAAATGTCTTCAATCGTCTTCTGTTTCATGATGATTCTCCTTTTCTTGCTATATCCACTATAAAAAAGCAGTTTCCTGCCTAGTAAAGTCTCTTTCAGATCTACGTCCCACCACATTACATTTTAAAGAGATTTTCCGGCTTCGTCAACCATATTTTGCAAAATGGCAAAAAGAGCGCGTTTCCCCACTCTTCTTGGAGAACATTTTCGCATTTTTCCTCTCTCCCCCACATAACCGCCCTCCCGGCGCACTCTCTCCCCACTCTCCGCCATTTTTGCATCTCTTCTCCCGGGAAATAAATCCCATCTTGCGGCGGCACAAAAAAAGAAGGGCCTTTCCCCTTCTTTTCTGCGCGGCTATCTCAGATCCGGAAAGCCCATCTGCCGCGCCGCTTCATAGGCCGCAATGGCCACAGAGTTGGCCAGATTGAGCGAGCGCAGCCCTTCCCGCATGGGAATGCGCACAGCACGCTCAGGATTGCCATAGACGATCTCCTCGGGCAGCCCTTTTGTCTCTTTGCCGAAAATCAGGTAGCTCTGCTCCTGATAGCGCACCTGTGTATACGTCCGGCTGGCTTTGGTGGAGAAATAGTAGAAATCGCCGCCCGGGTTTTGCGCATAAAAGGCATCAAGATCCGGGTAAACCGTGAGCTTTAGCTTATCCCAGTAATCCAGGCCGGCCCGCTTCAGGTGTTTTTCATCGATGGAAAAGCCCAGCGGCTCGATGAGATGCAGATGCGCGCCTAAAATGGCGCAGGTGCGGGAAATATTTCCCGTATTGCCCGGAATCTCCGGCTCGACTAACACGATATTAAGCATGTTTCTCCCCCTTCCTTCCGCTGGTCAGCGCGATGGCCGCCCGAAACAGCCAAGGGCGGTAGGGCGCGACGGCCTTTTTGGGGCAAAACTCCATACAGCAAAAACAACGGATGCAGTTTTTCTTTGCGATATGGGCTCTGCCGCCCTTTGTTTTTATCACATGCGCCGGGCAGACGTTGGCGCAGATACCGCAGCCCACGCACTGCTTCGGCAGGATTTTGGGCTTGAGCGCCAGCCAGCGCGAGATCGGCCGCGCGAGCCAGCCGGGCAGCTTTGCCCCGGCCAGGCTGCCATCCGAATCGCTGGCCCGGACGAATTTTTCCACCAGATGCTCTTCTATCTTCTCCCCGACGACCTGCACCTGCCCCAACAGCCCGCGTTTTTCCGCCGCGGCCAGCACCGGGATTTCCCCGCGTTCAAATCCCAAAAGCCGCACTGCCGCATCATCCGCCGCGTAGGGCGAGGCCGATGCCACAAGCACGCCCATATGCCGGGGGTCTCCCGTGCCCGGGCCCTCCCCTTCCATGCCCCAGACGCCATCGATGATGGAGAGCTGAGGCGCGACCGTCTGCGCAATATCCACCAGCATATCCGCAAAGGCTTCGCGGCTCTGAAAGCGGAAATGCAGTTCGGCTTTGACCAGCCCCGGAATTGCGCCGTATAAATTCTTGGTTGCGCCGGAATAGACGGTCAGCGTATGGCTTTTGAGCTTGGCGATGTTGATGACGAGATCTGCCTGAGCCAGCGGCGTTAAAATTGGCATTTCCCGGTAAACCGCCGCCTGCTCGCTGTGCACCGTCTGCTGGCCGCAGTCGAAATTGAGCCGCATGCCCGTCTGCCGGGCGGCCTCCTGCATGCCGGATGCCGCATAGACGCCTTTGAGCACGCTCTGGTTATACGCCCCGCCCGGGCTTTCGGCCAAAACCGCCTCCGCCCCCAGGGCGATCACCCGCCGGGCCACCGCCGCGACGATGGCCGGGTGCGTTACGGCGCACTGCTCCGGCCTGCTTTTATGCACCAGATTGGGCTTGATCGCCACCCGCATGCCCGGCCGAACCCATTGCTCCAGCCCGCCAAGCAAAGACAGGGCTTCGTCCAAAGCCCTGTCTACCGTTTTCTCCTCATAATCCGCGCAGGAAACAAGCGCTGCTCTCTCCAAAATCTGCCTCCTATAACAGGAATTTTTCGATGGTTTTGGCGACGCCCTCTTCATCGTTGCCCGGCGCGATATAATCCGCCGCGGCCTTTGCCCCGGGGCAGGCATTGCCCATGGCCACGCCAAATCCGGCATACTCGATCATCTCGATGTCGTTTTCACCATCGCCAAATGCCATCACCTGCTCTGGCTTCAGCCCCTTCATTTGCATCACCATCTTCAGCCCGGAAAGCTTGGTCAGCCCGGGATTGGCCAGGTCGATATGCCCGAACTCGGAATAGACCACGCCCAGATTGCTCTGCCGCTGGAAAATCTCGATGAGCTCCCGGGCGCGCTTTTCCTCAAAATGCAGGACGATGAGCTTGCCCGTTTTTCCGATGACATCCGCCAGCAGTTTTTCCGGATCCTGATAAAAATGCAGGGTCGCCATAATATCGTTATCCGGGCGATCCGCGGCCCAGTGCCGGGCGGCCTGCATGGTGTAATCGTTGTCCAGGCAGCAGGTATACCCCTCGACGTTGACAAACAGCGCCGCCCGCTCTTTTTGGCAGAGTGCGGAAATCTGCCGCAGATCCGCCTCTGAAATCAGCGAGTGAAAATATACTTTGTTTTCATCCATCACCGCCGCGCCGTTGCCCATCACTGCCGGCCCTGTGATGCCCAGCGGTCGCAGGATATCGAAAAGATACGTCGTATACCGGCCAGTCGCGATGGAAATCTCGATGCCCTTTTGCATTGCGGCGCGCAGGGCATCTGCCGTGCGGGGCGTGATCTCCTTTTTTGACGTTACCAAAGTGCCGTCCATATCGATGGCCAGCAGCTTAATTTGCTCTAGTTTTTGCACGCTTCCACAAACTCCCGTATCCGTTTTAACGCTTCGATGATGTTTTCCATAGAGGCCGCATAGGAACAGCGGATATACCCCTCGCCGCTCTGCCCAAAGGCCGTCCCGGGCACGCAGGCCACGCTCTTTTCAAAAATCAGCCGCTTGCAGAATTCCTCGGAGGAAAGCCCCGTGCTCTTGATGCTTGGAAAAGCATAGAACGCGCCTCTGGGCTCGAAGCAGGAGAGCCCCATCTCCCGGAAGCTCTCGACGACCAGCGTCCGCCGCCGGTTATAGTTGCGCACCATATCCGCCACCTGCGGGAAGCCGCTCTCCATCTCATCCTTCAGCGCCTCGATGCCGGCCACCTGGCTCATGATCGGCGCGCACAGCATGGTATACTGATGGATTTTGACCATCGCCGCGATGACATCCGCCGGCCCGCAGGCATAGCCCAGCCGCCAGCCCGTCATTGCGAAAGCCTTGGAAAATCCGTTGATGAGCAGCGTCCGCTCCTCCATGCCCTCGGCAAAGGAGGCATGCCTGCCGCCGTACGTCAGCTCGGAATAGATCTCGTCTGCAATGACAAACAGATTGTGCTTTACGATCACCGGGCGGATGGCGTCTAGCTGTTCGCGCGTCATAATCGCGCCGGTGGGGTTGTTGGGATAGGGGATGACGATGGCCTTGGTTTTTGGCGTGATGGCCCGCTCAATCTGCTCGGGCGTCAGCGTGAAATCCTCGGCTTCGCCCGTCTCCACCGGGACAGGAACGCCATGGCAGAAAGCCACGCCCGGCTCATAGGAGACATAGGAGGGCGCCGGGATCAACACCTCGTCTCCCGGCTCGATGAGCGCCCGAAATGCCAGATCCAGCGCCTCGCTGGCCCCGACGGTTACGAGAATCCGGCTGGCGGGATAGTGCACATTGTAGCGCGAGGCCAGGTATTTCTCGATCAGATCCCGCAGCTCGGGCATACCGAGGTTGGAAGTATAGTGCGTGCGCCCCTGCTCAATGGAGCTGATGGCCGCCGCACGCACATTCCACGGGGTAACGAAATCCGGCTCGCCCACCGAGAGCGAGATGACATTTTTCATATCGCTCGCAATATCGAAGAACTTGCGGATGCCCGAAGGCGGCACCGCCGCGATATGCGAAGCCACGAGTGTTTCCCTGTTCACGGCGTCACCACCAATCTTTCTTCCTTCTCATCGCCCACCAGGATTTCGCCGTTCTCCTTGTATTTGCGCATGATGAACAGCGTCTCCGTGCTGGTTACGCCTTCGAGCACAGAGAGCTTCTCCCAGACGAATTTGGAGATATCCTTCATGGCTTTGCACTCGACCCGAATGGCCAGATCGCACCGGCCAGACATCAGATACAGCGATTTGACTTCCGGGAACTTATCGATGCGCCGGGCAATATCGTCGTATCCAAAATCCAGCTTTGGCGCAACTTTTATCTCAATCAGCGCTTCGGCCGGGGCATCCTCCCCCAAAAGCTCGGAATTGACCGTGATGCCATAGCGCAGAATAATGCCTGCTTCTTCCATTTCCCGGATGGCGGCCGCCACTTCCTGCTCCGTTGCGCCCAGCATCGCGGCGATGTTTTTATTCTCAATCTTCGCATCTGCCCGCAGAATTTCGAGAATCTCTTTCTTCAGCTCCATAAAAACGCCCTCCTGTGTCAATTTTTGTTATAAGTATAGCGGGAAAGCGCGCCTGCGTCAATCGCGCAGGCATCTTCCCTCCCGGCAAACTCTATTTTTCCCCTCGATTTTCACCAGAAACCGGCAGCAATCTCCTCCGGCCAGAAGAGACTGCTCTCTGATCACACTGCACCGAAGCCGGGGCAGCGCCTGCTCCAGGCAATACAGGATGCTCTGGCACGAGCATTCGCAAAGCATCTCGCTGGCCGTATACCCGCCGCTGTGCCAATCGCATCCGCAGACAGCATATACGATCTCATATTGCCCCCCCCCCGGCATGATTTCCCTTGTCCGGATTCCCTCGTTCTCGCCAAGCAAGGAGAAGAACGCCGGGATATTCTCCCCCGCCTTCCGGCTGGCCTGCCGATACAGCGCCAGCGGAGCAGAGCGCGCGCACGGCTCCGCGCATTGGCGGAACAGCGCTTCCCTCTCCTTCTGCGGGAGAACGGATGCGCCCTGCATCAGCCCGGTGATCCAGTTTTTTGCAAAAGCATCGTCTAGCACGTGTGTCTCTCTCCAAAAAGAGGCAAGCGGATTGCGCTCGCCTCTTTTTTCTATTTTCCTTTGCGGATCGCTTCCATTTCGGCAACAGCCTGCGCATCCACAGCCTTTGCCATGGCCAGAAGCTCCGCATCCGAGAAGGTCGTGTTGCGGCCCTTTTGGTATTCCGCGTCGATGGCCTTGCGGATGCCGTCCACCAGCGCGCCCCGCTTATCCACTTTCCTGCCCTCGGGCAGCCGGAACGTGGTGTTCAGCCAATGCGCGATGCCCGCAGCGCCCGAATGCTCGCCGATCAGAACCTTGGCCGGGTTGTTTAAAATCTTATCCGTATCGAAGATATTATAGATCTCCTCATCCTTCATCATGCCGTCGGCATGGATGCCCGCCCGGGTGGCATTGAAATGCTCGCCCACAAAAGGCGTGCGCGGATCGATATGATAGCCAATTTCCTGCTCGAAATAATCGGCGATCTCGGTGATGACCGAGAGATCCATGCCGTCCGTGCGCCCGCGCAGCTCGGCATATTCGATGGCCATGGCCTCCAGCGGGCAGTTGCCCGTGCGCTCGCCAATGCCCAGCAGCGAGCAGTTGACCGAGGCCGCGCCATACATCCAGGCCGTCGCCGCGTTGACTTCCACCTTATAGAAATCGTTATGCCCATGCCATTCGAGCAGCTCGGAAGGCACGCCCGAATAGAAGCGCAGGCCATAGACGATGCCGGGCACGCTGCGGGGCAGCGCCGCGCCCGGATAGGGCACGCCATAGCCCATGGTATCGCACATGCGAATCTTGATCGGAATTTTCGCATCCGCCATGAGCCGCATGAGCTCGTTGGCAAAGGGGACGACAAAGCCGTAGAAATCCGCCCGGGTGATATCCTCAAAGTGGCAGCGCGGCCGAATGCCCAGCGCCAGCGCATCTTTGACGATGCCCAGGTATTTATCCATCGCCTGTTTTCTCGTCAGCCCCATCTTATTGAAGATGTGGTAATCCGAGCAGGAGACCAAAATGCCCGTCTCCTTGATGCCCAGGTTTTTCACCAGCTCAAAATCCTTCTTGCTGGCGCGGATCCAGGTTGTAATTTCGGGGAATTCATAGCCCAGATCCTGGCAAAGCGCCAGGGCTTCCCGGTCTTTTTCGGTATAGACAAAAAACTCGCTCTGCCGGATGATGCCGTTTTCCCCGCCCAGCCGGTGCATCAGCTGGTAGAGATCCCGGATCTGCTTTGGAGTAAAAGGCGCCATGGCCTGCTGCCCATCCCGGAAGGTCGTGTCCGTAATCCAGATCTCATCCGGCACATACTGCGGCACGACGCGGTGGTTGAACCGCGTTTTGGGGATCTGATCATAGGGGAAAACATCCCGGAACAGCACAGGCTGCTCCACATCCTGAAGCGTGTAGTGGTAGTCATTTTCCTGCAATAGGTTTGTGCGTCGATACTGTTTTTCCAACTCTGCACCTCGTTTCTCTTAAAATGAAAATTTTATATTACCGCGCCCGGAGATTTGCGCAAACCGGCGCGTCCTCCAAATTCCAGCGGCTGCCTTCTGTTTATAAAAAAGCTGCAGGAAATGCTGCAGCCTTTTTCCCACTCTATTCAAGCTCCTGGCAGAACTCCCGCAGCCGGGAGACGCCTTTTTTGATGTTTTCTTCGCTGGTTGCATAAGAGAGCCGGATGAAGCCGTCTGCGCCAAAGGCCACGCCTGGCACAACCGCCACCAGCTTTTCCTGCAATAGGGCTTCCGAGAACTGCACAGAGCCGGAAATTTTTTGCCCATGGTATTTCTTGCCGTATAGCCCTGCGATATTCACGAAGATATAGAATGCGCCCCGGGGCATCCGGCAGGAGACGCCGGGAATCTCGCTCAAAAGCTCGTAAATCAGCTGTGCCCGCTGGGCAAAGATGGAGACCATCTTTTCCATATCCTCCTGCGGCCCGCGCATGGCGGCCAGCGTCGCATACTGGGAGATGGAGCAGGCGTTGCTCGTGCTGTGCCCCTGGTAGCTGGCGCAGAGCTTGGCGACCTGCGCCGGCGCGATGAGATAGCCGATGCGCCAGCCCGTCATCGCATAGGCCTTGCTGGCTCCGTTGATGATGATGGTGCGCTCTTTGGCATCTTCGGAAATGGAGGCGATGGAAAGCGCCTGCTTTCCATAGACCAATTCGTCGTAAATCTCATCCGAGATGATATAGAGATCGTGCGCTTTTGCAAACTGCGCGATCTCCTCCAGCGCCTGCCGGCTATAGACATTGCCGCAGGGGTTGGAAGGGTTATTCAAAATAATGGCGCGGGTATGATCGCTGACTGCTCTTTCCAGATCCGCCAGCTCGGGCTGGAAGTCGTTTTCCTCCCGGGCCTGCACAAAAACCGGGACGCCCCCCGCCATTTTGACTTGCTCCGGATAAGTCAGCCAATAGGGAGAGATGATGATGACCTCGTCTCCCGGGTTCAAAATCACCTGAAAGGCATTATAGAGGCATTCCTTTGCGCCGCTGGAGACCACCACCTGCGCCGGTGCAAACTTCAGGCCGTATTTATGCTCATAGCGATCGCATGCGGCCTGCCGCAATTCCATGATGCCAGGGACGGGCGTATATCTGGTTTTTCCAGATTCGATGGCCTCAATGGCCGCCTGGCGAATATAGGCCGGCGTATCAAAATCCGGTTCCCCAACACCAAATCCAACCACATCTTTCCCCTGCGCCCTAAGCTCGCTGGAAAGTGCGTTGATGCCCAGTGTGAGAGATGGGCTGATTGCCTGTGCCTTGTTTGAAACTTGCATGTCTGCGCCTCCGTGTTCCTTCATTTTCTTCTTGTCGTTTTATTATCATAGCAGAATCATCCGCATAAAACAAGAGTAAAATGAAAAATTTAATTTGGAAAACTGCACATTTTACAAGTTTTTTTCTTGTTTGGCTTTCTTTTTGAAAAGAAAAGTAATTTTATAATTGCAATGTTTCATTTTAATTCAAAGGGCAGCGGCCGCCAAAATTGCTTGCCATTGCCCTTTAAAATCATTATACTATAAATGGAAAGAAATTTCACATTTTGCCCAGGAGGCCCTTTTATGAGCGAATACCTGCTCTCCACCAGCTCGACCACGGATCTGCCAAAGTGGTATATCGAGCAAAACAACCTGCTGTTTTTCTCCTTCTCCTTCGATATGGAGGGCAAGGAATATCGGGATAATTTTGGCGAAGATATGCCTGTGAAGGATTTTTACGCCAATCTGCGCTCAGGCATCGATTCCACAACCTCCATGATCAACCGCGCCGCATTCGAGGCGGGCTTCATCCCCTATCTGGAAAAGGGCGTGGATATTTTGCACATCGAATTCTCTTCTGCGCTTTCGGGCAGCTATCAGAATGCCCGGGCAGCAGCCGAGGAATTGAATGGGAAATACCCCGGCAAGCTGACCGTCATCGATTCGCTCTGCGCTTCTCTGGGGCAGGGATTATTGGTGGATTACGCCGTCCAGATGAAAAAAGCCGGCAAGAGCCTGCAGGAGGTTGCCGAGTGGGTAGAGGCCAATAAGAAGAACATCATCCACTGGTTTACCGTGGACGACCTCAATCATCTGCGCCGGGGCGGGCGCATCTCCAAAGCTTCCGCATTCTTTGGCACCATGCTGCAAATCAAGCCTGTTTTGGATGTGGACGACGCCGGGCGGCTGATTCCGCATTTCAAAGTGAAGGGCAGAAAGAAATCCATCCTCGAGATGTTTAACCGCATGAAGGAGGATATCAAGGATCCCGACGGGCAGACGGTGTTCATCAGCCACGGCGACTGCCTGGAGGATGCCGAAGCCCTGAAGGCGATGATCACGGAGCATTTCAAGATCGACAATGTGCTCATCAACTATGTCGGCCCGGTCATCGGCGCGCATTCCGGCCCGGGGACGCTGGCGCTCTTCTATATGGGCAAGCAGCGCTATAACTAAACTTTGCAAATGAGAAAGAGCGGCAGATTCTGCCGCTCTTTTTGCGCCAATTTTCTGCTATTCCAGCTCAAACAGCGCCTTCTCATAATCCTTGACATAGTATTTGACGTTCTTTCTGCCCTTTTGCAGAACTTCATGCCCTTCGGCCTCCAGCTTCTCCTTCTGGGCCAGCTGGCCGCCGGGGTATTTGGGATTGAGCTCTCCGTTTGCCCGAAGCGTCCGCCAGTAGGGCGTCTCGTCCTGCCCGCGCTGATGGCTGGCCCAGGCCGCAATCGAGACAAAAATGCCTGCCGTGATGGGGTCGGTAAGATCTGCCCCGGCCTGCTCTGCCAGATGCTCCCGCATGGCGCCCACGGTGATCAGCGCCCCGCGCGGAACCTGCCTCATCAGCGCATCATAGGCCATAGGCGGCGCAAAGTACATCTTCTCCCCGCCGTATTTTTGAATGGATGCCTGGTCTTTCAGGATCTGAATTTTTGGCATATCCTTATTTTGGCGCAGCATCGCGTTAAAATCCTTTTTCTCCTCATTTGCCATTTTGCCACCTCCTGCCCTTATCATAGAGAATGCCGCCCGCTCTTGCAATGAGGCTGTTTTTTATTTTTGCAAAATTTTCTCTGTTTCCACGGAATAAACACTTGCCATCCTCCGCCAAAATGCCCAGATTTTATTCTTAATATGGCGATATCCGTAGTGCTATACTGGATGGCATCCATCTCCGCGGCAAAGCGCCGGCTACCGCTCTATTTTGAAATCTCCGTTACCAGCGGGGCCGGGCGGATGACCGTGCAGTGCTTCTCGCTCACCTCTTCGCCGCGGTAGAACCAGGCCAGCGCCTGGGGGATCATATATTTCAGGAAAGTCAGGCTATGCCCCATCTCGTTGATGATCAGCCGAAAATCATAGCCGCGGTAATTGAGCGCGCTGGCCACGTCGCGGTTTGCCAGAATCCAGTCTCCGAAGATGATATCGGCGTCGTATTTGCCGACGCACATGCAGGTGCGCAGGTTTTTCCGCTCATCCGCGGTGCGGATCACCGAGGGCCAGATATTGCCGCCCCGGATATTGCCAAAGCTGGGGCTGGCCGCGATCACGTTGCCAAACAGATGGTTGGCATACCAGGCAGTTGCAAACGACGCGATGCCGCTGGAGCTGATGCCTGCGACGCTGTGCCTCATGGGGTCTGCCGCAATGGCATAGCCCTCCAGCGCCATAGGCAGGAATTCCTCTGCCACAAAGCGGGCAAACCAGTCGCTCACCGTATCGTATTCCACACTGCGGTTGGTGACGCCTTTGCTCGTCCCATAGACGGGCTCCCCAGGCCCCGGATACCCCGGCGCCAAAAACACGGCGACGGCCGGCGGGATCTTGCCGTCTGCGATCAGGTTATCCAGCAAATCCGTAACATGATCTGTTCCTTCCGGCAGAACGATCTCTCCCTCTGCCGGGATGGCCTCCAGCAGATCGCTCATGGTGCCGCGCAGTTCGCGCTCCTTTAAAACCGGCATAAAATACATCTGCCCATCCAGGAACAAGATGAGATCTGCCGGCGTTTTTCCATCGTACTGCGCCGGCGTATAAATCCAGTATTTATGCTTGACGCCCGGGTAAAAGGCAGAATCCTCCATCACGCGGCCCACGATCTTCCCGCGGGGCGTCCCCTCCCTGCGCCGGTATTCTGCCGGAAGCGGGTACAGCTCTTTGTTCCATTCCGCGCGCCCCATCGCCTGTTCATCCCGCTCCAGCCGCCCTATCATCGGATAGTCGGCCATGCAGTGAAACGCGCGGTAGCTGCTCTCGGGCATCGTAACCGTGATATATTTCTCCTCCGGCCTGCGCTCCAGGCGCTTTAACTGAAGCAAATCCGCTCTGTTTTCTCCCATTGTCCCTCTCCCTCTCTTTGGTGTTTTTTCTATTTTACTATACCCTTCCCGCGCTTCGCAAGCCCAGCCCAAGCTTCGCCGCATCTGCATGAAAAAAGAGCCGCCTGGGCAGCTCTTTTTTTCTAGATGAACTCTTCCAAATCCATCGCGCCGTCATCCTCATCCTCCACCGGGACGCGCTGGATATCCGCGCCCAGGGCGATGAGCTTATTTTCAATATGGTCGTAGCCGCGGTCGATATACTGGATATTATAGATATCCGTGATACCGTCGGCCATGAGCCCGGCGACGATGAGCGCCGCGCCTGCCCGCAGATCGCTGGCGCGCACCGGAGCGCCCGTCAGCCGCTCCACGCCTTCCACCACCGCCACCCGGTCGTCTATCGTAACTTTGGCGCCCATGCGGCGGATCTCGTTGATATGCTTAAACCGGGATTCAAAAATATTTTCCACAATCACGCTGGTTCCCTCTGCCGTGGAGAGCAGAACCGTCGCCGGCTGCTGCAAATCCGTCGGGAAGCCAGGGTAAGGATAGGTTTTGATATTGACTCTCTTGGGCCGTTTGGTGCAGCAGACGCGGATACTGTCTCCGCCTTCCTCCACCTGCACGCCCATCTCTTCCAGCTTGGCCGTCAGCGCTTCCATATGCACGGGCACGACGTTCTTCACCGTAACGTCGCCCTTGGTGGCCGCCGCCGCGATCATCAGCGTCCCCGCCTCGATCTGATCGGGAATGACGCTGTATGTACAGCCGTGCAGTTTCTCCACACCGCGGATTTTGATGGTATCCGTGCCCGCGCCCTTGATGCGCGCGCCCATGCAGTTCAAAAAGTTGGCGACGTCGACAACATGCGGCTCCTTTGCCGCATTCATAATCGTCGTATTGCCCTTTGCCTTGACGGCCGCCAGCATGATGTTGATGGTCGCCCCGACGGAGACCTGATCGAGATAAATATCGCTGCCGATGAGCTCCTCGGCATCCGCCACCAGGCAGCCGTATTCCTCGCGCATATTCGCGCCCAGCGCGGCGATCCCTTTTTTATGCAGATCGATGGGCCGCTGGCCGATGGCGCAGCCGCCGGGCAAATAGACCTTCGCGCTCAAAAAACGCCCCAAAAGCGCCCCAACCAGGTAGTAGGAGGCGCGCATCCGGCGCACCAGGTTGATGCGCACGTCGCTGGTCTTGATGCCGCTGGTGTCGATTAAAACAGAGCCATCTTCCCGGGCATCAATGCTTGCGCCCAGGCGCTTCATGATATTGAGCAGTATGGTTACATCGTCGATTCTCGGCAGATTTTCAATGATGCACGGACCTTCCGCCAGAATCGTCGCCGGAAGGATGGCCACGGCCGCATTCTTTGCGCCGCCGACGCACACGCTTCCCTCTAGGGGCTTCCCGCCCCGGATGACGAATTTCTCGTTCATTCTTTCCTCACTTCTACTAGCGCCCGAGCAGGCAAAACGCATCAGGCTCATCATACAATCAAGAACATTATAATATTCTTTTATGATAAAAGCAACTGCCCCGGCTCTGCCCTTGGCTGCGCGCCTTTTTCCTTCCCCTCTGCCCCTGCTGCCGAAATTTTTGCCGGCAGTTTCCTTTTTCCAAAAAAGAGTGTATAATTCCAGTATCATAGTATATGCAGGAGGGTGCTTTGTTGAATACTTCTGTGCAGATAGGCGATATTGTCCAAATGAAAAAAAGACACCCCTGCGGCAGCGATCTGTGGATCGTTACCCGGGTGGGCGCGGATTATAAGATCAAATGCAAGGGCTGCGGGAGAGTCGTCATGCTCCCATTTGAAGAGTTTGCCAGAAAGGTGAAGCGTGTATATCAGGATGGAGAATAGCGAAAGAAGGCGCCAAAGGAAAAATCTGAGAGCAGTAAAAGAGCTTTTAAGCTGGGTTTTCTGCATTTGCGGCGCTGTGCTGATGGCGCTGCTGCTGCGGCTGTTCGTATTCGAGATGGTGCGGGTGGACGGCCCTTCCATGCAGCCCACGCTCTATAAGGATCAGACGGTGTTCGTGGAAAAAATCTCCTCTGCCGGAGGGAAAATCGAGCGGTTTGATGTCGTCATCGTCCGGTATCCCAACCGCGAGGGGGCGTTTGTCAAGCGCGTGGTCGGCCTGCCCGGCGATACCGTCGAGATCAAAAACGACGGCCATCTCTATGTCAACGGAGAGCGGCAGGAGGAGCCCTATCTGCTCGAACAGCTCATCATTCCCGGCTTTGATGCCTATACCGTCCCGGAGGGCTGCTACTTCGTCATGGGGGATAACCGCAACAACTCCCTGGACAGCCGCTCGGCAGATGTCGGGGCGATTGCGAAAGAGGATGTCATCGGCCATGCGCTGTTCGTCGTCTGGCCGCTGAGCCAAATGAAGAAAATTTAGGCGCATCAAAAAAGCACTCCAGAGCCTGGGGTGCTTTTTTATTTCCAAAAACTGCACTACGCGCCCTGGTGCATCAGTTCCATCGTCCTGCGCGCAATACCCAGCTCCTCGTTAGCTGGGATGACATAACAGCGCACTGCGCTTCCTGGCTCCGTGATGAGAGAAATCTCGCCCTTTTTCGCCTCGCCTTTCAGCGCTACGCCAAGAAAGGCCAGCCGCTCCAGCACTTTCCCGCGCACCAGAGCGCTGTTTTCCCCGATGCCGCCCGTGAAGGCGACGGCATCCAGCCCGCCCATGATCGCCGCATAGCCCCCGATATAGCGCGCAATTTCCCGGCAATAGATCTCGATGGCCAGCCTCGCCCGCTCGCTGTGCGGCGCTGCCTGCTCAATATCGCGCAGATCCCCGCTCACGCCCGAAATGCCCAGCAGGCCTCCCCGGCTCTCCATCTGGCGCTTGACTTCCTCCAGGCTCAGCCCTTCGGCCTGCACCATGTGGAAGATGAGGAAGGGATCGATATCCCCGCTGCGGTTGGTCTGGGGAATACCCGTTTGCAGGGACATTCCAAAGCTGGTATCCACGCACTTGCCGTCTACAATTGCCGCCAGCGAGCCGCTTCCGCCCAGATGGCAGGAAACTGCCCGGTAGTGCGCGCCTTCCAGCTCGTTCAGGCAGGAGGCGATATAGCCATGGCTGGCGCCGTGATAGCCCAGGCGGCGCACGCCGTATTTTTCATACCACTCATAGGGCAGGGAATAGAGATAGGCTTCGGGCTTCATGGTCTGGTGAAAGGCCGTCTCGAATACGCCCACCCGGGGAATGCCGGGAAGTTCCTCTTCCACCGCGGCAATGGCCTGCAAATAGCAGCTGTTGTGCACGGGGGCGACCGTCATATAGTCCCGCATCCCCTGCAAAACTTCCTCCGTCAGCAAGTGCACGCCATAGTGCCCTTTGGAGAGCACGGTTTTAAAGCCAACCGCATCTATCTGCCGCCAATCTCCGATGGCGCCCAGCGCTTTGTCCGTCAGCAGGCGCAGAAAGCCGCGAATCCCCTCCCGGTAATCCCGGGTCTGCTGGGTGCGCTCCTCTGTTTTCCCTTCCGGCCCCTGATAGAAAAACCGGCCGCCTTTTGGATCTGCGATCCGCTCGATGCGGCATTCGGCCAGCACCTGCTCCTCCGGCATCTGATACAGCTTAAACTTCAGCGAGGTGCTCCCCGCATTGCAAACGAGTATTTTCATCTTGGCTCTCCTCTCACAACTCTATTTTATCCGAAAAAGCGCCCTGCCGCCAATCCCTGTTCCAAGCAAAAAGCAGGCAGCGCTGTTGCGCCGCCTGCCTTATTCTTGCGTCGATTATTCCAGGTTCAGCTCATCCGGGCGCGGGCAGGTGATCTTGCGATCCTCTTCCATATCGTCGATGATCTTCATATCAGCATCGCTGATCTCGAAATCGAAGATCTCGCTGTTCTGGATGATGCGGTTCTGGTGAACGGATTTGGGAATGACGACGACGCCATTCTGCATCTCCCAGCGCAGAACCAGCTGAGCGACGGATTTGCCGTATTTCTCTGCCAGGCTTTTGAGGATATCGCTCTCGAAGATAGCGCCCTGCGCCAGCGGAGAATATGCCTCATACTGGATGCCCTTCTCTTTGCAGTATGCCTGAAGGCTCTTCTGCTGATAGAAGGGGTGATATTCAACCTGCAAAACATGCGGAACGATATCGCTGTTTGCGATGACGTTGTCGATATACTCTGCATAGAAGTTGGAAACGCCGATCGCGCGGACTTTGCCGTCTTTATACAGCTTCTCCAGCGCATGCCAGACTTCCACATACTTCTCCTGCTTGGGCATGGGCCAGTGAATCAGGAACAAGTCGAGATAATCCGTCTGCAAATCTTTGAGCGTCTGCTCGCAGGAAGCGATTGCGTTCTCATAGGAATGCTTGGGCCCGAAGAATTTGGACGTTACGAACAGATCCTGACGGCTGACGCCGCAATCCTTGATGCCCTTGCCCGTCTGGACTTCGTTCTCGTAGCAGGCTGCCGTATCGATATGGCGATAGCCCGCCTCGACCGCCCACTTGACCGCATACTCCGCATCGTTGTTCTCTGCCTGCCAAACGCCAAGGCCCAGCCAGGGCATGAGAACACCGTTGGAAAGCTTCGTTACATCGTTGATGGATTTCAACATTTGAATTTCCTCCGTTTTCTAATTTCTTTTCTCAAAATAAAACTTGATAGCCTTATTCTATCACAACATCTTTTGAAGTACAACTATCAAACTTGAGCGCCCGGCAAAAATCCGCTATAATAGAGAAAAAATGTGGAGGTGCATTTTGATGAAAACCATCGCGACAGACAAGGCGCCTGCGGCCATCGGCCCTTATTCCCAGGCCAAAATCGCCGGCAATCTGATTTTTACTTCCGGGCAGATCCCGCTGGATGCGGCGACGGGGGAAATCTCGGGGCAGGATGTGGCCGCTCAGGCGCATTGCTCCATCCAAAATCTCGGCGCCATTCTGGAAGCCGCCGGCAGCAGCTTCGAGAAGGTCGTCAAGACGACCTGCTTTTTGGCGGATATGGCGGATTTCGCCGCGTTCAACGCCGTCTATGAGCAATATTTCACGGGCAAACCCGCCCGCTCCTGCGTGGCCGTCAAGGCACTGCCAAAAGGCGTGCTCTGCGAAGTGGAGGCCATCGCAGAAATCTAAATTTTTCAAAAATTCCCGTAAAAAAAGCTGGCGCAAAGCGCCAGCTTTTTTGTTTTCCCTAATATTCCAGGCTGCCCAGCCATCCGGCAATCTCGGCCAGCTCCTTTTTCTCCGGCAAAACTGCCGCCGCCAGATCGCCCGCCGTAAACCGCGCTCCCTGCAGCATCTGCGCCAGCTGTTCCGCCAGTTCGGTATCTAGCGCATCGCTGTAAACCTGCACCTGGCTGACGTGCGCCTGCTGGAAAGAGAGCAGAACCTGAATTTCGCCCCAATCGAAGCGGTTTTTCAGCTCCAAATCGAAGCGCGGCGCCTGGCCCAGCCGCCACTGCCAGGAGGACTGCTTCTCATAGAGCGATTCTATCTCCTGCCGGGCAGCCGCATCCAGCTCCCAGTTTTCAAACGCGCCGTATTCCTGGGCGAACCCTTTTTTCAGCGCCTCTATCATGCCCTCGCTTGTGATCTGAGCGTTGAACTCGCAGAGGTTGCAGACTCTGGAGCGCACGGAGGAGACGCCCTTGCTCCGAAGTTTTTCATCCGAGACGTTCAGATACCCCGGCAGCTTGGAGAGATCTGCCGAGAGCAGCAGCGTCCCGTGATGCTGACGGCCTTCGCCCCGCACGCAGAACGCGTTGCCCGAAAACTTCCTACCCTCGGCCAAAAGGTCGTTTCTGCCGCTGAACTCAGCAGAAATGCCCAGCTCCCGCACAGCCCGCAGGATGACGTTCATCTGCCGGGGGACGTCGTAAATATCCCGATGCGCGATGAACGAGAAGTTCACATTGCCCAGATCGTGATACACCGCGCCGCCGCCGCTGATCCGGCGCACCAGCTTGACGCCGTCTGCCTCCATGGCCTTTAAATTGCATTCGCGCCAGGCGTTCTGGTTCTTGCCGATGATCACAGCCGGCGCATTGATATAGATATGAAGCAAAATCTCGTCTTTGCCGATGTGGTTCAAAAAGTATTCATCTGCCGCAAGGTTGCGCCAGCCGTCGTTGCTTTCGCAGAGAAAAAAGTATGCCTTCATAGCTGCCTCCATTCCCTGCTATTTTACCCAATCCCTGGGCAAAGTTCAATTCTTTTTTCCCTTGAGCAGCGGGGAGATGTGCTTATAGATGAGAAACGCGATGGCCACCGAGCACATTCCCTTAAAGAAAGTGAAGGGCAGGTTGAACCAGAGCAGAGCGTCCCAGAGCGTCTGCACGCCAGGCGCAATGGCCTGATACATCCCGATGATCACTTCCATGGGCATGAACGCCGTATAGATGGGATACATGACATAGTAGTTGGAGAAAATGCTCACCACCGCCATCACCACTGCACCCAGCACTGCGCCCCAGAAGGCCGCTTTGCGCGTCTTGCGCTTCTGATAGATGAGCCCCGCCGGCAGCACGAAGCACGCGCCCAGCACGAAGTTGGAAAGCTCGCCCACGCCGCCCGTGGAGGTCGAGAGCAGGTTGACCAGGTTTTTGACCAGGCAGACTACCACGCCCGAGACCGGCCCCAGCGCATACGCCGCCAATAAAGCGGGCAGCTCGGAAAAATCCAGCTTGATAAAGCCCGGCATCACCGGGATGCTGAAATCCAAAAACATGAGCACAGACGCCAGAGCCGCCAAAATGCCCGTTACCGCAATACTGCGCACAGGAATGCGCTTTTTTGTTCCTTCCGCCAAAACCATATGTTTCCTTCCTTTCAAGATATGCGGTAAATTAAAATGCCCTGCCTGGGGCCAAAAATGGCTCGCCAAAACAGGGCGTTTTCACATATCTTCTTCCATCCGGACTATACCGTCGGCTACGGAATCGCACCGTATCAACCCCCTGTGGGGCTCGCAGGCTCTACTGCCGGTGGGGAATCGCACCCCGCCCTGAAGATCTTCTATTTACTTCCCGCTCATTATAGCGCCGCTAAAAAGCGCTGTCAAGCATCCAGCTGGGAAGTGCAGTGCGGGCAGCGCGTAGCATCCTCCGCAATCTCGCTTCTGCAGTAGGGGCAAAGCCGCGGCTGTTTTTCCTGCGCCTCTTCCTGCTCCTCCTGCCGCTCTTTTTTGCGGTGCAGGGAGTTGAGCATCTTCGTGATGCCAAAAATCACCAGCGCGACCAATAGGAAGTTGATCACTGCCGTCAGGAACGCGCCGTAATTGATGCTTGTGCCGCCCAGCGGAATTGTCAGATCCGAAAAATCCATCATACCACCGGTAATCAGCCCCAAAATCGGGTTGAGCAGATCCGAAACCAGCGAATTTACGATGGCCGTGAACGCGCCGCCGATGATCACACCAACGGCCATATCCATAACATTGCCGCGGGAGATGAAATCCTTAAATTCCCCAAATATCTTTTTCATTCGTATGCTTCCTTTCCGAAACACTCTTTTTTCTATTTTATCTGAAAATGCGCCGCCTGAAAAGCCCTGCCCGCGCGAAATTTTGCTTTGCGCCTTGGCATTTGCCCGGTTTGTTTGCTATAATGGAAGGGCACGCAAAACGAAAGGAAATTTGAGGAAAAATGAAGAAAAAGAAGAAAGGATATCTCCGAAGGTTTTTGCCATACTACGGCCATCATAAAGCGGCGTTTTTGATGGATCTGTTCTGCTGCGCCTTTACCGTCGCCGCAGAGCTGATTCTGCCGCTCATCGCGCGCTATATCACCTCTGCCGCCGGAGACGACCCCGCCGCGCTTTCGGCTTCGCTCATTATCAATATCGGCCTGTGCTATCTGGGCCTGCGGCTGCTGGATGCCCTGGCGGAATTCTATAAATCCTCCTTTGGGCATATCACCGGCGCCCAAATCGAGGCGGATATGCGCCGGGATCTCTTCGCGCATATGCAGCTGCTCTCGTATTCCTACTACGACAACACCAAAATCGGCCAGCTCATGAGCCGCATCACTTCGGATCTCAACGACGTTACCGAGTTTGCGCATCATTTCCCGGAGGAACTGCTCTCGGCTGTGCTCAAAATCGGCATTTCCTTTGCCATTCTGGCGAATACCAACCTGCCCATGACGCTGATCATCTTCTCGATTCTGCCCGTCATGCTGTTCTGCACGCTCTCCTTCCGCTTCAAAATGAAACGGGCGTTCCAGGAGACCCGGCACCATCTGGGCGAGATCAACGCGCAGGTGGAAGACAGTCTGCTGGGTATCCGGGCCGTCAAGAGCTTTGGCAACGAGCAGGTGGAATCCAAAAAATTCGGGAAAAACAACCACAGGTTTTTAAGCATCAAGCGCCGCTCCTATCTCTATATGGGCGGTTTCTCTGCCACTTCCCGCTTCTTCGACGGGCTGATGTATATCACGGTTGTGGTATCCGGCGCGTTCTTCCTCAAGGCCGGGAAAATTGACGCCGGAGATTTCACGGCTTATCTGCTGTATGTCAGCGTATTGCTCACGGCCATCCGCCGCATCATCGAGTTTATGGAGCAGTTCCAGCGGGGCATCACGGGCATCGAGCGGTTTTTTGAGGTGATGGATGTCCCGGTGGAAAACTACGACGCCCCGGATGCTCTGCCCATCTCGGATGTCAAGGGCAGTATCACCTTCCAAAACGCCGGTTTCCGGTATGCGCCGGATCAGGAATATGTGCTGAAGGATATCAATCTGGAAATCGCGGCCGGGCAGAACGTGGCCCTGGTCGGCCCTTCGGGCAGCGGCAAGACGACGCTCTGCCATCTCATCCCCCGGTTTTACGACCTGACGGAAGGCAAAATCCTGTTAGACGGCACGGATATTCAGAAAATCCAGCTGCATTCCCTGCGGGATCATATCGGAATCGTCCAGCAGGATGTCTATCTCTTCTCGGGCTCTGTCTACGACAACATCGCCTATGGCTGCCCGGGCGCCAGCCGGGAGGATATCATCCGGGCGGCCAAGCAGGCGGGCGCGCACAGCTTCATTTCGGAGCTGGAGGACGGCTACGATACCTACGTCGGCGAGCGGGGCGTCAAGCTCTCGGGCGGGCAGAAACAGCGCATCTCCATCGCCCGGGTTTTCCTGAAAAACCCGCCTATCCTGATTTTGGATGAGGCGACCTCGGCGCTGGATAACGAGAGCGAGCATATCGTGCAGCAGTCTCTGGCCGCGCTGGCCAAGGGGCGGACGACGTTTACTATCGCGCACCGGCTTTCCACCATTCAGGGCGCAGATCTGATTTTGGTGCTGACGGAAGAGGGCATCGCAGAGCAGGGCACGCACGAACAGCTCCTGCAAAAGCACGGGATTTATCACGACCTCTATTCCCTGAGCACACAGCAAAAATAGCAAAAGTGCAAAAACGCCGTCAGGAAAACCTGACGGCGTTTTCTATTTGAAAAACTCCGGCCCATGCCGCTCTGCCTCTGCTCCCTACCCCTGCGGCCGCACAGCTCCCGCGCTCCCCCGCCTCTCTATTTCAGCTTCTCGTTCATCTTCCGGATGCTGCGCCGGATGGCGAAATAGTTGCCCAGCCAGATAGCCAGAAAGATGAGCAGGTAGATGCCAAAGTAAATCAAAAAGCCCGCCAGGCTGTGCTGCATCCAGTAGAGCAGGTAGGCGGTGGGCATCATGGCCAGGCTGGTGGCAAAAAGATAGGCCGCCGTCTGCCGGGCAATGCTCCAGCGCTCTATCTCCCAGATCATCGAGCTCGCACCAAAAGCCGCGCCCAGCACCGCGCAGAGCGCCGCCTGCAAAAGCACCGCCCCCATCTCGCTGCCCATCCGCGCGGCAAGCTCCGGGGCGCAGGGCAGGTATTCCCCGCTCCCCCAGCCCAGCGACAGCAGAACCGTCATCGCATATCCAATTAAAATTCCCACGGGCATCCCAACGATGCCGCGCAATACCGCTTTTCTTTTCATGCTCCACCTCACAGCCCCAAAATCTTCTTGATTTTCGAGACATACCTTCTGGAGACATAAGTCGTCTCGCCATTTTTCATCTGCACGCAGATGGTCCCCGCAATGCTCAAATCGAAGCTCTCTGCCTCGCCCAGATTGATGATTTCCGAATTGGAGATGCGGGCAAAGCGGCGCGGATCCAGCCGTTCCTCCAGCTCGTAGAGCCGCATCCGAAGCGCATATTGCCCGCGCCGGGCAGAGGCGAATACTTTGCCGCCCTGGGCAAAGACCCGGATCAGCTCGGCTGGCTCCAAAATTTCCAGCTTGCCTTGCTTCTGCCCGGTGATCATCTGCATATCCTGCCCGGATAATTTTTTGAGCAAAGCGTCAATCTGCTCCGTCATTTCTGCCGCCATAACGACGATCCTCGGCTCGGCGCACCTGGGATCTATTTTTAACTCCACCTGCATTGCCATACCTCCCTGCCCCTATATCATAAGAAACCGCGCCCGGCTGCGCAATCACCTTTTGCTATTTGGTTTGTTTTTGCGCATACATGGTCGCTTGCAGGAATTCCCATGCCGCCCGGCGAATCCATTCTCGTCTCAATTTGTAAACTGGAAGGGAACAACCATGGCATTCGATTTTAAAAAGGAAGAGCGGGCGCTCTATCAGCCCAAAACACAGCCGGGCATCGTCGAGGTCCCCCGGATGAACTATCTCGCCGTGCGCGGCCAGGGAGACCCAAACCAGAAGGGCGGCGCATATCAGCAGGCCATCTCGCTGCTATACGGCGTGGCCTATACCATCAAAATGAGCTATAAGGGCGATCATCAAATCCCGGGATTTTTTGAATATGTCGTCCCGCCGCTGGAAGGGTTCTGGTGGCAGGAAGACGGCGCGGCCATGGATTACGGGAAAAAAGATCAGATGCACTTCATCTCCCTGATTCGCCTGCCCGCATTTGCCACGCCGCAGGAGGTCGAATGGGCCAAGGAGCAGGCGGCGAAAAAGAAAAAGATGGATTGTTCCAGCGTGGAATTTTTGAGCTATGAAGAAGGGCTGTGCGTGCAGTGTATGCATATGGGCTCTTACGACGATGAGCCGGCCACCGTCCGCGCCCTGCACGAATATGCCGCCGCAAATGGCTATGCGGTAGATATCACAGACGAGCGGTTTCACCACGAGATCTACCTGAGCGATCCCAACAAATGCGAAGTGAGCAAGCGCAAGACAGTTCTGCGGCTTCCCATCCGAAAAATAGAATAGGAGAAATCATGAACAAAATCGAACCCACTATTTTTGACGCGCTTTTGCAGCAGCTCGCGCTGGACTACGCCTGCGAGCCGTCGGATTTTCTCCGCCCAGATTGCACTGTTGTTCCCTTCCGCGCGCTGCCCGGCCGCCGGCAGTTTGGCCCGGAGCCCCCTTTTTGGCAGATGGCGACGCTGGGCAAAGGTGCCGTGCTCTGCGTGCACCCCTGCATTTTGGAGGAATGCCGGCGCATCTGCCAGGGCAAGCGGGGCATCTGGCTCTTCGAATACCCCAATCTGCGCCAGTTCGATGAGCTGCTCCGCCCACATGGGTATGCCGTCTTTGGCAGTTTTCACCACTATCTGCCCGGCGCCTGCGAGGCGGCTCCTGCGCCGCGCCCAAATACCCGCTGGTTCGAGCAGGAGGAGATCACCAAAGAGCGGTTTGGCGATGCGTTTCCCAACGCCCTGGGCTTCGACCCTGGCCGCCCGGATGTGCTGGCCGGGGCGCTCTATCAGGGAGAACAGATCGCCGCCCTGGCCGGGGCCAGCGCCGACTGCGCACAGTTCTGGCAGATCGGCATCGATGTTCTGCCAGAGTTCGAGCGCCAGGGCATGGGCAAATACCTGGTCGCACTGCTGCGCCAGGAGATCTTCCGCCGGGGCAAAATCCCCTATTACGGGACGTCCGAAGCCAATCTCGCCTCCCGGGGTATCGCCGCCGCCACAGGTTTCGTCCCTGCCTGGGCTGAAGCCGCCTGCAAAAAGGAGAAATAGGTGCGCTTTGAGCCATCCGAACCCAAACAGGCTGCAGTTTTGCGGCCTGTTTGGGTTCAGTCCAGACAATTTGGAGACCGCGCGGGCATGAGAGAAGGGCATATCCTTTTATTTGATGGATGAGATGGCCACTCCCGCCCGGGGGTTCTTTGCCCGGCGCGCACGATTCCAAGCAAAAATGCCGCACAGCATAGCGCCGCGGCATTTTTTATTTTCTGCGATTTTTGTAGTTTTTTCGCGCTGTACGGGCATATGCGCTCAACGCTGCCTGCTTACCGCCGGCCCCGCTTTTGGCCGCACCAGCCCGAAGCGCGTTTTTATCAAGAGCCGCGCCGGCCATGCCGCGCGGTTCTTTCGCGCCCAAATTTTCTCCGCATCCCGCGGATTTTCGCCATCAAAAGCGCCGCAGGGAATTACCCTGCGGCGCTCTATCTCTGGTTTGGAGCAGGATTATTCCTCCTGCCCTTCCAACACGGCCTTAATCCGGCGCACGCCAGCCGAAGAGCTCTGCTCTTTCTTAATTTTGAAGCGCCCCAGCTCGCCGGTATGCGAAGCGTGCGGGCCGCCGCAAATCTCCTTGCTCCAGCCCTCCACCGTATATACCTTGACGACATCGCCGTATTTGGATTCAAAGATGCCTGTCGCGCCCTCCTGCTTAGCCTGCTCCACGCTCATCTCCTGGCAGACGACGGGCACATCCTCGCTGATGGCCTGGTTGACAAACGCCTCCACCTGCGCCAGCTCCTCTTTGGTTACCGGGCGAGGGAAGTTGAAATCGAAGCGCAGACGCTCGGCTGTGATGTTGCTGCCGCGCTGCTGAATATCCGGAGAGAGAATCTTCTTGAGGCCGGCCAGCAGCAGGTGCGTCGCGGTATGCAGGCGCGCCGTCTGAACGCCGGTATCCGCCAGGCCGCCCTTGAAGCGCTGCTCTGCGCCCGCGTGAGAGAGCTCCTGGTGCTTTTTAAACGCCGCCTCGTATCCTTCCCGATCCACCTGGAAGCCGCGCTCAGCCGCCAGCTCCTCAGTAAACTCGATGGGGAAGCCGAAGGTGTCGTAAAGGCGGAACGCGCTCTTGCCCGGAATGACCGGCTCTTTGAGATACGTCGCCAGCTTCTCAAACTCCTTCATGCCCTGCTTGATGGTCTTCTGGAAACGCTCCTCCTCCAGGTTCAGCTCGGAGAGGATGCGCTCCCGGTTGGCCCGAAGCTCGGGATAAACCTCGCCGTACTGGCCAATCACCTGCTCTGCGATGAGATGCAGCTTGCCCTCCTCGATGCCCAGGCGGCCGGCAAAGCGGATGGCCCGGCGGATGAGGCGGCGCAGGATATAGCCCTGATCCGTGTTGGAAGGCGTGATGCCCTTTTCATCGCCCATCATGAACGTCGCACAGCGGATATGGTCGGCCACGATGCGGAACGCCCTGGTCGTCTCCTCGTCGCTGCCGTATTCCTTGCCCGAAAGCTCTGCAATTTTGGCCAGAATGCCGCTGAAGACATCCGTATCGTAGACGGATTTTTTGCCCTGCAAAATGCAGATCGTCCGATCCAGCCCCATGCCCGTATCCACGTTTTTATGCGCCAGAGGCTCGAACGTGCCGTCCTCTTTCTTGTTATACTGCATGAACACGTCGTTCCAGATCTCCAGATACTTGCCGCAGCTGCATGCCGGGCTGCAATCCGGCCCGCAGGCAGGCTTGCCCGTATCGATGAACATCTCGGTATCCGGCCCGCACGGCCCGGTTACGCCGGCCGGCCCCCACCAGTTGTGCTCTTTGGGCAGGAAGAAGATGTGATCCTCCGCCACGCCCTGCTCGCGCCAGTAGCCGAAGGATTCCTCGTCTCTGGGCGCATTTTCATCGCCGGCAAAGCAGGTAAAATACAGCTTTTCCTTGGGAATGCCCAGCCACTGCTCGCCCGTCAGAAACTCAAAGCTCCAGGAAATCGCCTCTTTTTTGAAATAATCCCCCAGCGACCAGTTGCCCAGCATCTCGAAGAACGTGCAGTGCGAAGCATCGCCGACTTCGTCAATATCGCCCGTGCGCACACATTTCTGAACGTCCGTCAGCCGCGTTCCGGCCGGGTGCTTCTCGCCCAGCAGATAGGGAACCAGCGGATGCATGCCCGCGGTGGTGAAGAGCACGGTCGGGTCGTTTTCGGGGATGAGTGACGCCGACGGGATGACGGCATGGCCCTTGCTCTTAAAAAATTCCAGATACAGCTTTCTCAGCTCATTGCTCGTTAATGTTTTCACGTTTCTTCTCCTATTTCTCCTGCGGTTCTGCCGCCAGTTTTACAATCGCGTTTGCCAGGATCTGCGTCAGATCCAAAAGCTCGCGCATCTCTAAAAATTCATTGGGGCCATGCTTGCCGTTCTCCTTGCCCACGGGCAGCGGCCCAAATGCCACAGACTGCTCAAACGCCCGGGCGTAAGTCGCCCCGGCCGTGCTCATGCACTCGGCTTTTTTGCCCGTGCAATCCTCGTAAACTTCCTTGAGCGCGGAAACCAGCTCGCTCTCCTCGGGGACATAGTGCCAGGGCTGGGCCTGAATTTGCTCAAGCTTCATCTGCTCGGCCTCGAAAGCCGCCCGCAGTTTCCGCTCAATTTCCTCTCCCTGCATACAGATGGGATAGCGGCAGTCCAGCGTCCCCCAAATTTCCCTGCCGTCGAACTTGAGCATGCCCAGGTTGAGGGTCAGCGGGCCGGTCAGCTCGTCCTCACCCGCGATGCCCAGTCGCGCGCCGTCGTATTCCGTGCCCAGATGCTTGGCCAGAGAATAGACAAACTGCTCGGCCGCGCCGTCTGCCAGCGGCAGAATATTGAGAAAGGCCACCAGGAAGCTCAGCGCATTGACGCCCAGATGCGGCCGGGCGCCATGGGCAGCTTTGCCATAGGCCGTCACACGAATATCGCCGTCCTGCCCTGAAACTTCCAGCCTCGCCTCCGCGCCCTCGGCAAAGACCTCCGCCATCTGCGCGATGAGCCGGATGGGCGCGCCGCCCAAAACGCAGCTTGCCATAGCCGGGACGACGTTGGGCCGCTCTCCGGCATCGATGCGTTTGATATAGATGGCTTTTCCCTCCTGAATGCCTGCCGGGCGGGAAAGCCGCAGTTCCAGCAAACCCTTTTCCCGGTTGACGATGGGAAACCCGCCATCCGGGGAGATGACCAGCTCCGGGTCTGGCTCATGCTGTTTGAGATAGGCAATATCGCCCCAGCCGCTTTCCTCATCGCAGCCAAAATAGATGCGCACGGTTCTCTTCAGCCGATAGCCCGCGTCCTTCACCAGCTTCAGCGCATAAAGCGCGGCGATGGCAGGGCCTTTGTCGTCTGCCGTGCCCCGGCCATAGAGCCGCTCTCCCTTAATGCAGAGCGAAAAAGGCTCGCTCTCCCAGCCGTCTCCCGGCGGGACAACATCCAGATGCGCCAAAATGCCCAGAGTCTGCGCGCCGCCGCCCGCCTGGGCATAGCCGATATGCCCTTCCAGATTTTTGGTTTCAAAGCCCATGCCCTCTGCTTTTTCCAGCATATAGCAAAGCGCATCATACGGCCCGCTTCCAAAAGGCTTGCCCGGCTCCGGCGCGCCTTTCAGGCTCTCGATGGCGACCAGCCCGCCCAAATCCGCGCACATCTGGCCTCTCACTTTTTCTACCGGAAACTGTATCATAATCCTTCCCTCTTGCGCTCCCCAAAAAGCCCGGGAAGCCATAGTTTCACATATGAAATAGTATATTATTTTGCCGGCGCGGTTGTCAACTGCTGGCGGAAACTGATTTTTTCTTTTATGTAGGAATCTGTCGCTTTGCCCCGAATAATTATAACACAGTTCTTTTAGGAGGCTAAGATGAGTTTACACGACGGGCATCGGGATAGAATGCGGGATCGCTTTTTGCAGACGGGGTTTGAAGGGATGGAGGATCATGAAGCGCTGGAGCTCATTTTATACTACTTCTTTCCCCGCATCAATACCAACACCATCGCGCACCGCCTGATTGAGACCTTCGGCTCTTTTTACGGTGTGCTCTCGGCAAACCCGCTGGATATCGAGAAAGTGGAGGGCATGGGCAGAAAATCTGCCGTGCTGCTGGGCGTCATCGCCGAGGCCGGGCGCAAATATTTTTCCGAATCCAAAAGCGCAATGCGGCTGCCCACGCTGCGCGCCGCCGCGGAATATATCTGCCCGCTCATGTATGGCCTGGCAAACGAGCGCTTCTATCTCTTCTGCCTCAATTCCAATTTCACGCTGGTGCACCGCGAGAAGGTGGGCGAAGGCAGCATCGACAGCGTGCCCGTCTATACCCGGCGCATCGCGGAGATCGCGCTTCGGCATTCGGCCTCGTATGTCATCCTATCGCATAACCACCCAGGCGGCGATCCCCGCCCCAGTAAGAAGGATATTTCCATCACTTTGGAGATCATCGGCGCGCTTCGGCCGCTGGGCATCGGCATCTGCGATCATATCATCGTCGCCGACAAGGCATACTACAGCTTTCTGGACAAGGGCAACCATATCCACACGCTGGAAAGCCGTGGCATGGCCGTCGCGGCGGAAGACAGCCTGAGCTATTTGCAGCTCATGTCTCCCGAAAAGCAGGATGAAGAGTAGCAAAAAAGAGCAGGCATCCGCCTGCTCTTTTGCACCATTTCTGGTTACTTATTGGAATGTGCCTGCTCCACGGATTCGATCATCTTCTTCACCATGTAGCCGCCAACATAGCCTGCCTCTTTAGAAGTCAGGTCGCCGTTATAGCCCTTCTTCAGGTTGACGCCCAGCTCATTGGCAATCTCGTATTTCATGTTATCCATCTTCTCGCGCGCCTGAGCCGTATCGTTTGCCAGGCGATTGCTGTTGTTGCTGCTAGCCATTGAAAGTTTACCTCCTTCTTTCAGATTTTAGGTTTTATCAGGTTATTTGCCCTGATACTGTTCAATCATTCTCTTAACCATGTAGCCGCCGACAGTGCCGTTCTCTTTCGCTGTGAGATCGCCATTGTAGCCTTCTTTCAGGTTGATGCCCTGTTCGTTTGCGATTTCGTACTTCATCTGATTGAGCCACTCTTTCGCTTCCGGAACATTAGCACGGTTGCTGGAATTTCTAGCCATGATTTTCACCTCCGTATTAGAATTTGAGAGTTCATCTCCAAACAGCTTTTCTGCTGTGTAATCTTAATTTTCCCTTGCACGGACAAAATAATCTGGTAATTTTTATAAATTTCCACCTGTTTTGCCGCATTCTATCCAATTCTGATTACAAGCGCGGTCGCTCATGCTTTTTCCGCTCAGCACCTTTTTGGCGAATTGCCAATTTCAGCTGTCGGTGCTATTATGCCCGCAAAAAGTGTTTCTATTTGCTTTTTTCGCGTCAATTTCTTCCAATTCCAGCTTTTTTCAATTCATATAAAAATGATAGAAATAAAAAAAGAAGGCAGCCGCCCCAAAGGCACGCCGCCCATCTTTTTTGAATGCCCTGGCTCATCTCTGCCGCTGCATTTCTATGCACTTCCATACCTGCCCCAGGCAAGAGTACTGCTCTGTTTGCTCCAGTCGCACCTCTCCAAACCCGCAGGCCCGATAGCACCCGATTGCCGGAGCGTTATTCTCAAATACGCCCAGCGAAACTTTTTGCACGTTTAAAACATCAAACGCATACTGCACCGCCAGGCAGACCATCTGCCTGCCATAGCCCTTGCCGCGCTTTTTGTCGTCCACGATGACGAAGCCCAGCCGCGCCTCGCTGGCATCTGCCTTGCGCGGAAAGCGCAGCGTGAAATGCCCGGCGACTTCGCCTTCGTCCAGGGCCGTCATGCAAAAAATGCCGTCTTGCTTTTTTACTTTCTCATAGTATGCGTTCATCTCCTCCGGAGCAATGGGATAGTGCTCGTATCGATCTGCGCTCCATTGCCGAAAGGCAAATTCATCCCTGAGCCATGCCAGGATGCACTGTGCATCGCCCGGCTCATATGGCCTAAGCCTCAGCATCGCTCTGCCTACTCCTGGATAAAAACCCGCTTCATGACGATATCGTCATAGGGGCGATCCGAATAATCCGTAACGGCATCCGCAATCTGATCCACCACTTCCATGCCCGAGACCACTTTGCCAAACGCCGCATACTGCCCATCCAGATAGGGCGCATCCGCGTGCATGATGAAGAACTGGCTGCCCGCAGAATCGGGAGCCTGCGCCCGGGCCATGGAGATCACGCCGCGCACATGCTTAATCGGATTTTCCACGCCGTTGGCCGCAAATTCGCCCTTGATGTGATACCCTGGGCCGCCCATGCCCGTGCCCTCCGGGCAGCCGCCCTGAATCATAAAGCCGCTGATGACCCGGTGGAAGATGAGGCCGTCGTAAAACCCTTCCCGCACCAGCTTTTCAAAGTTCTCCACTGTGATGGGCGCGGCCTTCGCGTCCAGCTCCAGCTCGATTTTCCCGCCGTTTTGCATTTCAATGACGATCATTTGTATTCTCTCCTTTTACTCTGGTTTTTTTGCGCCGCAATTCGGGCAGAATTTCCCCTGGCTGGCCGTTCCGCAGGCGCAGGTCCAGGTTTCGCCGCCCTCCGGCTTTTTGGCGCCGCAGTTCTGGCAGAAATTCCCCGAATTTTTGCTGCCGCAGGCCGGGCAGCTCCATCCGTTTGCCGCCGCAGGTGCAGGCTCCGGGCTATTCTCAAAGAACGAAGCCACATTTGCGCCGCCGGCTTGCTGCGCCATGCCCAGGCCCATGAACCCCGTCATCGCGCCGGCATCGTTTTTGGATGCGTTTTCCATGGCGTTTGCCTGCGCGCCGCCCAGCCGCGCACCCATCATGCGCGTATTGGTATAAACCCGGGATTCCTGGAACTGCGCTATTTTCCTGGCGCTCTCGGCATCCGGCGTGATGGATGCCAGCGCCACAGCCACCACCGAGATGCCCCGGTTCTGCACCCAATCCTCGGTCAGCTCCTGGTTGAGCTGATCCGCGATCTCGTTGGTATAGAGCGGAAGCTGATCGTAAGCGATGCCTTTGAGGGCAATTTTGCCCAGAGCCGGCTGGAGGTTATGCTGTACTTCGGTTTTGAGCTGCTCGTCGATCTGGCTTCTGCGAAAAACATCCTGCACGTTGCCGCAGACGTTGGCATAGAACATGATGGGGTCTGTGATGCGGTAGGAATAGGTCCCGTAGCCTTTGAGCATGATGGTAAAGCCAAACTCGCTGTCCCGGAGGGGCACTTCCCCCACGCCCACTTTATTGCCCATGATCTCCTTGGTGTTGATATAGTAGACCCGCTGGTCGTTTTCCGGCTGGCCGCCGAAGGTAAAGCGCTTACCCACCTTCTTAAAGCTCTCTTTGAGGCCATGCCATCCGCTATCCAGCATGGAGGGCTCTGTGCCCGTCTGGTAGATATATTCGCCCGGCTCGGCGCAGAAATCCACAATTCTGCCGTTTTCCACGATGAGCATGCACTGCCCCTCGTTGACGGCCACTTTCGAGCCATCCGAGATGATATTCTCACTGCGCTTTGTGTTCGAGCTCTTCTCTCCAATCCGCGCCTGGCCCTTCTGCATGAGCACATCTGCGCTCATAGCATCGCAGTAAATAAATTCCTTCCATTGATCGGCCAGCGTCGTGCGCGCCGCGCCGCCAAAAGCTTTGATCAGCCCCATTTTTTGCTACCTCCTGTTTTCTCTTGCTGTACTCTTCCTGTTTTTACTGATTATCCCGCAGTATGACGCCGCTGTTATCCACAATCACGCCGGGCTTCACCGCCTGCATATCGCAGAGCACCCAGTCGTAATCCCCGGTGGTTACGATAAAGCCGCAGTATTCACATTTTCCCGCGCTGGTAATCTGCGTGGGCGCTCCGCAATGCGGGCAGGCGATGATATTGCTGGCCGCGGCTGGGTCTGTCTTGACGCCGTTTTTGCGTGTAAATTTCATCAGATACTGCATATAGCAATCGACGTTGGGATTGCCCATCAGAACCTGCCGCGTCTTTTCATCGATGATGTAATCCCGCATCCGCGCCTGCAGATAGACCGTCAGATATTCATACTGCGGGTCTCTCTCATATTTCTGCAAAAACGCCTGGTTGACGTTGATGCGCTCCATCACGTTGATGCGGCCCTGATCGAGATATTCCTGCAATAGCTTCTGATGCTGGGCAAAGAGCTCTTCCTGCTCAAACGGGCGGATTTTGGACCAATCCCGCTCCATCCATGCCTGCTGCAAGGTAACGTAGACCTCCTTGCTCCAGGCCAGGAACTTCTCTTTGTTAAAGAGCGGATCCACGGCTAAAATGGCCCGCTCAATTTCCTGCGTATGATCCAGAACCTGCGGCACCGCGCCGCGGTAGCTGCCGCCCGTTCCCGCTCTGCCCCGGCTGTTTTTATTTTTCAGGGCAGAAACGCAGATGAGCAAAGCGATGAAAACGATCACTGCAATCGCGCCGGCATTCCCGCTGAAAAAATAAAACCCGCCGCCAGAGCCGGTATAATCGCTGTCCCAGTCGTCGTCCCAGCTGCTGCCCCAGTCGCTTCCGCCGCCCCAATCACTGCCGCCCCAGTCGCCCCCGCCGCCGTAGTCATTGTAATTGCCGGCATCTACCGGCAGGATTTCGCCGCCCGGCGCTTCTTTGGCAAAAACAGTGCCAACTGCCAGCACCGCAAGCAGCATCACGGCCGCAAACAGCCATGCCTTTCCCTTCATCTTTTCTTTCCTTCTTCCCTGATAGCATATACTGCTTCTGTTTTCTTAATCATACTATGTTTGGCGAAAAAAATCTATCCGCGCCTAAAAAGAAATTGTAACGAAAGCGAAAAAAAGAGAGGCGGCAAGTTTGCCGCCCCCCATTTTGTTATCCGATTTTCTGTACTTTGCTGAATGCGCCGTAGGATTTGCTGCCATTGACCATCTCATACGGCCGCACTTTGTAGTACTTGGCAACGCCGCGGGTCTGGCCCCCCTCCACATAGTTCTCACAGCCGCTATCCGCCGTCTGCATGGCCAGCGTAAACGGCCCGTTCTCAGATGCCGCGCGGTAGACCTCGTAGCCGGCCGCCTGCGGGTTTGCCACCCAGTTGAGCACATACTGATAGTCTCCGTTGCGCTCCCGATCCTGCCCAAAGCGAATCTCTGCCGCCGGGAGGTTGTGCTGGACATCGGAAAATTCTCCGTAGACTTTTTTCCCGCCTTGCATCCAGTAGGCACGCACTTTGTAGTATCTTACTGCATCGTCCGGCTGGGCGCATACATAGTTCTCGCAGCCGCCGTCCGCCGTCTGCATGGCCAGCGTAAACGGCCCATCGGCGCTCTCTGCGCTGTGCACCTCATAGCCCTCCACTCCGCTAACCGCCTCCCAGTTGAGCACATGCTGGAACTGCCCATTCCGCTCTCTGGTCAGGAAGAAGCGCACCTTGGGCACAATGGGCGTCCCAATCTGCTGAACCTTGCTGAACGCGCCGTAGGACTTGCTGCCGTTCACCATCTGATAGGCGCGCACTTTATAGTATTTGGGAAGCCCCTGCTTCTGGCCGCCGCTGACGAAGTTTTCACACTTGCCGTCTGCCGTCTGCATAGCCAGCGCAAACGGCCCGTTTTCGGCTTCCGCGCAGTATACTTCGTAGCCTTCCGCTCCGCCAACTGCCTCCCAGTTGAGCACATGCTGATAGTCTCCACCCCGCACTCGCTCCTGCCCAAACCGGAACTGCGGCGCCGAAAGATTGGATTGCACCTCGGAAAACGCGCTGTACTGCTTAACGCTGCCCACCATGCGGTAGGCGCGCACTTTATAGTAGCTCACTGCGTCCTCACTGCCGGCGCCCACATAGTTTTCCCAGTTTTTATCCGCGCTTTGGCCCGCCAGGGTAAATGGCCCATCGGCGCTCTGCGCGCGGTAGACCTCATATCCCGATGCCCAGCTCACCGATTCCCAGTTGAGCACATGCTGGAACTGCCCATTCCGCTCTCTGGCCTGGAAGAAGCGCACCTTGGGCGCCGGCAGATCCTGCAGTTTCCCGATCTGCTGAACCTTGCTGAACGCTCCAAGAGACTTGCTGCCGTTCACCATCTGATAAGCGCGCACTTTGTAGTATTTGGGAATGCCGCTGACCTGCCTTCCATCCACAAAGTTCTCGCACTTGCCATCGCCACTCTCCATGACAAGCGAGAACGGGCCATCCGGGCTCGCGGAAACATAGACCTGATATCCCTCTGCGCCCGAAACCGCCTCCCAGTTGAGCACATACTGGTAGTCCCCGTTGCGCTCCCGATCCTGGCCAAACCGGATCGACGGCGACGGGAGATTTTGCTGCACTTCGGAAAAACCGCCGTAGAATTTGATGCCGCCGCGCAGCCAATAGGCGCGCACTTTATAGAAGCATGCCGCGTCCTCACTGCCGGCGCCCACATAGTTCTCGGTGCCCGCGCCTGCGAGATCTGCGGCCAGTGTAAACGAGCCGCCGGCGCTTGCCGCGCGGTAAATCTCATAGCCCGATGCGCCCGAGACTGCCTCCCAGTTGAGCACATGCTGGAACTGGCCGTTCCGCTCTCTGGTCAGGAAAAAGCGCACTTTTGGCGTCGGCAGCCCCTGATCCGTGCCCGCCCTCTGCACAGCGGTAAACCCGCCGTAGACGCGCACGCCCTGGATGTTGCGATAGGGGCGCACTTTATAGTATCTCGGGATGCCGCGCACCTGCCCGCCATCCACATAGTTTTCCCACTTGGCATCTGCGCTCTGCGCCAAGAGCGCGAAGGGCCCGTTGGCGCTGTAGGAAGCGTAGACCTCATAGCCATTGGCGCCGGAAACAGCTTCCCAGTTGAGCACATACTGGTAATCCCCGTTCCGCTCCCGATCCTGCACAAACCGCACCTTCGCCGCCGGCAGGTTGCTCTTCGCCTGAGAAAACCGGCTGTACCGGCGGACGCCGTCCACCACGCGGTAAGCCCGCACTTTATAGTATTTCACCGTACTGCGGGAGGCCGCATTGCTGTAAACCTTGGTATTGCCGCCGGATGCACTGCCCACCAGGCTATACGTCCCATTCGCGCTGGAGGAGGCGTGAATCTCGTAGCCCTCTGCGCCTGAGACAGGCTTCCAGGTGATATTATGCCGATCCGAGCTGTCCGGCACCTGGATATAGAGCATCTCGGGCGTATCCGTCGCCTGGCCCAGCATCTGCACCTCTGTAAACGGCCCATAGGATTTATTGCCCAAAATCAGCTCGTATGGGCGCACCTTATAGTATTTGGGAATGCCTTTGCGCTGCTTTCCATCCACAAAGTTTTCGCACTTTCCGTCTGCTGTCTGCATGGCCAGCGTAAACGGGCCGTTTTCGGTAATCGAGGAATAGACTTCATAGCCATCTGCCCGGGAGAGCGAAATCCAGTTGAGCACATACTGATAATCTCCATCCCGCTCTCTATCCTGCGTAAAGCGGAATTCCACCGAGGGGATATTGCAGGCGGGGGCTGAAAACTCGCCGTAGTATGTTTTCCCATTGGCGATTCGATAAGCCCGCACTTTATAGTAGCGGACGACGCCTTCCGTCTCATTGCGGACATAGTTCTCCCAATCCGGAGTCGCGTTTTTCGCTGCCAGCGTATAATTGCCGTTCTCGCTCAGCGAAGTATAAACTTCATAGCCCGCCGCGCCGCTGATGTGCTCCCAGTTGAACACATGCTGGAATTTGCCATCCCGCACTCTTGTCTGCACAAACCGCACCTTTGGCGCGGGCATCGCCTCGCCCACGACCGTAACCGAAGTGAGATCCATGCGTTTGCCGCTGCTGGTATAGACGCGGATCGTTGCCGTTCCCTTGCTCACCGCCGTTACCGTGCCCGTATCGCTGACCGTCACAACCTTGGGGTTTGTGGATTCGAAATAGACTTTTTCCGAGGTACCCGTGGTATAGCTGATCGCATAGGTATCGCCGATATAGAGATCGCGCTCGGAATCCGGCTGGCAGTAGTTGCTGTAAATATAGCCCTCGTACGTCTGCCCGTTTTTGCTGAAACGGACTTTCACCCAGTAGGGATACGTCAAAAAGCTGGAGGTATATTCCAGGTCGTTGCGGTATCCTCCTAAAATCTGGAATTTATCGCTGGGCGTGAGCTGAACGCCCACCGAGCCGTAAGAAGTCGCCGGGCCCTTGCGCACGTTGACGCCCGAAGAGGTTACCACGCCCGTATGCTTGGCTGTTTTGAGCGTAACGCCTGTTTCCGGATTCGGCATGTTGTTGTAGACCGGAATCAGGAAAGACTTGGCAGAGGCCAGCTGCCCCGCGCCTTTATAGGCGGTATAGGTATTATATGCCTCGGCAGCCGCCCCGGCCACGTTGGTCATATACTGGTGCGTATAATGCGAATAGGAAGAGCCGGGCTTGACGTTGAAGCGCTGGAAATAGACGGTATCCTGCCCTTTATTGACAAACCGCTCGGCCACGTTCTGCGCGCCGCCGGTGATGGCCCGCATGGGGTCCGTCCAGGGGCGGCTATAGGTGGTCAGGTTGGCCGAGCCGCCTTTGGCATAGAAAAGGCCGTTGGCGATATTGTTGTCTCCGTCGTTCGCGCCGATATTGAAGTAGTTATAAAGCCCTTCATACCCCGGGTATCTTCCCGAAATGCTGCCGCTCGTGCCCGATGTGCCCACTTCCTGCTTGATTTTGGAGACGATATAATACGGGCTCAGCCCGCTGGTATAGCCCGCCTCCAAAACAGCCTGGGAATAGCGCTTGTCCGTCTGAACCTGCTGGCCATCCGATCTATAATAGGAAATATTTTTATTGGCCATAAACGTACCCGCCATGACGGATTCTACGCCGCCCTGGGTATGCACAGAGGCGTTGAAGGAAAGCTGCTCAAACTGATAGACGCGCTGCTCGGTCAGGAAATTGCGCGGATCGATGAAGTAGGCGTCCGCCTGCTTGGAGGCCTTCTGCCAGCCGGGATCGTAAGTGCCCGGCGCAGGGTCTCTCAACGTCTCATTGGCCGATTGCTGGATGGTACAGCGGTTGCTCTTGGATTCCTCTGCGATGACTGTGTTCCAATCCAGATTCGTCATCACCGGGATAAACACCCAGTTTGGGTATTTATTCTGCAACGCCTGAAGCTTATCCCGATAGCTGGCCGGGAACCCGGAAATATTCGAATACAGCATCGTCCGCGGCTTTGGGATGATAATCTCCGGCACATGCTCAAAGAGGATCTCCTCGCTTGCCGAAGGCGACGGCTCTTCCGGCTCGGCCGAGACAGACGGCGAAGGCTCGCCCTCCTCCGGCTCAGCGCTGGGCTCCGGCGAAGCGGAGGGCTCCTCCGGCTCAGGCTCTGGCTCGGCGCTCTGCTCCGCAGAAGGCTGGGCATCCGCAGAGGCCTCTGGCTGCGGCTCAGCGCTGGGCGCAGAGCTCGCGTCGCCGGCCGCATCATCTCCTGCCTGCAAATCCTGCGCATAGGCAAAGGGCAGATTTGCAAAAATAGTGCTCAAAAATAAAAAGACAAAAAGCACTGCCGCAGTCGTTTTTTTCAAAAGTTTTCTATGCTTTGTCCTCATTTTTCCCCCTAAACAGACTCATTCTTTTGTTTATTATAGCGTAACGCTTCTTTCTTGTAAAATCCATTTCCTTTCTAAATTGCCATTTTCAGAAAAATTAACAAATTTCCCTTCAGGGCATTATCAGCTCGAAAACACCCAGCAGCACCATGAGAATCGCCGCCGCTTTATCCAGCCAATCCCCGGAGAGCCGCGCATTGGTATACCGCCCGGCCCAGCACCCCGCGCCCACAGCCAAAAAACTGCCCGCACCCACAGCCGCCGCCATCTGCCAGGGGTATGCGCCTGCCATTCCCGCGCCAAAAGAAGCCGGGATGCAGTTGAGCGCCAGCGTTACGGCCAAAACCAGCGTCTTTCCCAGGCCGAGGCGCGGGCCATCCTCGCCCTTGGCCATCTGTTTCTCCTCTTTTCCCGGCTTTTTTTGATAAAAAAACGGCCAGAGCCCCAGCAAAACGAGCAGCCCGCCGCCCAAATATTTGATCCACGGCCCAAGCTCCGCGCAAACTGCCGCCAACGCGCATCCAAAATAGCTGGCCAGGGCAGAGCTGGCGGCGATCACCAAATTTGATAAAAACGGAAGCTTTTTTCCTTCCAGCCCGATGCCAAGGCCAATGGCCAGATTATCCAGATTCGTCGCAATTCCAAGCAGAACTGCGGAAAATAATTGCTGCATTTCCCATCCCTCCCTGCTATCATATGCCGGGGGCTTGGGATGGGTTCTGCCGGCCGCCAGGCAGAAAACCGGCACTTTTCTCCAATTTTTTCTAATCTCTGCAAAATATGCTATAATAAAAGTAACAATTAAGCGGGGAGCAGGGTATTAGCATGGATGGATTACAGGAGCGCACATTAAAAGCATATCAGGAACATTATGACGACTTGCTCAGATTTGCGCTTACGGTTTTAAAAGATGAATATGCGGCGCAAGAAGTTGTGCAGGATCTTTGCATTAAAATTTTAGAGAGGGACGATCTCTTCTCCAAAGTTCCAGAGGATCGCATCCGCCCCTATTTTATTCGGGCGATTCACCGCTCCTGCCTCAACCGCATCAAAGCAGAAAAGCCTACCGTCGCCATGCCGGAAGATATGGAAAACCTCTTGCCGTATGAAGATCCGAATCTGCTGGACGTCGGCCTGCGCGAGCTTTACGATCAGCTCACGGAAAATTGGCCGGAGGACGTCCGAAAAGCGTTTATTCTGCATGTCGTGGCAAAAGTTCCCTTAAAGGAAATCGCTCTTTCCATGGGCATCAAGCCCAATACGCTCAACCAGAGAATCAAGCGCTGGCGCAAGAAGCTGGATACCTCCCTTCTCCTCTTTTTATTGGCACTTACATTTTTGGAGTAAAGTGTCATCTCGTCCCTTATTTTCTTGTCTATTAATTGGGTGCATCTTTACTTATTTTGCATCCAAAATGGGCACCATGAATTTAGTAACGATGAAAAAGGAGGCAGCCTATGGGAGACAGAAAAGAAAAAGCACTGGAGAGACTGATTTACGAGCATACGACGTTATTCTTCGCAGACGAGGATGCCCCTTTTATCCGCAGCGCTGCAGAAGCACAGCGGATTATCGATTCCGGCAAATGCGCCAGTTTCGCGACAACGCTTCGGCGCGCGATGTTTCTGGCGGATATGACGGATGAAACCAAGGCCATGGCGCAGCGTCTTTTGCGGAAGGCCGAGCGCAAGGAGCGGCGGCATTCGCCAAAAGCAGTGCTCCGCAGAAAGGCAATTATCGCCAGCATCGTCGCCGCGCTGATCTCCTTCTTTACTCTGGTTCCCCAGGGCCGGGCTATTGCAAAATCTGTGATTGACTGGGCGATTACCTTCTTTGATAATGGAATCGTCATTGTCGAAAACCGTGAAAATAAGGATCCGTCGATTGTTTCTTTCGGCGCAGAAGCGGACAGCACGCCGCCTCCTATCGAATCCGGCGTGGATGTGAATACTGTAGATGATACCGAACATTATTACTATAATTCCATTGAGGAGTTTGTGCAAGAGCGCGGCAAAAACCCGCTGATTCTGGATAACCCGGAAGCAAGGCTCAAGACATTACATTACAATAAGGATGATGAAATCGGGCTATCAGTTTTGGTCTCTATTTATGACTATCAAGGACATGAATTCACCTTGATTCAAGATTGGAGCGATACAGGTAGCCCAGTCGCATACTTCTTTGGAGAGAATGAGATTTTCTACAAAGATTACCAGGACAAGCAGATCATCTGCTGCATCGATACACGAGATGATACTGCGAATGGTGTGTTGATATTAGATGACTCTCAAGTTATAATTGGTTCAGAAAATCTTCCGGAACTCTGGGCGCTCTTCGATCAGCTGCGGCCCTATCATTCTTAACTCAAAACAATAAAACGGGCAGGGGAATCCCTGCTCGTTTTATTGTCTCTGCATATTCTGGCAATGCTTTTCAAGCTATCGTCCTAGCACCAATGCTTTTAGGGCGATGCCCCTCCTTTCATGCCGTCTTTTCTCTGCATTTGGTCCATGAAAAAAAGCCGGAAAGGGCGGGAAAACCACAGCCGATGTGCTTCCCTTTCTCCTCTCTCTTTCCTGCGCTTTGCGCCAAAAGGGGCTCCTGCGCCGGCTTCCCGCCAAAGCAGGAGCCCTTCATGCAGATACCGCAGCTTGCCACCTAACAGCGCCTCATCCCCTGCCCAGCTATTTTCCCGCTTCATCCCGCAAGCCTGCCCCAGCGCGCCATCTCAGGCGCATAGCACATTTGCCAACCGCCTTTCCAAACCAAAAGGCCAGGCTATCTTTCCAGCCTGGCCTTTTTCTTTCAGAGCTATATTTTTTGCACCAAATAAAAGAACGCAGAGCAGATGCTCTGCGTTCAGTCCCCTCCCATAAGGGCTGCTATGCCTGGGAGGAGCTCAATCTAAAAAGATTGATTGGAAAGGCTAAGTTAAATCACACGAGTTGCACTTGTCTGACCCGTGCCATTAGAGTCAGTCGCATATCCTCTGACGGTATAAGTGCCGGAGGAGAGGCTTCTCGTGCTGGTCTTCGCTGTTACAGTACCCGTTCCGCTCTTCGCTCCCTGGCCGATCTGCCCGCCATCCTTATAGAGATAGACGCTGACCGAGATGTTCCCAGCACCGTTTCCCGTGGCCCAAGCATAATAATTGCTCCCGGAGGTATTCGTCAGGCCGCAGGAGACGCTTGGCACTATTCTTGGCTCAATCACATTTCCGTCTCCATCCACTGTGAAGCTATATTCAAACAGCAGTTCAGCGGGTGCCGCAGAGACCGTCCCCAGCGTCATCACCATCAGGCAGATGACACAGAGCAACAACGCAAAAAACTTTCTTTGCACTTATTTTTTCCTCCAAAATAGTTCTTCTGGGGTAGCTCCCGTATATAAGACAATTCAGCGAGGCGGAAAGTGACACTGATATTAGAAAAAATGTAAAAATTTTCCATATTTTCCTCAATGCCTTGTCCCAGCCAGAAAAACCAGTTTGGAAGGAACGGCGATAGTCAGCCAAAAAGCGCTTCTTTGCCCTACGCTCCGCGCTTCTCTTCTTCAGCTTCATCGGCCTCCTGAAAATACTCCTCTGGCTCGGAAAGTGAAGTAACCAGGAGATTGACCTGATCCAAAAATTGCCTTCTCTGGGGCAAAGAGAGTTTGCTGACGGCCAGGGCGATCAGCATAATCGCGCGGGTAATCTGCACTTTCTCTTCTTCCATAGAGTTTTTGAGCAGCGCCAGCGGCGGGACATCCAGCCCCTTTGCGATGAGCTCCAGCGTGCGCAGCGTCGGGTTTGCATTGCCGCGCTCAATCTCCCGATACCCCGAGACGCTGATATCGATCCGCTCCGCAGCTTCCATCTGCGTGATGCCCAGCGTTTTGCGCAAAACCTTCAAATTTTCTCCAATCAGCTTGCAGGAATTCTTTTCTGCCATCCATTTTTCCTCTTTCTTCTCTTTTCTCGCGTATTTTTACAAAATGAAATGCAACACATCGTAGTTCTTTAGCGTATAAAAATACCCCTCTATCATATAAGAGGGGTTTAGAGGATAAAAAGTGACACTTTCCGCGTGTTTTTCTCATTTTTTAGCTAATATAGTGTATTTACTTCTCACCGGGCCTTTGGGAACACAGCGTTTTCAGATAATCTTCCGCCTGCCCCCGGGAGTGAAAGGTAAAAATATCCCGGCCGTTTTGATACTGCTCCAGCAGATCGTAAATCTGCGGAAGCTGGTCTTGGGGGAAATCCAAAATCCACTGTCTGAACTCTTCATCAAACTCCTGCTCCACCCAAGGCATATCCTCCCGCTTTTTGCCGATGCGCGCCGCCGCGCCGGCCAGGCAGAGCTCCAGCGGATAATCCAGCAGAAAGACGGTATCGCAGGCCTTTAGGCGCATTTCCAGCGTATGCGCATAGTTGCCGTCGATGATCCAGCGCTCCCCGCGCATGATTTCTTCCAGCTTCCTGGCAAACTGCTCCCGGGAAATGCTGCTGCCATCCCTCTTATGCCAGATCATATCCAGATAATAGAGCGGCAGGGCCGCCGCGTCCCGCAGTTTTCGGGCAAACGTGCTTTTGCCGGCCCCGGGGCTTCCGATGACGATGGCTCTTTTCATAGCTCCTCCTGATAAACAAAGCCGCTCTGCAAAGGCAAAGCGGCCTCACGGCCTAAGCGCGCTAATCCAGCAGGGTTTCAAAGGTTTTGGCATAAACGGCCAGGGCGTTTTCCCGCCATTTCTTGCAATAGCGATCCGCCTCCTCCTTGCTGGCCGCAAAGAAACTGACCTCGAACACTGTGATGTCGTTTTCCAGCAGCCGCAGGTTCACGCGGTACTGCTCGTCCGAAATGCGCATATAGTCGGTATAGAGCTGGGAATCCAGGCGGATATCTTCCCGGTGATTTTGGCAGTATTCCTCGATTTTGGTGCGCAGGGAATAGAGCAGTTCTTTGCGGAAGAAATCCAGCGTGGTTTTGCCGATATCCGAGATGGTATAGAACGCGCCGTTGACCGAATCGCTCTGCTCGGCCAGGTGGTTTTCCACCAGATCGTGCAGGGCGGAATTGAGATCGAAGTAATCCATCAGGGCCAGCTCGCCGCAGGCCAGAATCAGCCGCATATCCGAAACCCGGTATTCGGCACATTCCAAAATATAGAGAATCAGCAGTTTATTCACTGCAATGTTGCTTTTTTGCGTTTTCATGATATGATTTTACCATAGACAGCCTGTGGAATCAACGGAGGAGGAAGGGCGCGATGCTGGAGCAGATTCGCCAAAGACTGCGCTACGAAGGGGCAGATGCCGTGAGCGCGGCGTATCTAAAAAATTTTCTGCCGGAAAATTTGCGGCATTTGCCCTATGGCATTTCCGTGGAAATACGGCTTTCCCGGGCGATCGTCGCGCAGATTGAGCATGACAGAGCCCCCAGCCACACGTATTTTCACAACTACCGCACGCTCAACGCCATGCTGGATCGCTGCACATTTCTCGCCGTTTCGCTTCTGCAAAGCGCGGGATACCAGGCCATCGCCGTGCCTGCCTCGCAGACAGTGGATAGAGAGCGCATCGCCGGGCTCATCTCGCACAAGCTGGCGGCGGCAGAGGCCGGGCTGGGCCGCATTGGCCGCAACGCACTTTTTATCTCCAAGGATTTCGGGCCCGCCGTGCGCCTGGCGACGGTTCTGACGGACTGCCCCGTCTGCGAGGCGCGTTCCTTCCGGCAGGAAGGCGAGGGTTGCGGGAACTGCCATGCCTGCGTTTCGGCCTGCCCTGCCGGCGCCATTTCCGGCCGGGAATATGAGCCGGGGCTGCCGCGGGAGGAGTTTTTCGACGCCGAGTGCTGCAGTAAATATATGAAAAAAAGTTTTCAGATGATCGGCCGCGGGGCGGTCTGCGGCATCTGCATGTCGGTATGCCAAAAAATATGGGAGGAAAAATTTCAGAAAAACCTTGAAAAATAAAAAATCTCGTGTATAATAGATAATGCTACGCGGGATTATAGCTCAGTTGGTCAGAGCGCTACGTTGACATCGTAGAGGTCGTTGGTTCGAGCCCAATTAATCCCACCAAACCTGGGGTGCTGGTTATGTTCCATTTTTGACCCACACTTTGTAAAAGGGTTTTTGAGTCCGGCGGCTGGGAATGCAGGCCAGAATTTATTTTGGAAGCACAAAGGCTGCGGCAGATTACCCACCTGCCTTTGGCGGGTTACAAAAAGGGGCAGACGACACCTCCGGGGTCATTTTAAAAATTAAATAAAGCCGAATTGTGTAACGGTAGCACCTACGACTCTGACTCGTATTGTCTAGGTTCGAATCCTAGTTCGGCTGCCACAACGGAGCAAAGTTCGCTTTGCTCCGTTTTTCTTTTGCAAAGAAAAACACATCCCTCCCCCTTGCTCTTCCTCCTCCGCAGAAAGCATAGCTGCACTTCCGGGCAAAAATATTCGCTCACCCCCCTGCCCGGTTTTGCGCTCCGCTTGTTGCGGCTGTGCGCCTCACGCTGCAATCAGAAAATCAGAGGATTCAAGTTCTGTGGTTACTCCGTTTTTTCATATTTTGCGCCCTGCCCGGAAAAGCCAAGCCGGTTTTTTATGCAAAAGCGCGCTTTATCACACCCGCCGTCTGATGGCCGTATCATCACGCGGTTTGCAGCAGGCCGGAGCAAGACCGAAGTTTTCATTTCTTCCTATATAAATCCTCATATTTATGGTATACTTCACTTATCGAAAACTTGGAGAAAAACACGATGAAAAGAGAACTTGGAATCGCCCGGTGCGGGCTGGCCTGCTGCCTATGTTCTGAAAATGAACACTGCCGCGGCTGTAACTCCGGAGACTGCCCCGATAAAGAGTGGTGCGAAAACCGAAGCTGCTCATTGGAAATGGGATTGGAGCATTGCTTTTCCTGCAAGGTGGACTGCAAAAAAGGGCTTCTCTCAAAAATAAAACCCTATGGGTTTACTGTATTTGCAAAAAGATATGGTATTGAGGCGCTGCTGGACTGCCTCGAGCGCAACGAGAAAAAGGGGATTCTCTATCATCGGCAGGGTATTCTCGGCGATTACGATGATTTCGATGATGTTGAGGCGCTGATTGCGTTTATACAGACGGGCGAGCATTAAACTGCGGCTTGTCCGGCTTTGAGCAAGGGACGGTTTTGATGCTCTTCTATTGAAGAGAGGATGTGTTTTGCCGCGCGCGGTTTTTCATTGGCAGAAAAGCGCAACTACCCCTGCTGAGGGGGAAGGATTTGAACCTGCGCCGCAGAGTTCTGATTCTGCCGGCACCAAAAAAGGAGCGATTTTTCGCTCCTTTTTCTTATTTTCACTTCTACGCGCCGACCCGATCCAACACTTCGCCGGCCAGATAGAACGAGCCGGCCACAACCAACAACGCGCCCTGCTCTTTCGCCTTGCTCTGCGCCAGCTCCAGCGCCGCACAAAGATCCGGCTGAGCCTGGCCGCCCGGGAAGAGCGCCGCAAGACTCTTCGCACTGCGCGCCCGAGGGTCTTGCACCTGCGTCGCAATCACCTGCGCGCCGCGCTTTTGCGCGATTTCGCTCAAAACCGAAATATCCTTTTCGGCCATGGCCGCAACCAGCAAGACCAGCTTTCTATCCGCAAACCGCGTCTCCAGCGTCGCCTGCAGTTCCCGCAGAGCGCCTTCGTTGTGCGCGCCGTCGATGAGCATATCCTGCTCCTTCAGATACTGCTGGCGCGCCGGAATCGCGGTGTTTGCAATGCCCTGGCGCACATGCTCCGGCGTGATGAAAATGCCCACATGCGAGAGCGCCCGGGCGGCAATGGCCGCCGTCGCCGCGTTGAGCGGCTGCATCTTCCCCAGAAGTTTGGTCTCAAGGCCGGTATATTCCTGGTAATCGAACGTGCCGTCCTCATGCCAGGCGATCTCCTCCGGATCCGAGAAGATGAGCCGGGCGTTTTGCAGCTGGCTGGTTACTTCAATAATTTTGCGCACGCTGGGCTGCTGGGGCATGGAGACGACATAGCCCTGATAGCCGATGGTCGCGCACTTTTCCATGGCGATCTGCTCGATGGTATCCCCCAGCACCTGCATATGATCCATATCGATGGTGGTGATGACCGTCTCATCCATTTTATAGCGGCTGACGGGATCCAGCCGGCCGCCCAGCCCGGTCTCCAGCACGGCGATCTCCACGCCCTGCTCCTCAAAATACTGCATACAAGCCTGCGTATAGCGCAAAAACACATGCTTCTCCGGCTCCCGGCCGCCCAGCAGGCGATCGAACTCCTGCCGGGAGATCTGCACGCCGTCGATGGCGATGCGCTCTTCTTTTTTCTGCACATGCGGGGAGGTATACAGCCCGGTCTTATAGCCCGCCGCCGTTAGGATATTGGCGAGATATGTGCAGACGGAGCCTTTTCCATTCGTCCCTACAACCTGAATTTTCCGCATTTTTCTTCCTCTTAGTTTATAGCTTTTTCAGCGAATCCAGACGCGCGCTGACGCGCTCCAGCATCTCGGCGTATTTTGCCAGTTTCTCCTTCTCTTCCTGGACGACCTTCTCCGGCGCTTTTGCCAAAAATCCCTGGTTTTGCAGCTTGCCGTTGCAGCGGGCAATCTCTCCTTCCAGGCTCTTCTGCTCCTTTTGCAGCCGCGCCAGCTCTTTTTCCACATCAATGAGATCTCCCAGCGGCAGATAGACCTGCCCCAGCCCCACGATGGCCGCCGCGCAGTTTTCCGGCTCGCCCGCGCCTGCCGGAAGAATCTGAACCTCGCTGGCGTTTGCCAGCTTAAGCAGATAGCTCTCGGTCTGGCGGACGATCTCGGCCTGGGCCGTGCTGATGAGAATTTTTGCTTTCTTTGCCGGGGGCACGTTCATCTCGGCCCGGGTATTGCGCACGCTGCGGACGACTTCCATAATCGCCAGCATACTCTGCTCCTGCTCCGCGAACTCATAGCGCTCCTGATACTCGGGCCAGGGCGAGATCATGATGCTCTCTCCCGCCTCCAGCAGCTCGACGTAGATCTCCTCCGTGATAAAGGGCATGAAGGGATGCAGCAGCTTGAGGGCGTTGACCAGCACATAGTAGAGCACCGAGATGGCCGTTTTCTTTGCCGCGGCATCCTCGCCGTACAGCCGGCTCTTGCACATCTCGATATACCAGTCGCAGTATTCGCTCCAGATGAAATCGTAGATCTTCGCCGTAGCCAAGCCCAGCTCGAATTTTTCCATGTTGTCCGTCACATCGCGGATGACGCCGTTCAGCCGGGAGAGGATCCAGCGATCCGCAATATCCAGCTCCAGCACCGAGAGATCCTTCTGGATTTCCTGGCCTTCCATATTCATGGCGACAAACCGGGAGGCATTCCAAATCTTATTGGCAAAGTTGCCCGCCGCCTCCACCTTCTTATCATAGAAGCGCATATCGCTACCCGGGCTTGTGCCGTTGGCCAGGCTGAAGCGCAGGGCATCCGCGCCATGCTGCTCGATGACTTTGAGCGGATCGATGCCGTTGTTGAGCGATTTGCTCATCTTGCGGCCCTGGGAATCGCGCACGATGCCATGGATATTGACATATTCAAACGGCGGTTTGCCCATGACTTCCATGCCGAACACGATCATCCGGGCGACCCAGAAGAAGATGATATCGTAGCCGGTTACGAGCACATTTGTCGGGTAGAAATACTCCAGCTCTGCCGTCTTTTCCGGCCAGCCCAGCGTGGAGAAGGGCCAGAGGCCGGAGGAGAACCAGGTATCCAGCACATCCTCATCCTGATGGAAATGCTGGCAGCCGCATTTGGGGCAGGCCGCCGGCTGCTCCATGGCCACGACCATCTCTCCGCACTCCTGGCAGTAGTAGGCCGGGATGCGGTGCCCCCACCAAAGCTGGCGGGAGATGCACCAATCCCGGATATTCTCCATCCAGTTGAAGTAGATTTTGGAAAAGCGCTCGGGCACGAACTTCACCTGCCCGGTTTTCACCACCTCCATGGCCGGCTTGGCCAGCTCTTTCATGGAGACGAACCACTGCCGGGAGATGATGGGCTCGACCGTCGTATGGCAGCGGTAGCACTCGCCCACGTTATGCGCATAATCCTCGATTTTCACCAGGTTGCCGCTCTTTTCCAGATCCGCTACGATGGCTTCCCTGGCCTCATAGCGATCCATGCCCTGGTATTTGCCGCCGTTCTCGTTCATCTTGCCGTCGTCCGTCAGCACGCGGATGATGGGCAGGTTGTGCCGGGAGGCGACTTCGAAGTCGTTCGGGTCGTGAGCCGGGGTGATTTTGACGGCGCCCGTCCCAAATTCCAGATCCACATATTCATCCGCTACCACGGGAATGGGCTTATTGACCAGCGGCAGGATGACGTTTTTGCCGATGAGATCCTGATAGCGCTCATCCGCCGGGTTGACGGCCACGGCCGTATCTCCCAGCATGGTCTCGGGGCGGGTTGTGGCGACGGTGATGCTGGTTTTTCCATCCTCGCTGTCGTAGCGCACATGCCACAGATGCGAGGGCTGCTCGGTATATTCCACTTCCGCATCCGAGAGCGCCGTCTGGCAATGCGGGCACCAGTTGATGATGCGGTTGCCGCGGTAGATCAGTCCCTTATCATACAGCTGCACGAACACCTTGCGCACGGCGTGGCTGCACCCTTCATCCATAGTAAAGCGCTCTTTTTCCCAATCGCAGGAAGAGCCCAGCTTTTTGAGCTGGTTGACGATGCGGCCGCCGTATTCCTCTTTCCATTTCCAGACGTGCTTTAAGAATTCCTCCCGGCCGATATCCTCTTTTTTGATGCCCTGCTCGGCCAGCTGGTTGACGACCTTCACTTCCGTCGCGATGCTGGCGTGATCCGTTCCGGGCAGCCAGAGGGTCTCGAAGCCCTGCATCCGCCGGAAGCGGATGATGGCATCCTGAATGGTATTATCCAGCCCATGGCCCATATGCAGCTGGCCCGTGATATTGGGCGGGGGGATGACGATGGTGAACGGCTTCTTATCCGGGTTGGGGTGCGCAGAAAAATACCCTTTTTCCATCCAGCGCTGATAGAGCTTTTCCTCTACCTGGCTGTGATCATAGGCTTTTTTTAAGTCTTTGCTCATATCTTTCTCCTTCTTTATTCCTTAAAATCTGCGGGCCGTTTGCCCGGGATCAAAAAAGAGTTTTTCCTCCAAAGGACGAAAAACTCCGTGGTACCACCTTTCTTCCGCAGCAAACTGCGGCACTTAGAAGCGCACATACATGCGCCTGCCCGATAACGGGGGCGGCCGTCTTTCCTTACTGTTTTCGGGAAAGCGAGCTCCAAAGCGACTTCGGGATATGCTGCCGCCCTCGCACCAGATGGGCTGCTCTCTGAAAAAATCCTTACTACTCTTTTTCTCCGCTCTTGTTTGGAAATATTAACTTCCAGTTGATAATAGCATACCGTATAAACGCCAAAATGACAAGCCCCAAAGCGACATACATCAGATATAAATAGCTTTTTCCTAAAAATTCCCGGAAAAACCCTGCCGCGATGGAGGTATTGAGCAAAAATGCCGAAACTTTTCCATAAATATCCGAAGGCGTGGAATTGCCGTTTTTCAGCGCCAGCGCGCCGCCTATCAGCAAAAGGGCATCCTTTGCAAAAATCGCAATCGTTACCCACAGCGGCACAACGCCCATGACCGTAAACGTGATGATGACGCTGATGGCCATCAGCTTATCCGCCACGGGATCCAGCCAGATGCCGACTTTGGAGACCATATGATATTTGCGGGCGATATAGCCATCCAGCAGATCCGTCATGCAGACCAGGATGAAGGTTACCCCGCCCCAGATCATCTGATCCCGCACCGCCAGAAGCACAACCACCGGGATGAGCAGCAGCCGCACAAGCGTCAGCACATTGGGAATCGTCCAAAATTTGTTGTTATTCTGCTCCACCAAGCCCTCGCTCCTTCTTCTGCCTTGCACTTTTCTTTTTATTATAGTCTTTAGGGGGTGATATTTCAAGGGGATTTGCGCATAGAAACTCTTTCGTTTTCTATAAAAATAGGTTAAGATAGGGGTAGCATAAAACGCATCCGATTGGAATGGAAGGAGCTTTTCATGAAAAAAGTATATATCGGCGTGGATATCGGCGGGACGAAAATTGCCTTTGGCATCTTTGGCGAGGATTTTTCCCTGCTCTCCAAACACCGCTTCGCTTTTGACAACCAGAAAACCGCGGAATATCTGATGGATAAGCTGGCAGACGAGATTTTGCAGGCGCTGGCTTCCCAGGGGCTTGGCCGGGAAAACCTGCTGGGCATTGGCATCGGCGCTCCGGGCACGCCGGATATGCGGGAGGGCAAGTTCCTCGTCTGCGCCAACGCCTCGACGCTCAACGGATATCCCATCGGGCCACACCTGGAAAAAGCGCTGGGCGCGCCGGCCATCATCGACAACGACGCCAATATCGCGGCCATCTGCGAACACGAGCTGGGCGCCGGCCAGGGCTTTGAGCATATGATCTACTCCACCGCCTCCACCGGCATTGGCGGCGGCCTCATCTTTAACGGCAAAATTTTCCGGGGCAGCTACAACTGCGCCGGGGAGATTGGGCACACCATCTGCACCTATAAGACCGGCCGGGAGATCGCTTACAGCAATCCGGGCTCTGTGGAGAGCTACGCGGGCGGCGGCAATGTCTGCGATGAGATTATGCAAAAAATCGCCGCGGGAGAGCCGACGCTCATGAAAGAGCTGGCCGCCGGCGGGAAAGTTACCGGGCAGATCATCAAGGCGGCCTATGAGCAGGGCGACGCCATGGCGGCCTGGGCGCTCGACCAGATCGGCGAATACCTCGGGCTGCTCTATTTCAACCTCTATCAGATTCTCAATATCAACTGCTATGTCATCGGCGGCGGGCTGACCAATTTTGGCGACGAGCTTTTCTCCCGCATTGAGAAGACCTTCTATAGCTTCTATTTCCAGTGCCCCAAGGAATACCCCGTCTACTTCAAGCAGGCGAAATTCTCCCAGGATGCGGGCATTTACGGCGCGGCGCTGCTCTTCACCCAGCAGTAGAAAACAGCGGCATCAAAAAACCGGCGGAAACGATTCCGCCGGTTTTCTTTTATTCCTGCATCTCCCGCGCCCGGGCATGGCAGCAATGCGCCAGCCGCGGCCAGATGCGGCGCGCCAGCGCAAAGAGCGCATATCCAGCGGCGGCGCCCAGCGTGTTCAGCCAGAGGTCGTCGATATCCACGCCGCGGCCCAGCGGAATTTGGCACAGCTCGATGAGCAGGGAAATGCCCAGGCCAGCCAGCAGCGTTTTGGAGAGCGTGCATTTGGGGGAAAGCATGGGCAAAAAGAGGCCGATGGGAACGAACATCGCGATGTTCCCGAGAAAATTCACGATAAAATAGCCGAAATTATGGTTGCGCTGAATCTGCGCGGCGCTGTCCGCAAAGACTCGGAAGGGCACCAGATTGAACTGCGACCACCAGACCGCCCGCGCCCGATTGCGCTCCAGCGCATATCCGCCTGCCAGCAGAGTCTGCGAAAACAGCCCCGCCAGGCAGAGCGAAAAGAGGCAGAGCGCCAGCTCCCGCGCCCAGCTGCGCGCCAGCTTTTTTCTGCGCAGGGCGAGCAAGATCGCCCGTACAATCAGATAGACGGGCAGAACCGCCGCCATGGCGATCAGCGTTTCCAAAATATACTCCTTCATCTCTTCTCCTATTTATAAATCCAGATACCAGATGAGCTGGATTTCCTCGGCCACTTCCGGCTCGCCCTGATAGGCGTGCGTATTCATCGCGCCCAGCACAGCGCCTTTGCCCGCATAAAAATGCGCCGCCCGGACGTTGTTGTTCTGGCTCTCTATCTTCATCTGCCGCATTCCCTGCGCCCGGCCCCACTGCGCCGCCTGCTCAAACAGCCGGCTACCGATGCCCTGGCCCCGGCATTCCTCGGCCACCCGAATATCCCAGAGCACGCAGAGATCGTCCCGGCCTTCCAGCATATGCACGCCCGGGGTGCGCGCGGCGACGATGGCCCCGCCCACCGGCCTCCTGCCGTCATAGGCCAAAAAGAAGGCCCAGTTATCCAGGCAAAAGCGCTGGGGAAGCCGGGTGATTTGCTCATACCGGCCGAAATCCTTCCGATAGGGCCGCAGGGCATCCTCCTCTTTCAGGCGCATCCCGCCCAGACCATTTCGCGGCGTTTCCAGCTTCAAAATTCGATCTACTGAGACGATCATCGGAATTTTATCATATGTTTCCAGGCAAGAAGCATCCGCCTGCCGAACAATAATCCCGCTCATGGCTCTCTCCCCTCTCAGTCAGCGCGCCGCCCGCTTGGCTTCGGCCAGCAAAATAGCCAGCCCTTCTCCCAGGGCCGCGCCAATCAGATGGCTATAACTGCCATAGGCGGGCTGCAGCTTGGCGATGACGCCCAAAAGCTCTTTGAGATCTCCATCGACGGCGATGGAGACGATGGGAATGCTCCTGCCCTGCTCATCGCACATCATCTCTTCCTGTATCTGAAATTCCTTCTGCATGTGTTTCCTCCTATGACAGAAAAAGGGGAGGCCATGCCTCCCCTGCTTTTGACGCTATTTCACGCCCTGCAAATCTACCGTGATGCGGTAGGTATCCGGCGTCGCCGCCGCGGCGAACGCTTCCTGGATATCCTTCAGCGCAAAGGTTTTGCCCTCCAGGGAATAGCTGCAGTCCACGATCTTGTTGGAGATCATGAAGCCCGCATCCACATAGTCTTCCACATCCGCGGACATGGTGCCGATGATCTCGATGCGGCGGTAGTGGATATCGTTGGGGTTGATCTGGAACTCGGGAACAGGATAGCCCGCGGCGAAGAGCAGGAATCTGCCTTCCAGCCGCTTGAGCATCTCCATGCCCTGCCGGTATGCCACAGAGTGGCCCACAGCCGCGATGACTGCATCCGCGCCCTTGCCGTCCGTCAGCTGCTTCACCTGCTCCACCGGGTCGCCGTTTTTGGCATCCACGATCTCGGCAAAGCCCATGGCCGCCGCCCGCTCCAGCTTTTTGGGCGTCAGCTCGGAGATGATGACATGCGCGCCAAACGCTTTTGCCACCTGGGCATTGAGCAGGCCCATGGTGCCCGCGCCGATGACGACGACCGTCTCGCCCGGCTTCACGCGCAGGCGCTTCATGCCGCGCACCACCGTGGCCACGGGCTCCAGGAACCCGGCCTCTGCGGCGGAAATATTTTTGGACATTTTCAGCACTTTGTTTTTGGGGAACACTTTGTAATCCGAGAAGCCGCGGTCGCCATGGAAGCCATCGCGCACCGGCCAGCCGCCCTCTTTGCTCTCACAGCAGAAGCTCTTGCCCATCAGGCAGGCTTTGCAGTGCCCGCAGCCCATGAACAGCGGGGCAACGCGGTCGCCGATCTCCACATTCTCCACATTCTCGCCCTTGGCGCAGACAATGCCCGACCACTCATGCCCGCCGGCCATCGGGAAGCCCTGATGGTTGCGCAGGCCCATCCACTGCTGATAGTCCGTCGTGCAGATATTGCACGCCTCCATCTTGAGCAGCACGTCGTCGCTCCCCATTTCGGGCAGCGGCTCTTCGTGCATCGCCGCGACTTTGGGCTCCATAATTGCAGTAAAGTAGTGTGTTTTTGGAATGCTCATGTTTCCCTCCTAGAATGTTTTCCCTCTAATTTCTCTATTGCAGCGCACCCGGCGCTTCAACGCATGTGATCGAATCTGTTTTCGGATACACTTAGTATACCACAGCCTATTCAAAAAGGACAGAGAAAATCCCTGTCCTTTTTTTAATACGGGATGTCCGCCGCCTCGGCCTCGGCCATCTCATAGAACCGCGCCTCCGTCAGCTGCATCAGCACCTTTTCCTCCGGGGTTTCTTCGCTCAACCCAGAAAAGCGCATGAGCGCCGCGCGGATGCCGTTTTTGCGGATTTCCTCTCCCACGGCCTGCGCGCCGGGATCTTCCGGGTTCTGGAAATAGTAGGCCGCCGCCAGCACTTTGGCCAGAAAATGCGGCATACGCCCATGCCGGATACAGCAGAGCGCCGGGCCGACCACCCGGTCGCCCTTGGCCAGCTTTCTGGGCAAATCCTGCGCCACCCGCTCGAGAACATCGTCTGACGTGGGGCTGGACCACATGTTCCACTCCTGGCGCTGGAAATCCCGCCAGATCTCCTCTACCGGGACGCCAAACTCCTCCGAAACGGCATAGATGCCTTCCCGCTCGGCCAGCAGGACGCTTCTGCGGATCGCCGGATCCGCCGTGGCCTCCCGGATATAGCAAAGGCCCGCTCTCTGGCCCAGAACGGCCAGAGCAAAATGCTTCATATTGATCGTCCAGATTTTATGCACCAGCCGCACGGGCAGCTTATCCTTGAGCACGAGATTGACCCCTTCGGGCACGCCCCTTTTAAAGCCATCCCGATCCACGGGCATGCTGGGCTCATCCCCGCCCGTGGCCGCCAGCGGATCTTCCGCCAGCATCTCGGGCGTGGGCGCAACCGAAAGCCGGGAGACCAGCGTCTCGATAAAGCCGACTTTTTCACTCAAAAATGCCTGCTGCTCGGGCGTCTCCAGATGCTCCTGGATGGCCGCGCGGATTTGGCCGGTGGGCTGAAGGAAGTTGACGCAGATGAAGATATCCAGCGCGGAATGGTCTCCCGCAGCCAGCCGTTTTTTGATGGCATCCGAGATGAGAACGCCCATATCCCCGATGGCGGCAGGAAAGATGGGCAGCGCCAGATAGGGTGCAGTGCTGACCGCCTCCACGCATGCCTCGTATTCCTCATCCAGGCCAAAGGCGTCGTAGCCCGAGATGCGCACGCGATCAAAGCTGCCGTCGCTGTGCGTCTTAAAGAGCGTATAGCCGCCGGCCTGGCGCATCTGCCGCGCCTGCTCTGCCCGGTGCGTCAGAAATGTGATGTGATAGCCGGCGTCCGTCCCAAAAATATCCGCCAGATAGCTTTTGGCAATTTTGCCGGCACCGACGATGACCAGCCTCTTTTCTGTGTTCCCCATGTTTTCCTCCCCTGCGGCCCTCTAGTAGGCGATATCGAACGGATCCATGCCCGAAAGCTCGTAATACTGGCCGACGATGAGCTGCTTTAACAGCCGCTCTTCCAAAACATCATCCGAAAGATCGCAGAATTTTGCCACAGCGGCATCGATTCCCTCTTTTTTGATGCACTCGCCGATTTCCACTGCGCCGGGATCTGCCGGGTTCTGGAAATAGAAGCCCAGCGCCGCGCCCCGGGAGAGGAAATAGGGCATGCGCCCATGCTTCAGGCAGGCCAGCGCCGGCCCGATGAGGCGATCGCCCTTGGCCAGCTTTCTTCTCATATCCTGCGCCACCCGCAGGCAGGTATCCTTATTGTTATCATTGGCGTTATCCGCGAAATACTCCTCCCGGCTTTCCGGCTCGTCTGCGTCGATCTCCTCCTGAGTGAAGCCGCATTCCTGGCAGACAGCGAAGTTTGCCTCGCGCTTTGCCAGAATGGCGCAGCGCATGACATCCGGATCCTGGCCGCTCTCGCCGATATACTGCTTGCCCTTGAACTGGCCGTACAGCGCTGTGATGCAGTGCGACATATTGGAAACCCAGATTTTATGCACCATCCAGCCCGGGACGTTGTGCTTCAAAACAAAGTTGACCCCAGCCGGCGGCTCGCCCTTCAGCGGATCGGCATCCACGGGCAGGAAATCGATATCGCTGGAATAGCAGACCAGCGGATCTTCCGCCAGCATTTCCGGCTGCGGGATGGCACCGTTTCTCTGCACCAGCGTCTCGGAAAGGCCGACTTTCTCTTTGAAATACGCCCGCTCAGCCTCGGTTTCCAGTTTTTCCTCGATAAACTTAGTGAAAATCTGCGTGGAATTCAGGAAGTTGACGCAGATATAGAGATCCAGCGGCTCCTGGCTTCCTGCGGCGGTTCTCTGCCGGATGGCATCCGCGATCATATGCCCGATGGATTCACAGGCTCCGGGGAACACGTGCACCGTGGCATAGTTCGTGCGGCAAAGCGCATCCACGCACTGCTGATACTCGGTTTGCGTGCAGAAGGCGTCGTAGCCCGAGATGGTAACGCGGCTATGCGTGCCGTCCGAATGGCGCTTGATGATGAGGTATTTGCCCTGCTCCCGCAGAGCCTGGGTCAGCTCGGGCGAATACTCCAGAAAAGTCAGATGATAGCCGGCGGCATCGAACAGCTCGGCCAGGTATCCGCGGCCAATTTTGCCCGCGCCAATGAGCACAGCTTCTTTTTTAGGCATAAAAAATCCCTCCTGATGAAAATCCAAATCTCTTCTTTTATGATAACCGCCGCAGGGCAATCCGTCAATCACAAAAGCGGCAGGCGAGGCCGGCATTTGGGCGCAAAAAAAGAGCCGATGCCTTTGCCGGCCCGCCGAAAGGCGATGCCCGCTGAGAAGCAATTGCCTTTCAGCGGGCATTGCTTTATAATGAACTGACAAATGCAAATTGAATTTGCAGAGGGCACGGAGGAAAATATAATGGTTTTAATGGTTGATACAACAACAAAACATATAGGAAAAGCAATTGCAGAGGAATTGCTTCGCAGTGGTGAAAATTCCGCCGGGTTTGAGTTGATTGACACCGCTGGGATGCACATTTCACACTGTGTTGGGTGTAATTACTGCTGGCTGAAAACGCCGGGAGTATGTGCCATTCAGGACGATTATGAGCCGATTTTGAGAAAAATAAGCAAAGCCGACCAGGTTTGGCTGGTTTCGGATACTCATTTTGGATTTGTCTCCTGGCGAACCAAAAATATTGTAGACAGAATCATGCCTCTTGTCACCATGTATTTGAAATTTAAAGACGGGCAGATGCGCCATGTAATGCGCTATGACCACCAGCCGGATCTTGGGATTATCTATACCGGAAACGGCGATCAGGCTTACCTTGAACGGTGGTGTCAGCGTACTGCGCTGAATATAGGGAGCCGTTCCTTGGGAGTCTTTTCTGAATGCAACAGAAAGGAGGCGATTTCATGCATGTTGTAATAATCAATGCAAGTCCACGGGTACAGAAATACAGCAACACGGAGAAAATCATTGCCGCCTTTGCAAAAGGGCTGTCAGAAAAAGAAAGCACCTTCGAAACATATGCGATTTCCAACCGAAAAACATGGGATATAATTCGTGATGCTTATCTAAAAAATGATGAAATCCTCATTGCGCTGCCATTATATGTAGAATGTGTGCCCGGACTTCTTTTGGAATTTTTGGAAACGCTTCCCAAAAAGGACGAGCATACAAGGCTCTCGTTTCTTTTGCAAAGCGGCTTCGCGGAGGGGTGCCAGCTTCGCTGCGGCGAGGCATTTCTGGAAAAATTGCCGGAATATTTGGGTGTTCGTTATGGCGGCTGTCTGGTGAAAGGAAATAATTTCGGAATCCGAATTATAGGTGAAGCTCAACAGGCTCAGGCCACAAAACCGTATCAGGCGATGGGCAAACTGTTTGCAGAGGGAGACGGCTTCTTCCGTAAGGAAGCAAAAAAATTTACTGGCCCGGAATATTTGCCGCTTCCTGTGCGCCTGCTGATGGGTTTGATATTCAAAACCCTTATGAAAAAGATGTTTCAGAAGGCGGCGGCATCGTGGGGGTGTAGTGTGCCACTTGATGAAAAAGTCTGGGAAACAGACCGGGAAAATAGGCTCTAAGAGAAAAATTTATATTTATCGCTCTCGCCTGCGGGCAGTCATAGCGGATTACACAACATAAAAAGTGCAAGACAGACCATTACAGTCTGTCCTGCACTTTTTCCTCTTTGCACCAGCTCTTTTAGCGTGCAACTAGTCCGTTACATAGGGCAGCAGGGCCATAACCCGCGCACGCTTGATCGCTGTTGCCAGCTCTCTCTGATGCTTCGCGCAAACGCCCGTCGCTCTTCTGGGGGCGATTTTGCCCGTCTCCCCGACGAACTTCTTGAGTTTTGCAGTATCTTTATAGTCGATGCTCGTCGCTTTTTCAGCGCAGAATGCACAGACTTTCTTCCGGGGGCGTCTGCCCCGCGGTCTTCTTTGTGCTCTTTCTTCCACTTCTGTGTTCCTCCTTCTTGGAATATTAGAACGGAAGCTCCTCGTCGTCTACCAGGACGTCGCTCATCTCGGATGCGAACAGGTCGTCATCCTTGGGCGCTGCTGCGGGCGCGCTGCCATAGCCGGCGCGATTGCCGCCGCCATAGCTGCCCGAAGCGCCGGAGCCTGCCGCTCCTGGCTTTGCGAGAAACTCGATGTCGTCTGCCTGGATTTCCGTCACATAGCGCTTTGTGCCGTCTTTGGCATCATAAGAGCGCGTGCGCAGCTCGCCGACCACCGCGATCTGCTGGCCCTTGACCAGGTATTTCGCGCAGTTATCCGCAAGCCCTCTCCATGCGATGACGTTGAAAAAATCCGCCTCTTCCCGGTTCATGCGGCGCGTTACCGCGACGCCCAGGGTCGTTACCGAGACGCCGTTTGGCGTCGTTCTGTGCTCGGGATCTCTCGTGAGCCGGCCAACGATAAATACTTTATTCATTGCCTTACTCCTGCTCTTTCTTTACGACCATGAAGCGCATCACATCTTCCGAGATCTTCAGGTTTCTCTCCAGCTCAACGGGCAGATCCGCCTTGGCTTTGAAGTTCATCAGAACGTAGTAGCCCTCGGAAATATAGTCGATCGCATAGGCCAGTTTTCTCATGCCCCATTCGTCGATATTCTCGACTTCGCCGTTATCGTTTTTGACGATATCCGCAAATCTGGCAATGAGCGCCGCTCTCGCTTCTTCTTCCACCGTTGGTTTAATGATGTAGAGTAGTTCGTAGCTGTTCATTTTTTCACCTCCCTTTGGACAATTGGCGCCGGTCTCCCCCGGCGCAAGGATGCTGCTCATACTTATGAGCCTATCTATTATAGCATCTGAAAAACGCATTGGCAAGCACTTTTTCCCGCTCTGCCCGCTTTTCTTGACTTCCCCAGCCCAAAAACCTATAATACCATTATATACTGGATTTTTTGGGCATACTAGATAGAAAAACAGGAGGAATTACAGCATGAGCGAATGCACGCACGATTGCAGCTCCTGCCAGGCGGAATGCTCCAGCAGAACCCAGAGTTTTCTGGAAAAGCCGCATGAGCAGAGCAGCATTAAAAAGATAATCGGCGTCATCAGCGGCAAGGGCGGCGTGGGCAAAAGCTCCATCACCGCGATGCTGGCCGTCTGCATGGCGCGCAAGGGCTTCCACACAGCCATTTTGGACGCGGATATTACCGGGCCTTCCATCCCAAAGATGTTTGGCGTGAAGGAAAAGGCTACCGGGACGGACTCCGCGCTCTTCCCCGTGGCCAGCCGCGGCGGCATCGATATGATGTCTGTCAACCTGCTGCTGGAAAACGACACGGATCCCGTCATCTGGAGGGGGCCGGTCATCGCCGGGGTCATCAAGCAGTTCTGGCAGGATGTCATCTGGAAAGACGTGGACTATATGTTCGTGGATATGCCTCCGGGCACGGGGGACGTTCCGCTGACGGTGTTCCAATCCATCCCGCTGGACGGCGTGATCATCGTGGCCTCGCCCCAGGAGCTGGTTTCCATGATCGTGGGCAAAGCCGTGAAGATGGCGCAGATGATGAACATCCCCATCCTGGGCCTGGTGGAAAACATGAGCTACCTGCTCTGCCCGGACTGCGGCAAGCAGATCCCGCTCTTCGGCAAGGGCAGCACAGAGCAGTATGCGCAAAAGCAGGGGCTGACTCTGCTGGCGAAAATGCCGGTGGACCCGGAAATTGCACAGCTTTGCGACAGCGGCGAAATCGAAAGCTTCCAGGGCGATTACCTGGATGCGGCCATCGCCGCGATTCTGGCGCGCTAGAGGCAGGCATATGAGGCGGTTACTTGCTGTTTTCTGCGCGGCGCTCCTGCTCTGCGCCGGCTGCGCCAGCCAATCCAAACCGGCGGCGCTGAGCCCGGAGGAGTTCATGGCTTATCCCGCAGGCGGCGAGCCCCTTTCTCCGGCGGATGCCCAGGGCGAGATTACCATCAACAAAAGCGGCGTCTCCCTGGGCTTTCAGAGCGCGCCCAGCGACGCTTATGCCAGCGCGGATTTTTCCAGCAAGCGCGGCATCAGGCTGGGCAGCACGCTGGAGGAGCTGGCCGAGGTTTATCCGGATCTGCGCTTCCATGTCATCTATGGACAGAGCGAAGATTTCGAGGTAAAAGCGGATGTTTCCCCCAAAACCGTCGCTCGCCAGGCAAAGGGCGGGAAGGATATCATGTTTCTCATGTATACCCAGCGCAGCATCGACGGCAGTATCCTCTCGGACAAAGAGTTCGACGCTTACTGCGAAAAGAACGGCATTGACGGCGCCGCGCTTTCTTCGGATCCCGGGGCATACGGCTACGAATGCTGGGGCATGATTTTCGGCATCGACGGCGAAGCGGTGGATTCGCTCTCTTTCACGGCGGTCTCGCCCAAAAAAGAGGCTTCGCAGGAGCCCGGCCCGGCGGCAGAAGAAGGGGCCGAACAGCTTTTTGCACAATAATTAAGAAAAGAGCGTTTCCCCGAGAAATGCTCGGCAGGCAAATGGATACCCGCCGGGAAACCGGCGGGTATTGCGCTATAGCGGGCTGAAAAGCAAACAGGAAATCGCGAGGAGACAGTTATAGAATATCATAGAACAATCACATTAAAAAACGGCGCGGAATGCTGCCTAAGAAACGGAACGGAAGGAGATGGCCAGGCCGTCTTAGACAATTTTAACCTGACGCATTCCCAAACCGATTACTTGCTTTCCTATCCAGGCGAGGGAAGCTCTGACGCGGCGCAGCAATGCCAGTCTCTCAAGGAAAAAGCCGAAAGCGATCATGAGGCTGAGCTTGTTGCAGTCGTGGGCAATGCAATTGTCGGAACCGCCGGAATCAGGGCAGTCGGCGCCAAATACAAAGTGCGGCACCGCGCCGAATTTGGCATTAGCATCGCCAAAGAGTTTTGGGGGCTTGGTATTGGGCAGGCGCTCATGGCGGCATGTATTGAATGCGCGAGAAAGGCGGGATATATCCAGCTTGAGCTTCATGTGGTCGCCGAAAATACAAGAGCGCTATCCATGTATGAGAAAGCGGGTTTTATCGAGTATGGCAGAAACCCCAAGGAGTTCTATTCCCGCCTGGCGGGGTTTCAGGAGGTCGTTCATATGAGGCTGGAATTGCAGTGATCACGCCAGTTTCTTCCTCATCGGCATTTTTTGTCATATGAAAAGAGCAAGGCAAACCAAGCGGCTGCCCTGCTCTTTTTTCTGCTCTGCTATTTTTCCTGCATGCTCAGGTAGTAGGCGCGGATTTTCTCAAAGCTCTCGGCGCTGATCACATGCTCGACCCGGCAGGCATCTTCGGACGCGGCCTGCTCGCCGACGCCCAGAGCCACGAGGCAGCGCGTCAGAATCTGATGCCGCTCATAAACCTTTTTTGCGATTTCCATGCCCGGCGGCAAAAGCGTGATATGCCCGGCGGAATCCACCTCGATATACCCGTTTTCCCGCAGCTGCTTCATGGCCACGCTGACGCTGGCTTTGCTGAAATCCAGCTCGGCGGCGATCTCCACGGCGCGCACGCTTCCGTTGCGCTGCTGCAATATTAAGATGGTCTCCAGATAATTTTCGGCAGACTCCTGTATCTTCATGGTTTTCTCCTTTGCGGCTGTTATAGCCATGTTAGCATGTGCTAACCTTTTTTTCAAGTGATCGCAGTTTTTTTGTTGACAGCTTTTGTTCGCTATGGTAAACTTCACCTTGCAAGGAAGTTAGCGGAAGCTAACTATTTTTCAGCAATACAGTTAGTCTAAACTTACTGGCCCAAAAGGAGGAATCGTCATGCCCTTATCGATGGCAGCAGTTGGAGAAAAAGCCCGGATCGAGGAGATTACCGGCAAGGATGAGACGCGCCTTCATTTGAAGAATTTGGGGTTTGTCCCCGGGGCGCCGGTAACCGTCGTCTCCCAGCTTGGCGGAAACCTGATTCTCTCGCTGATGAACACGCGCATCGCGCTGAACCGGAGCATGGCCAGCCGAATACTGATATCAATTATTTAGGAGGAACATAGAGATGAAAACGCTAAAAGATGTAAAGTGCGGCCAGAGGGCAGTCGTCTCCCGCCTGCGTGGCAGCGGCGCCGTCAAGCGGCGCATCATGGACATGGGCATCACCCGGGGCACGGAGATTTTCGTGCGCAAAGTCGCCCCGTTGGGAGACCCCATCGAGCTGAACGTGCGCGGATACGAGCTGAGCCTGCGCAAAGAGGACGCTTCGATGATCGAGGTCGGCTGATTATTATGTATCTTAGTTAGTTTTGACTAACCATTAAAAAAGGAGGAAAGAAGATGGCTATCAAAATTGCCCTGGCCGGCAACCCGAACTCGGGCAAAACGACGCTTTTTAACGGCCTGACGGGCAGCAACCAATACGTCGGCAACTGGCCGGGCGTTACAGTCGAGAAAAAAGAAGGCAGGCTCAAAGGGCGCAAGGATGTGATCATCCAGGATTTGCCCGGCATCTATTCGCTCTCTCCCTACACGCTGGAGGAAGTCGTCTCCCGCAATTACCTGGTGGAAGAAAAGCCGGATGTCATCTTAAATATCGTGGATGGGACCAACCTCGAGCGCAACCTGTATCTGACGACCCAGCTGGCCGAAGTGGGCGTGCCCATGGTCGTCGCGCTGAACATGGCGGATCTGCTCAAAAAGCGCGGAGACACAATCGACCTCAAAAAGCTCGGCGATGCAATCGGCTGCCCGGTGGTGGAGATTTCCGCGCTCAAGGGGACGGGCATCCAGGAGGCGGCCGAGGCCGCCATAGCGGCGGCGCAATCCGGCAAAAAGCCGCGGCCGCTCACCTTCTGCCCGGAGGCGGAGCAGGCGCTCTCCCTCATCTCGGAAGCGATTCACGGCAGTGCAGAGCAAAACCGCCTGCGCTGGTATGCCGTCAAGCTGTTTGAGCGGGACGGCAAGGCCATGGAGCGCATTTCCCTGAGCGGCGCGCAGAAAGCCAGCATCGAGCAGGCCATCGCCGCCTGCGAGCAGAAGCTGGACGACGACAGCGAGAGCATCATCACGGATCAGCGCTATAGCCGCATCAGCAAGCTGCTCCCGGGCATTGCCAGCAGCAAGCGCAAAGGCGCGCTCAGCACCTCGGATAAAATCGACCGCGTCGTAACCAACCGCTGGCTGGGGCTGCCCATCTTCGCGCTGGTCATGTTCCTGGTCTACTATATCTCCATGGTGGGCATCGGCGCATCGCTGACGGGCTGGGTCAACGACAATCTGTTCGGCGACGGCTTCCATCTCTTTGGCAATGGCGCGGCAGAATACAGCGAGGCCGCAGAAGAATACGGCGACGCCGCACTCATCGTGGATGGCTATGAGGCATATATCGAAGAGAACGGCGCGGCCCCCTCCGGCGATTTCCTCTATGAAGTGGAAGATGAGGAGACGCTGGAAGTAACCGAGCAGACTGCGACGCTGGCAGACTATGAAGCGGCGGCCGCAGTTCTGGAGAAATACGGCGGCGAGGAGCCAGCCCCAGCAGATTACGGCACGTTCGTCCCCAGCATCCCGGCTCTCGTCAGCGCCGGACTGGAAAATGCGGGCGCGGCGGACTGGCTGAGCGGCCTGATTGTGGATGGCATCGTAGCAGGCGTGGGGGCAGTTCTTGGCTTCGTCCCGCAGATGCTCGTGCTGTTTTTGTTCCTGGCGTTTCTGGAATCCTGCGGCTATATGGCGCGCATCGCCTTCGTTTTGGACCGCGTATTCCGCAAATTCGGGCTTTCGGGCAAATCTTTCATCCCCATGCTGGTGGGCACGGGCTGCGGCATTCCGGGCATCATGGCCTCCCGAACCATCGAAAACGAGCGCGACCGCCGCATGACCATTATGACGACCACCTTCATCCCCTGCGGCGCGAAAGTTCCCTTCATCTCCATGATCGCCGGCGCCATCTTCGGCGGCTCGCCCTGGGTGGCGACCTGCTCCTACTTCATCGGCATCGCGGCCATCATCCTCTCGGGCATCATGCTCAAGAAAACCCGGATGTTTGCAGGCGATCCCGCTCCCTTCGTCATGGAGCTTCCGGCCTATCACTGGCCGACGCCGGGCGGCGTGCTGCGCCCCACCTGGGAACGCGGCTGGTCGTTCATCAAAAAAGCCGGGACGATCATCCTGCTTTCCACAGTGCTCGTCTGGTTCACGACGTATTTCGGCTTCACAGCAGAGGGCTTCCGTATGCTGGGCGAGGAGGAGATGGATCAGTCTCTGCTGGCAGCCGTCGGAAACGCCATTGCCTGGATTTTCGCTCCTCTGGGCTGGGGCAGCTGGCAGGCGGCCGTCGCCTCCATCACCGGCCTCATCGCCAAGGAAAACATCGTTGGCACCATGGGCATCCTCTACCCCGGAAAGTGGCCTGAGATCGCGGCGGCATTCACGCAGATTTCCGGCTTCTCCTTCCTGGTGTTCAACCTGCTCTGCGCGCCCTGCTTCGCGGCCATCGGCGCCATCAAGCGCGAGATGAACAATCCCCGGTGGACCTGGTTTGCCGTGGCTTATCAATGCGGCTTCGCCTATGCAGTTGCCCTGATGATCAACCAGTTTGGCAATGCTTTCGCGGGCAAAGCGAATCTCCTCGGCCTGGTTTTCGCAGTGATTGTGCTGGGTCTACTGCTCTATCTGCTGCTGCGGCCATATCGGGAGCCCCAAAAGCGCTCCTCCAAAGCGGCCGCAAGGATTTGAAGAGGGGGTGATGCGCGATGCTCCAATGGTTTCAGGCGAACCTAGGCACAATCTGCATCAGTCTTGCGCTGGCTTGCATACTGGCCCTGATCATCCGGCGTTTGCTGCGGCAAAAAAAGCGCCATCAATGCGCCTGCGGCTGCTCGAACTGCCCGCACAGCGCCGTCTGCCACAGCGCGGGCGAGGCGCAAAAAGCGCCGCCCAGGCCATGACGCTTCCGGGCACGCGCCTGCGCTATCTCTTCTCGCTGGCCAGGCTCTGCCGGGAAAACGGCGGAGCCCGGGCGGTGGAGATCGCCGTCATGCTGGGCGTAACGCGCCCCAGTGTGCACCGCATGATGGAGGCGCTCAAAAAGCAGGGGCTCGTCCGGCAAAGCGGCTCGCTTCTCTGCCTGACGCAGCAGGGCCAGAGCGTTTTGGAGCAATATCAGGAGGAATACGATATTTTTCTGCTTTTCTTCCACCGTTCCCTGGGCTTTTCCCTGCTGGAATCCGAAGACTGCGCCATCGCTCTGCTCGCGCTCTGCCCGGACTGCCGGCGCGCTTTGGCGGATTTTCTGCAAAACGGGCCTGCCTCTTAGGAGCAAAGCCGTGCAATGACTGCTCCTCCATAAAAAGACCGCAGATGCAAAAGCACCTGCGGTTTTCTTTTCCTATGCGGAAATTTATTTCCAGTTCTCTGCTCTGACTGCGAAATAAGCCTGCGGATGATCGCAAACCGGGCAGACTTCCGGCGCTTTCTCGCCGATATAGAGATGGCCGCAGTTCGCGCACTGCCAGACGACAACGCCGTCCTTCTCAAAGACCTTCTTGTCCTGGCAGTTTTTAAGCAGGGTATTGTAGCGCTCCTCGTGCTCTTTCTCGATTTTGCCTACCGACTCGAAGAGATAGGCGATTTTGTCAAAGCCTTCCTCTTTTGCCGTCTTGGCAAACTCCGCATACATCTCGGTCCACTCGAAATTCTCGCCTGCGGCCGCGGCTTTGAGGTTCTCCTCCGTGCTCCCGATGCCGCCCAGCAGCTTGAACCAGATTTTCGCGTGCTCCTTCTCGTTGCCCGCCGTCTCTTCAAAAATCGCGGCAATCTGGTTATAGCCTTCCTTTTTTGCCTTGGATGCGAAATAGGTGTATTTGTTTCTCGCCTGGGATTCGCCCGCAAAAGCGGCCATCAAATTTGCTTCGGTTTTGGTTCCTTTCAGCTCTTTCATTTTTCTTCTCCTTTTTCTTTTTCAAGGCACTGCTTGCAGATGCCATAAATGACAATTTCTTCTTCGGCCGGCTCAAAGCCCGTGGCCCGGCGAATTTCTTCCGCGATGCCGCCCATGGTCTCGGGCGCCAAATCGATCATCTCCCGGCACTTTTGGCAGACCAGATGGCTATGCCGGTGAAGCTGGCCGTCAAAGCGGTCTGCGCCGGAAGCCACGCGGATTTTCCGAAGCGCGCCCTGCTCGGCAAGGCTGTTTAAATTGCGGTAGACCGTGGCCAGGCCGATGCCCGGGTTCTGCCTGCGCACCCATTCATATACGGTCTCTGCCGTCGGATGCTGTTTTGTCCCCTCTACAGCCTGGCGGATGGTCTCGCGCTGTTTTGAATATTTCATGCTTTTCTCCATCCAAAAATGATAATGATTATCATTTCTATTTTTATTATAGCAGAAAAAAGAAGGTTGTCAACCCTTAGTCGCCCGGTTTTCTTCCGAAATAAAAAGAGCGGCATCCCCTGCTTTCGGGAATGCCGCCCATCACTTTTATAGGAACGTATGCAAATACTGCTCCATGACCTCCTCCGGCACCATGCTGCCGCCCGTGGCCCAGGCGATATGCACGGCGCGCCCGGCCTGCTCTGCAAACGGCGTCTGCCCAATGCGGCGCGGGCCGGCAAAGCTGGCGCAGGCAGACGGCTCGAGCAAAATATGCTCCGTCTGGCCGAGCAGGCGCAGGTCGTCATAAAGCTGCGCATCCTGCACGGTAAAGATGCCCGAAACCAGCTGCCGCACCGCCCGGCAGACCAGCCCGGAAGGCCGGCCGACCGCCAGCCCATCTGCGTGGGTTTTGCCCGAAAGGCCATAATCGCGGATATCTGCCTGCTCCATTTTCCCCGTTGCCAGCCCCAGCAGCATGCAGGGGGTAGCCGCCGGCTCGACAAAGAAGCAGGAGACTGCATCGCCGAAAATCTGCTTGAGCCCATAGCAGATGCCGCCCGGCGCGCCGCCTACGCCGCAAGGCAGATAGACAAACAGCGGGCGCTCCCTGGAAATCTGGATTTCCTGCGCCTCCAGCTGGGCTTTCAGCCTCTGCGCCGCCACGGCATAGCCCAAAAAGAGATCCAGGGAGTGCTCGTCGTCTACAAAATAGCTGCGCGGATCCGCATCCGAATTCTTCCGCCCCTGAGCCACCGCCTGGCTGTAATCCCCCGCGTATTCCAAAACCTGCACGCCGTGCTGGCGCAGCAGCTGCTTTTTCCACTCTTTGGCGTCTGCCGACATATGCACAATCGTCTGAAAACCCAGCGCCGCGCTCATGATGCCGATGCTCATGCCCAGGTTGCCCGTCGAGCCGACCTGCACGCAAAACTGCTCGAAGAATGCCCGAAACTCTGGCTCTGCCAGCACGGCATAGTCGTCCTCCATCTGCAGCTTGCCCGCCTGCACTGCCAGATCCTCCGCATGGCGCAGCACTTCATAGATGCCGCCCCGGGCTTTGACCGAGCCCGAGATGGGAAGATGGCTATCCATCTTGAGCATCAGTTTGCCCGGGCAGGAAAGGCTCTGCCCCATTTGCGGGATTTCCCGCAGAGCGGATTCGATAATCCCCTGCTGCGCCGCCGTTTCAGGAAAGGCTTTGGCCAGAAAAGGGGCAAAGCGCTCCAGCCGCCGCGCCGCATCCTCTATCAGCGCGGGATCTACCGTCTGCTCCACCTGCAAAAAAGGCCGCATCTCGGGATTTTCCCAAAATAGTTCCGTCTGATTTTTGATCGCTTGCAGCAAAGCTTCCTGTTCCCGTTTTTCCATCTCGCTTCTCCTCCCGCATCATCCCGGCGCTCGCTCGGTTCTTTTTTTGCACAACTTGCCCTTTTTAAGGCTGCCGCCCCCTTGCCACGCACAGTGGCCAAGGAAAGCCGCACATCCCAGTTCCATATATTGTAATTATAGCATATCCGCGCCCTGGCGCCCAGGCAAGCCATATCTCCATAAACTGGCGGCCGCGCACCTATTCTTCAAAAATATATTAAAATATCTTTACAATTTATTCATAGAATGGTATGATGGTCTAAGTATATGTATAGAAAGGTTGAAATACCATCTATGAAACACAACAAGCTTCTCACCATTACCCTTGCGGGGCTGCTCTGTGCCATCGGCATCATCATCCCCATGTTTTCGCCCGTTAAAATCGTGCTGGAGCCGGCCTCCTTTACGCTGGCCAGCCATGTGGCAATTTTTGTCGCGATGTTCATCTCGCCCACGGTTGCCATCTCGGTTACGCTTGGGACGACTCTCGGGTTCCTGCTGGGCGGTTTCCCCATCGTGGTCGTCATGCGGGCATTTTCGCAGATTATTTTTGCGGCCATCGGTGCCTTTATGCTCAAAAAGGATAAAGAGTGGCTGGGATCCGGAAAAAAGATGTTTTCTTTTGGGCTGCTGACTTCCCTCATCCACGCGCTGGGCGAAGTGGCCGTCGTCATTCCCTTCTATTTCACGGGAACGGGCCTTTCCGCCGGCTACTACGACAAAGGCTTCTTCATCTCCGTCATCTTGCTAGTCGGCATCGGCACTTTGGTGCACAGCATGGTAGACTATGGCATCTCTCTGGCCATCTGGAAGCCGCTGCGCAAAGTAGTTGCATAAAAAATAGCAAGAAAAAATCGGCCGCCCGGTTGACAGGCGGCCGATTTAATGCTAAGATAATATCTGCGCTCGATATTGCGCTAAGAACTATATATGTGCCTGTAGCTCAGCTGGATAGAGTGTCTGACTACGAATCAGAAGGTCAGGGGTTCGAATCCCTTCAGGCACGCCAAGGCTTCAAAATGCAAACCCCTTATTTATCTTTTTAAAAGGTGCGTTTGGCCTTCTACTCAAAAGACCCGCTAGAGAATAGTGGGTCTTTTATTGCACAATAAAAAGCGGGGCAACAGCCCCGCTTTCCTTTATTTTTCCTGCATGTATTCGTTATATAAATGCAGCGCCTCTTTCAGCTCTCCGTTGGTCTTGCCGTCTCTGGCCGTCAACAAAAGAGGGAGCAGCAGCTTGAATATCACTTTTTGCCCCTTCCCCAGCTCCGAAAGCTCTTCTTTCATCTCGGCCATCACCGCGTCGCTCTTTGTGCCAAAGTGGAAACGCCTGATAAACGCTCCCAGTAATGCCGTAACCGCTGTCGTTGCCAGGCCTATCATGATAGGCGCGATTATCTCCATCTTTAGCCCTCTCTTCTCTCTTCTTTGAGCTGTTTGTAAATCTGATTGGCGTAAACACTGCACCCAGCGCAGAGAATCCCCTGCACCGCTCCCATCATCAGGCTTTGCATGGTGTTGTACTCCGCATCCCGGAACACCAGCAGCCACGCCGCGCCCAGCAGCGCCCCAAGCAGTCCCAGCCCCAGCGGAATATACTTATTCTCGAATACCTCCGCTTTCTTGAGCGCCACGCCGATAAGGTACAACACCGGAATCAGCGTGAGCATTTCCGGCCGAATCAGTTCCATCATATCCATTTCTTTTTCCTCCCGCTATGCGTTCCACTTGCCGCCCAGCTTTGCGCAAGTGTCTTTTCCGATGATACCGTCCGCTTTCAGTCCGTGTGCCTTTTGGAAGCGCATCACCGCACCGCGCGTCCCATCTCCGAACGCCCCATCAGCACCGCCGTTTCCACAGGAATAGCCCTTGCCAATTAGGGCCCTTTGCGCCGCGCGCACGTCCTCACCCTTCATCATGGGCTTTGCGCGTTTGAGCAGGCGGGAAAGCGTCCAGCCGGCCGAAGAGGCCGGTGCGGTTGCCTTTCTGTCCTTCCATACGCCGCCCAGCTTTTCGCAGGTATTTTGCCCTGCAACGCCATCTGCCGCCAGCCCGTTTGCTTTTTGAAAGGCTTTGACCGCGTTCTCTGTCCCTGCACCAAACTGGCCGTCTGCACCGCCGCCTCCGCAGGAATACCCTTTGGAAATAAGTGCATTCTGTATCGCCCGCACATCTTCACCTTTCATGAGTGGGCTTGCTTTTTTGAGCAGTCTGGAAAGCTCCCAGCCGGCAGGCGCTGGCCGCGGCGCTGACGCACCTCCCTCAATCTCTGCTTTGAGGAAGTCAGGTCGCCCGAAAGCATTCCAATATCCGGCCTCGGCATTCAGCGGACGCTTTACCACACCGTCATCCCGGCCTTTGGCTTCTATGACGTTCTTTTCCATATCGACCACCACGCCCACATGATATGCTTTCCCCTTGTTTGCACCGCTGGCATACACCCGGAACACAAAATCGCCTGGCAATAATTGCTCTTTGGAAATTTTGGCACACATGCCTTTCAGACCATTTGCAGTTGTATCCGATTTCAGTACTCCCTTTAGGTTCTGAAAGAAATACATAATTAGCCCGGAACAGTCAAACGCCCGAAGCGCGTTCTTCTCCTCGGCCTTTCGCTTCTTCCAAAATGCGATAGCTCGATCTGCATTGCTCCTGCTGGTTTCCATCCGGCGAATCCAGTTTTCCGAAATCGTCTCGTTGCCTTGCCCCTGCGCACCCCACACATACATAGAGCCGTTATCCTTCTGCTCTTCCAGATAGTCCAAAAATTCCTGTAATATCATTGTTTACCGTCATCCGAGTTTTTCTTCCAGCTCATTAATCTCCTTGCGCCATTGTGCACGCATCTCGATGATTTCTGGTATATCCGAGAGGGAGAGCTGCCCCTCAACTACTTTCAAGATATTATAGTCCGTGCGTGCGAGATTATCCTTTAGCTCCTGAATCCGCATTTCGTTTCGTTCCGACAGACTATAAGGGACATATCTCAAAATATCTTCATACTCGTCATATGCCTCCTTAGCCTCTATCGCCTGAACATCAACCACCCATTCAACATCTTTTCCTCCATTCGGATATTCGTTAATGGTCTCATAATGGCCTTTCTCCTGAACTGCCGGGGTTGCTTCGTGGCGAGCAATAAAAAGGCGTTCATCTTTTAAATAGCCATCTTTCAGATTCGGTGATTCTATCTCAACTCCGTTTTTATCAAATATTCTCATAACACTTCCCATCCTCTATTATGTAGTCCTCCGCCATACAGCTACATTTATAAAGGGCGGCATATTATTATGTGCCGCACCTCCACCAGTAAAAGAGGAGCGCTGCATATTGCTTGAACGCGCCTGCCCGCTATCTATAAAACCGTAGCCAGAGCCACTCGTGCCTGCGTACTGCACATCATGCTGATGCCTCGGCATTTCATTTACAGTAAGCACATGTTCACTTTCGCCGCCAGTGGCCCCAAGTGTGCTCGAGGGGCCGCAGGCCCATAAAAAGCGCCCGGAGATTCTCTCCCACGTCCCTCCGAACAACTTGGCTGGAGAGGTATTGTGGTTTGCGAAATAATAGCTTCCAACCGGATAGGATTTCAGCCCATCATTCAGCCAGGAATCGTATACCCATCCTCCTGTCTCTATGGTATGGATATATCTTGTCCAAGACACCGAGCCAGTATATGTGGTGTAACGCTGTATTCGATATGAAGTTGTTCCGGTCTCCGTTGGCTGCCCATTGCCATACCAAACCTCCAGCCTTCCAGCTACATCCGTCGGGCAATTTGCAATGCCTTCCGCATCGGAATCGTATCGAACACCATATATACCAGGTTCAAGGTAGTCGTTAAAATCACTCCCTGATGGTATCAGCGGCAGCGTCTCAAGCTCGGGGGTGTGCCTGCACACCCCGCAAAGTGCTTCCTCCGCCCGCTCATCCACAACGATCATGCCGCCTTGGCCGCAGCAAATCCTGGCCAAGCTTATCTCATAAACGCCATTGCCCCGCTCCAGCGCCGGAGGCTCCTCTGATGTCCCTTCCTTGACATAGAGCCCAGGGCCGCTTTTTTGTGCTCTTAGCACGACGCGCCCCCATTTCCCATCTTCGGGCGCCGAAATCAGATAGGGTTCCTCTTCTGTTGCAATGATTTTAACTAAATATCCATCCAGCAAGGCCTTGCCTGGATGGATATATGCGCTTTGCGCCCCCGCGGCCTCTACCCGCAGGTTGTCCTCCAACGCAATCACTCCGGATTCGAAAAAGCAGCGGAAAAACTCCGCTGCTCCTGCCGAATCATATCGCTTATCTGAGGGCCTGCCCGACAGATATCTTCCTTCAAACCTTCCCATACCCTATACCTCTGCCACAGCTGTCCGCAACTGCTCGATGGCCTGGCGCAGCTTGAGCCGCTCTACTCCGCCTCCCTGCACTGCTGGATTGACCCAGCTGATACTCATCCCGAATTTTCCATCATCCCATCCGTTGATGCGCTCAATCACTTCCTGCAGCCCCTGCTGCAACTCTGCAATCACGGCCAGGTCCCCTATTTTTGTGATGCCCGCCAAAACTGGCGAGAAGCTTACGGCTTCCAACCCATATGCTGCCCTAAGCGCATTCACCTTGCTTTGCAGCTCCGTAATATGCACCGCCTTTATCTTGGTCCCCGGAAGTGTCAAATCAGCATCCGTAAAGGACAGCTCCGCAATCTGAAAGTTTTGAGTAACTGCCTGCGAAGAAAGGAAGGAATCATCCATAGCCGCGCGCAAAGAAAAGCTGCCGGCGGCCTGCTCCTGCGCCGGGCGGTAAATCACCTGCTGACCGCCCTGCAAATTATCGCTGATGCCGCAGGAGAAGAAGGCGCCGTCCTGCTGTGTGCTTTGGTCTCCGACGCATAGAATGTGCTTTGGGCCATCATTCGTCTGCGCCGCCCTCAGCAATACCCGGGGCCGCCGGCTATATACCGTGCTGCCTTTTACGGGATATTCGATGCTGGGCGGCAGGGGCGCTGTATTCAAGGTAACCTCTGCCGTATAGTTGCTCCAGCTGCCGCGCGCGCCCAGAGCGTCATAACCCCGCACCCGGAATTTCCGCTTGATTCCCTGTTCCCAGCCCGCCGTATCGATATCCACATACGCCGCCCCGGCAGATGCATTGCGGCCTACAATCTGAGTATCCACGTTCGTTGCGGCTTCAAACCCTGCTAGGTTCCCGTTCGGATCGCCGGTGTTGGCAAAACGAACACGGATTATCTCGCCTGGAATATACGAGGTGCGCTCCAGTGTGAGGCTCGTCGGGGTATTGGGCACGTTATTTCTCATAATCGTGTTCGACCACCCGCACGCCGGATTATCGCCCCGCTGCGTGATAGCAATCACATTTGCCCGTAGGCGCTTGCCCCGTGCAATGCCCGAGGCATTCATCTGGTAGCTTGTCGCGCTTCCAGCATAAATCTGCCGCTCTGTTTCATCAATTTTAATATACAGCCGATATTCCAAAATAGCGTTGTTCACGCCGGCAACCGCTGGTTTCCAGCTGAAATTGACTGTGTTTTCAAACGGGTTCGGGCCCAGGCTCAAATTGGAAATCGCGCCGGCGTTGCTCCAATATTCCCCATATGGGATAGAGAAGTTAGTGCAATACCGCGTCCAGATACAGCTTTGCGTCCCTGTAGCATTGGTTCGGATATATGCGCCAAAGCTTCCAGGGTTAGCGGTCGTTATCACATTCGGGCCCACCTCAAATTCAAAGCTCCCCTGGTATTTGCTGGATGAGCGCCAAGATTCGCTCGTCGCCTTAATGCGATGCTTTGCCAGCTCTACTCCTGTATCCCAATAGATAGAAAGATCTCGATAGTTATTTGTTCCTGCACCGTTTGCAGTTTCTGATCCTGTCGTCACTGTCCAGTCGCACCGGTACTTCACAGACCCGCTTCCGCGGCCAAGCTGTGTAAATTCCACCGTTAAATTGGTATGCGCTGATGAATCTGACCTGAAAGTTGGCATTACTGATACACCGCCCCTATCACAATATTGGCTGTCACCTTCTCGAAAGTCGGGCTATCCGAGGTTTTCACTCCCTGATCCAGATAGTCCGAGACAGCCCTGGGCTCCACCACGCCGCAAAGCGAGGAATCCGCCCGCTCGTCTACGATCTGTTCCGGTAAAACCGAAAGTGCGTTTGCGCCAACATGAACCCGCGCCAGCGAAACCTCATAAACATTCCCGCTTCGCGTCAAATCAGGTGCAACTGGCTGCGCCGCAGCCTCTCCCGTCAAAACCGCAAGTGTAATCTTTCGCGTTTGCAAAGAAGTATCAAGCCGGAGCACAATCCGGTCAATCCGCTGCTGCGCCGTGGTGCTCGCGAGATTGAGCTGTTTTTTCCCGGTATTATTGTCTTTCAGCCAATAGCCATAGCCCTGCACCATCGCCGCGCCATAGTCGATCGTGACGGAAAGGCCGTTTCCCGGAGAGACGCTCAAATTCTCCCCCAGCTTCCACACACCATCCTTCAAAAACATGCGGAAGTATTCCGCAAAATCATCCGCGTAATAGGAGTTATCGTTCTCCACACTGTCAAAAAATCTGCTTTCCTCTAATGCCATTATCGCACTGCCTCCATTTTTCGTATTTCATCTAAAATATTTTGCTGCCTCTTGCCGAAGGTAACGCTGATTTTCCGTTCCCCTTTTTCATAACTTTCGGAGATTTCCGTAATCTGCGCATCCTTTTCCAATCCAGTCGTTCTGCTCTGCACAGTTACAATATCGCCCAAATCGTAGTCCTCTCCATAAACAAAAGGGCCTGTGGGCGTAATCGTTCCAGTCAGCGTCTCTGTCAAAACGCTGTTTTCCAGCTTATGGTTTGCCTCATAAATCAGATCCTCCACAAGCTCAATATTTCCGCAGTCCAGCCAGCTCTCCCGGCGTTCCAGCCCTGCCGCATTCTCCCGGAATACCGTCTGAACCAGCCGCGCCTCGCCTTCTCCTGTGCCGCCCGCATAGGCCGCATTGACAATCGGCTTTGTATCCATCGAGTATTTCGTCGTGGCCATATTATGGTAGGCTGTAGAAAAAATCACCGGGAAATTGCTGGAGGCAGTGTGATCCACGCCTGGAATGACATCAAATATCATCTGCTCATTTTCCAAATCCAGCGCAATATCATAGCCCATTCCGGCATATTCTCCCAGCGCTTTATACACTGCGTCCAGTCCCTCAAACCGCGAAGACCACCGCCCAGCCTTGCCCCTGCTTTGATCTGGCGCAATCAAGAGGTTTGGAATTTTCCTGCTCGCATCCAGCGGCTCCACCAGATGCTTGCTCGCATAATGCTTAAATATGCTCTCCGCCGGGGCTTCAGGCTCCCCCGGCCGCGGGAAACGATCGTATCCGAAAAGCAGCTGCTCGTCGTCCGTATCCGGCACAGTTACGCGCCTGCCCACAATTCCTTTGAGCTGCACCCCATATGCCGCTATCTCCGCGCCTTTTTTGCTCTCGCTTATCTCAATCTTAGTCAAAATCCCCGGTTTATCCGGCGTAATAAAGACAATGCGCCCGGGCTTCAGCTCTTCCGCTCCAAAAGCGCCAAACGGAATATGCATCTCTATCTCCCCAACCTCATATAGTTTGCGCTTCAGCTGGAAATTGGTATACCCGACAATCGCTGCCGCCAGCGTAAAATCCGGCTCAATCACATGAAGCATATTCATATCTATACGCCTCCATAGCGGTCGTAGGCGCGCACGATGATCTCGCTGGCCGTGCTGTCGTCTTCCGAGAAGTATTGCAGCTTGTTTTCACCCGGCTCTAATTGCAGGAATGTGCTTGTGGCATCCAGATATCCCATCGCCTTCTCCACCGAGCCGCTGGCACGGGTAATCGTAACCTGCATTTGCTGCGGATCTGTATGAATGGACAGAACGTCCCCCGCAAACAGTTCCCGCTTGACCCGAATATATTCTCCCGTCGCAACTTTTCGTATCTCCGGGTTGACCGCCGGGCCCGTAATCGTGACTTCAACTGGTGCAGGTTTATCACCAAGATTGTAAATACTGCCCGCATAGCCTCTGGCGCCAAAGCGCACGCCGCTCTCGCTGTCAATTTCCAGCGGGAATTCCATGCCGCCATCCACATAGGCAATGCGCGCCGCCTGCTGGCTCATGCCCCGCCAATCCGAATCGGGGCAGTAAAACACAATTTGCACCGAGGTATGGTACAGCCCCTGCCGGTTGACTGGCTGCGGCCCTTTCTTGACGATTGCCGGAATCCAGACTTTGATATAGTCGTTTTGGTATTCCAGAAGCCCCATCTTGCCCTCTTTGGATTGCCCCGGCGAGAGCAGCGCCATCAGCTTCTGGCGGTTTTCATAAAGCTTTTTTCGGTTCTCCCCATAAATATGGACGCTTGCGGTGATTTCCCGATCGCCCATATACAGCCCATGAAAATACTTCCCGTCTACAAAAGCAGGCTCCGAAGTGAGCAGGGTAACATCTTCCGCCCCTGTTCCCGTTACTTTCTCCAATACAAAAGGAGGCCCCTTTTCCAAGACGACCTCCTTCCCATGAGGGTTCACATATCTGATTCTTTGCATATCTTCTCCTATAGGTTTGCCAGTTGTTCTGCAAGCCGCTCCATCTCTCTGCGAATTTCCGTCGGGCTTTCCACCGGCTGATTGAAAATCATCGTGATCTGCGGCGCAGATGCTGCAATCGATCCTGTGGCGGCCGCGCTATTCTGCATTCCGGTGGCGACGCCGTGTGTCCGATAAAACTCATCCGCGGCCTGCGTCGCGATGCTGGCAATCTGATTCTGGTACTGCGAGAATTTCGCGGTCAGCCCGCCAAACCACGCCTCGATATCGGCAACCTTTCCCATGAAGCCATCCACCAGCTGCTCTCCCAGGCTTTGCCCTGTGAGATTATAGTCCGGCGCGAAATTTTTCAGCAAATTCAAGATTTCCACCTGGTTATTTTTCATGAGCAGCTTTTGCGCCTCGGCCTGCAAATTCTGCTCTTTGGTCAGCTCTTCATAGTATTTGTCGTTCGCTTCTATCTGCTTGTCGATTTTCTCCTGCTCCGCTTCTACCTTCTGCTGCACCTGGTTTATCTGCTCCTGCAAAGAGGCCTTGAGCTCTTCCCGCTCCTGCTGCCGCAGCCAATCATCCAGCTCTTTTCTCGCATTTGCCAGCTGTTCCTGGAGCTTGGTTTGGTTATACAGGTCGGTTTCATAGAGCAGCTGCTGTTCCAGTGAGGCGACTTTACGCCGCTTCTGCCGCTCCTGTTCTTCCTTATCTTCCTGCTTTGTCAGTTCATCCAGGGCGTCAATCTGCTTTTGAATGGCGTCTACCTGTTCATCTCCCCATTTTTTCCAATTCTCTTTGGATTCTTCCAGCCGCTCGGTCTCGATGCGCTGCTGCTCGGCATAACGGTTTTGCAGCGCCTGGATGACGCCATCCGCAACGCTGTCAATCCGGGTAATGCCGTTTTCACGAATCTGCTGCTGAATATCATAGAGCTCTTGTTCCAGGTCGATGCGCGCCTGCGTGCCCTTTTTATAGTCGGCAAGCATGAGAGAGAGCTGCTGTTCTTGCTGCTTTAGGGTTAGCTGGCCATAGTAGACCTTCAAGTCGTATTCCTGACGCTGCAGCTCTTTGGCGAGACTATACCGCTCCTTCTCCAGATCCCGCCGAGCCTGCGTGCCCGCCTTGTACGTGGCAATCTGGGCATCGATAGCTTCTATCTCTTCGCGCAAGGTTAGCTGATCCATCGCCTTTTGATACTCCAGATCTTCCTTGGCTTTCTGCTTGCGCAGGCTATACAGCTTTTCAATGATGTCTTCCTTTTCCTCGTTGGTCTTGGCATATTTGTTCAGGATGCGCTCCAGATTGTCGATTTCTTCCTGGGTCGTCAGCTGATCCATCGCTTTCTTATGCTCCATCAGCGACATTTCGCGCTCAAGCGCTGTGTTTTTGGCGCTGCCACCGCCTCCGCCGCTTTTTTTGCCGCTGCTTTTTTTGGTGCTAGTGTCTATAAGATCGGGTATCTTATTTGATATCGCTATCTTCCCATCTTGTACCTCAAATCCAATACTAGCGCCATCCGTCGAAAGAACCCAATTAAATACATCTATAATTTTTTTAATTGTATCATCTGCATCATCGCCAATTGCTTTAAGGCTTCCGTCATCATTTATTTGGAATGTTATACCAGCGCTGCTTGCAACACAATTTAAAAAGGAAGCGAAATCTTCTTCCGACACTTTGGCATTCTCATCTATTAAACTCAGGTTTTCCAAAATCTCATCCGGATTCATGTTGAGGCTCTTCGAAAGATAGTTCATTGCCTCGGCATACTCCTTCGAATTCTTTTCGCCCTTTTTCAGAACCTCGATGGCCGCTCGTTGCTGGCCAAGCGATCGCATTTGTCCTTTGATCTCGGATAACCTGTTTATCGCTTCTTCTCCCCCTCTGGCAAAATCTAAAGCTGCCTCTTTTGCTTTCTCTTCCAGCTCAGCGGTCTTGTCCAGCTCGGAATGCGTGGAAACCATTTTATTTTTAAACTCGCCCATCGCCGATGTGGCATATTGAGCCAGCTTGGGATTTTTCTCCAAATGCTGATTGGCCTGATTGATCACTTTATCTGAGATCTCGAACACTTCTGCTTTTAGTCTCTCAAAGTCGGCCTGTTCTTTAATCGAAGCATCTCCAGATTGTACCTTATCTCTTAGCTCTAGAAAATCTTCTATTGAATCCCGCTCCTTCTGACTCAGGCTATCAAATAGCTGATTGACAAAATCCGCGTCCTCCTCCGATACCTCTCCCCCGCTTTCACTGAAGATAGTAGCGAGCATATCCCGCTTCAGCTGATTGATCCCCGGAGTTGCCTCATTTAGGATAGCCTTTCCGTCAAAGTTAAAATATTCTTTTAGCGCTTCTTCTCCACGGGATTTTGCAGTGTCATAATCTTCTCCGTCTTCAAAGGCGGTTTCAATAGCATCTCTAACGATGCCTTGCACCTTTTCGGGGACTTCCCTGCCTTCCACCTGCGCCGTCAAAATAATCTGCGTGAATATCGTCTGAATATTTAAGCGAGATGTCCTCTCAAGCTCCTTTAGCTCCTTTTCATTCTCTACCCTTGTCTCTTCCCAAATCTCAATCTGATTCTTCCTGAAATTTTGTAAATTCAGGGAGTTTCCTTGCCAAGCTCCTTCTTCCCTCGCTCCTTCTGGGACTTTTTGTAGTCTTTCGTCCAAATCAGAGTTTTCCCGCGTCAGCCTCTTTTTTTTATTTATATTTTCATTATATTCTCTTTTTGTATCCCCTTCACCCGCCTGCATACTCAAGAGCAAGCGCTCTCTTTCTACTGCTAATTGCTCCTTCATAATATCGAGATTTCCAGCCAACAGCCGCCCTTCCTCATCTACGGCCTCCGCCGAATACCCATACTGTTCCACTAGATCCGCACGAATATCTCGCATTCTCTCAGTATCTTCGACAGTCTTTATCGTTTTATTGGATAATGCCTCATATTCTGAAATCAACTCGGAGGCACCAATATTATTGTTATTAATCTCGCTTAACTCTTGCCTCAGCTCCTCTGCTTTTTGCCTCGCTCTTTCCTCTGCCTCAGTAATAGCCGTAATAACTGCAAAAACGGCAGTAAGGCCAAGGCCGATCAGCGATGCCTGCATAGAACTTTGCAGTAGCCCTGCGCTTTGGGCTGCACTCGCGATCCCACTCGCTAACTCGTAAGACTTCGTTACCATTCCTGCAAATTCACTTACAACGCCGCCAGTCATAGACTCAATTGTTTTAGAAGCAGCGCCTACAAGTTCAAATGCTCCCTGCATTTTTTTGCTTTGCGTCTCCATCTCCTTCATTCCTTTGGAGTTTTGAAGAGCTTTATCACAATCTTTCTGTTGGGCCTGCAGATTTGCTATCGAAGTCTGCGTTTGCTGGATCACAACAATGAGTTGCCTATATTCTTCTATATTTACGTTTATGTCTGTCGTCATTCCATACTCCCTCCGCCGTCAAGTTCAGGATCTTTACTTGCGTTTTCCAAATACGCCGCTAATTTTTTTTGCGTCCGCTTTAGAATTTGTTTCTGTTCTTCTAATTCTTGGTTGATTCTCGCCATCTCCTCCTCCAGCTCTGCGCTGGACATCCCTCGATATTTCGCAGTTCTCGCTTCTGCTTTTGGGTTTGAATTCCTATATTTTTCCAGTGCAGCAGAGGTGGCATCTCTCATCTTGCTCATCGTTACCCTTGCTTCTACTCCCATTGTCCCAATCCGCTGGAGTCCATCTGCCATCTTAGAAATAATGCTTTCGCTTTGTTTTCCCATTTGTGCGCCGCCTTCTGTTATTATCGTCAGTTTTTCCTCATCCATATTTTCTCCATTTTAGGGAAACAAAAAAGCACTCGAATGAGCGCCTTTTTGCTATTTCTTATTGTTTATTATAACCCGCTGGAATAGATTGCATTGACTTTGCCAGCTCGAATTTCTAGTGTTATTCGCACATTCCACAACTCTTCATTTTCCCACACAAATGTGGCATAGGTTATACTGCCCACCTTATATTGGGTCGTCCGCTCTGTGTATGGTCCCAGCAATATTTCTGCCTGATCGAATGTCATTCCTATCTTTAGGCGTCCTAAATTGTTGCTCGTTACCCCCTGCTTCCCGCTTTCTTTATACGCTGCTGCTTCCTCTCTCTTTCCAACAGATTTCCAAAATCGTACACGCCATGTTTCAATTGTGATTTCAGGGCCATCAGCTAACTTTCCCAGTATAGTAACCTGTCCAGAGTCATCTGTGTCCCAAAATAGCCTGATTATTCCATCTTCTCTAACAGAATCCGGCTCACCATATAAATTCTCCATGATCGGCCTTATCTCTTCATTGACAAAACTTGCCTGTTCCTCCAAAATATCCGGCCATCGAATGACTACTGCATCTAGACCGTATGATTTTGGAATCACTACTCCATCATAATTAAAAATCCGAAACTGCAGCTGCACCTGTCTTCCCTGACACTGGGCGTTATTATACTTATAATAGATATGCTTGCCAGCCAAATCACCAAACTCTCTTTCACTCGTCTCATCTTCCTGGCCAAAAATTTCCCGGATTTCCTCAATGGTCATGCCATAGTATAGCGGCTCATCGCAGAATTTCAATTCTTCTGGAATTTCCACTTCCGTGCGCGGCTCTGGCGTTGGGCTGGGTGATGCTTCCACCTCAACCGACGGCTCGGGCCCTTTGTATGCAGAACTAAGAGCATCCTCCGATTTCGCACAGGCGGCAAAGCTTGCGCAGCATAGAAAACACGATAATAATAGCAGAATTAACCGTTTTATCATTGATTCAATTCCTTCCTCTTTTACCATATATTACCATGTTTTTTCCTTTTGTTACCAACTTTCCGCTGTCACTTCTATGTCATTATCTTCTCGTTCTATTTTGTGCATCTGCGCATAGGCATCCATAACAGCCAGAAATTCGTCCAGATAATAATCTTCCAACAGTTCTTTTTTGCCTATTCCGATGCTTTCTGCAATGGCAATCCATCGCTGGAGCCAATATTTTGTGTCGGCAGCTTTTTCTTTATCAGCCCCGACACGCTCCTGAAAAAATCGCTCAGCTCGTTAATTTTCCAAAACTCGCCGATAATATCCAGGAGCTCTTTTGGCGTCAGCTGCTCCATAGCGACCTCTGTTGAAATGCCGATCATAGAGCACAGCGCCTCTAACAGTTTTTCGGGCAGCACAATCAACAGCTTCCCCATCAGGCCAATTGCAAACTCCTCATCTGCCCTTGAAAAATCCGTCATGATATCCGCAACACTCTTGCCCGGAAATAATTCATGAACGATAATGCTGGGCAGCTCTTCCATCTCGCGCATTGCCGCGATATATTTCCCTACCGGCACCTTCTTGATCTCAATGCCGTGAACTTTCTTATTTTTAGGCAGGCTCATCGCTGCCGATTTATTTTGAAACAACCCCATTTGTTTTATCTCCAAAATAAGGCGGAGCAGCTAATGCTGCCCCGCATGTCTTTTATTCCCCTGCGCTTACTGGATACTGCTCAATCTGGCCGAGCCACTCATAGCCCTCCGTCTCGCTGTCCATAATATCGCGGACTTTGCCATCTGCCTGGCGCTGCGTTGCTCTGAAAGCCAGCTCATACGCCTGGATATCACCAGAATCGCCTGTGGAAGAATGGCTGATTTTTACGCTCATCAGCTTAACCACATAGTGTTTGAACATGCGGTAAGTGCCGTCCAGCTTGAGCGCTGCATAGCCGAAGGCAAACTCCGGCGCGGTATCACGCGTTTTAAACGTATATACCTTGGTGGTTTCATCAAACGTGCCGCCAGAAAGCTGTGCCTCCAGTTCAGGCGTCAGTTCAGCGACGGTAAAAGTCAGATCCTCATACTGGAAATCGCTACCGGAATCATAAACGCCGTCATCCGCGTAAATGGTATATTCCGAACGGCTGGTATCCTTGGTCAGCTGCTGTGCACCCGGAAGCGGAACCATCGTCCCAGTCGAATAAGCCTCTGCGTCATTCTTTGTAATCGGCCACAATCTTGCTGCACAAAATCCTTTTAATGCTGCTTTTCCCATTTTAATTATTATCCTTTCCTTGCTACATTGTATTATCGCCAAATCAGGCGATTGATAAGAGTAAACGGCTTTGCCGCCCTCATCTTCTAATTGTTTTCAGGGTGTTCTGTGAGGCGATTCATATCTGCCGCCTTTTCCAGAAGCCCTGCTGTTTCCCAATAGAGCTGTACGCTCCATTCCAATCTGCGCCCGCATAGCTGCCTGAGCTGCCAGCCTTCTCGGAAGCGCTATGCTGCCTCCTGAAGTTCCCGCGCTGCTGTGCATAAACAGGCTCCTAATCTCCGCGCAGGGTACCCTGCCTTGATATTAGCTCTTTTATAACGCGCTCTAATGTGCCGATAAGCGCGCTATCTTCGGCTTGGTATGCCTTTGCCAGCCTCATGTACCTATCCAGTTTTTCCACCAGGATGCCCGTCTTTAATGCTTCTAACTGCCGGCCGAGCATTTCATTCTGCTGCTGAAGTTTTTGCATTTGCGCTGTTGCTCTTTCAATATCTGCATCCTTGCTATCCCGCCACTGCCGAAATGCTTCCAGTGATGCCTTATAATCTCCTTTTGGCGCAATGCCTACGCTTTTGAGCAGCCGCTCCACCGCCGATTTGCTTTCTCTGGCTACAAGGCCATTGACCTCCGCCTGCGTGAATGTTCTCTCTGGCTGTTCCTGCTTCTCCGACTCTACGGTCTGGGTATTCTCCAGGTTCTTTTCCATTCTTCTCTCCTGTTTAACGTCTAGGTGACTTTTTTACTCCTGCTTTTTCCCTGGCAGGTGAAAGGGTATCAAAAAAGCTTCCAATTGCAGCTTTCAGATGCTTCTTTTGCTTTTATCATCCATAAATCCGGCATTCTCCTCTTTATAAAATACGCGCCCCCACCCCTGCGCCAGTTTATCCCGTACCACTTAAATGGCTAACTCTTACATCTTGTTATGCATCAAAAAGGAGCGCCCGTCTCCAGGCGCTCCCAAAACAATAGGAGCTATCTTTCATGCTCTAGGCACTTCTGGCCTCCCTTGAAATTCGGAAGTCTTCCATTCCCTCATTTTCTACAATACCAATATACCATATCCTAACCGAAAAAAACGAAAAACCTATTTGCTCAAAAATTTGTTATGCTGCATTCTTAAATTGTCGGCAGTATTGTAATTGCCCATTGCGCTTGCCACCTGCTGCCAAGTCATATGGTTGATATACCGCAGAGTGAGGATCTGGCGCATTTGGCTATCTTCCACCGACGCGATGTAGCGGTTGAGGCTCTTCAGCTCACGCCAGCATCGCTGAACTTTGTGCTCAATCACACCCCTGAGATCCGCGATCTCCGCCGCATATTTCCCTACCTTATCGCTTAGATTTGCTGCCCTTGGCATCCCGGTTATCTGCTGTGTGCTTCCCTGCGCAGCCGCCTCCAATTCCTCCAGCCTCTTTCTATCCTGCTCAACTTCCCGGCTCAGATAGTAAAGCTGCGACAGCTCTCTTTTGCTCACCTTGTCTTTCCCCATTTGCGTCTTCTTCCCCCTAGCTTCCCTCTGCTTTCTGCTCTTTTTCCTGCCGCGCCAGAATCTCCGCAATCGGATCGTGGATTTTGGCATCCAGTTCCCCTGGCGCATACTCCCTCTCGTCTGTTTTCCCGGATCTTTTTTCGTTCTTTCCTGCGGGCCTTCCCTTATCCTGCTCCCTGGAAAGCCAGCCGACAATAAACGGCTTGATGCCCCGCGCCGTTTTTCTTCGGGCGGGATTTGCTTCCAGCCATCCTGCCATTTTCCGCAGTTCCTGCATGATATCTACCGCCGGATACAGCTCTTCCCACCGTTTCATCTCCTCCTGAGAAACAGGGTAGCTGGACTCATTATTGAGCAAAAGGGTAATGACTGTTCGCCGGCTTGGCGTCTTGGCCGCGGATATAAGATCATCATTTTCATTTCCATTTTCATCTGCATTAGCATTTACATTAGCTGCGCTTTGCTTGCCCTTTGCTTGCAATCCACTTGCGCTTTGCTTTTTGGCCCCGCTTTTGCTCCCGCCAATTTTGCCGCTCTCGCGCTTTTTCCGGTTGGCGTCGATCTGCGGGCGCATGAGCTTGAAAAGGGCGCTGGCCGTGCCGGAGAGCTGCGGTTCGATTGCGAACAGCGCATATTCGTTGATGGCGTCGTAGACTAAAAGGCGCGTCTCCTGATCCACTTCTTTCAGCGCCTCATAAAAACTGCCGTAAAATACATAGCTGCATTGCGTCATCTCCCGCTCCATCGCTTGTGAATCCTTCCCTTCCTGCCTTAAAATTTTGTGCATTGCTTTCCCCGCCGCCTGCGCTCTCCCGCTTACACTTTAAAAGCGCCTGCCAGGGCTATACTTTGTCTGCCGCTCTATTTTCACGCCATAAGTCATACCAGGCTTTTTCCCTCTTCTCTGCGTTCTCTGCCCTCCGGGCCAGCTCAAGTCGCTCCTGCTCCAGCCGCGCGATGAGCTCCAAAAGTTCTTCTTTGCTCATCTTCTGTCCTCCAGGGCCTTGTCCACACCCCGCAATGCCGAAAACGCGCTTCGTATGCGGCTCATCTCCTGGTTTCTATACCGCATCAGCTCCCTTGGATCGTAGCTTAAATAGTAGCCCTGGCCGTCCTGCAAGTTGAGAATGGGATATTCCTTTCGCAGAAGAGCAATTCCCTCTCTCATGGCCCTATCGTTCACACCAGCCGTCCGCTGCAAAAACATCCGCTGCGCCGCATTTTCCCGGCCTGTCCCAATATAGGGTAAAATGTGTTTTTCGGCGTTTATAAACCTAGTGTTTTCTTTGCGGTAGTCTTCAACATCCCTGCGCGATCTTTCCCTGGTGATTTCCTCCAGCACATATCGCTCTAATTCCAGCAATGCCGGGGCAGTCCCCTGCTCTATCAGGCAAAGCAGCAGAACGATTATCTTTGCATCGCGCTCATACAGCGCTTGTGTCTGTGCCTGCGCCAGCCCAGCCTGTTCCTCTCTTGTTTTGCTATCTTGCACAGCTTGCCTCCTTTGCTTTTTTGCGGCATCCCTAAAGCGTCTCTTTGGGATACCGGTTTCTATGCTTTGGGCTTCCCCTGAGCGGCCCTTTCTACCCTGTTTTTCTCTCACAGTACACCCAGACATTGCCATCGCAATCCAGCTCTAAATAACAGCCCGCTTCCCGCAGTGCCTGCGCATATCCCAGCGTCATCCTGCGGCCGCTTTCTACTCCGATTAAAACTCTCATTTCCCTTCTCTGCCCCTCCCGGCTAATCCCTGCCGATAATTTCTAAAATACCGACCCCCAGCGCCCGCGCAATCAGCTTGCCCAGCTGCAGAGAGACGGTTTTTGTTCCCCGTTCAATCTGGGCAATCATGCCGCTGGAGACTCCCACCATCTCGGCAAGCTGCTTTTGCGTCAAGTTCGCCCATTTTCTCAGTTTTGCGATTCTTTCGCCTATTCCCATAGTCTATTCCCCCTCATGACCATATCGCTTTTGCATCCCCAAAGAAGTCTAAATCCATAGCTGCCTAAGACCGGATTTGGCATTACCGCAGTGCAAAGGGCCGCTCCCGTCAGCGTTTTCCCCGCCTGCTCATTGTTCTTGTTCAGCTTCTTTGTTATAATTACTTAAGCAAGTTTCTTACCTTGGTTCAATTATATCCATAATTTTTATTGATGTCAATAATATTTATGGATATTTGTCAAAAACATCAATAATATTTATGGAGAATGTTGAAATGGACTTCACAACCCGCCTAGAAGATCTATTGAATCAAAAGCAAATTACAAAGATAACCTTTTTAAATGATTTAGGGTATAGCAAAAATGCGATCAGCGAATGGCGAAATGGCGTTACTCGGTCTTATATGAATAAGATCGACCAAATCGCCGACTATCTTGGCTGCTCTATCGACTATCTTCTGGGGCGCGCGGTGCAGGATGTGGCCGCTCCCATTCCAATGTTGGAAAAAGAGGCCTTAAAAATCGCTCAAATGTATTCCGAGCTCAACGATGAAAATAAAGAAAAGGCCCTGAATTTCATGACTTCGCTTAAAGCTTTGGATGAATATGCAAGGGAAGTGGAGTATATCGGCTCTTATGCGGCATACGGCGGTGAGCACGGCACCATTCCGCTGAACAAAGATGATATGAATCAAACAGAATAGCGAATTTACCAAATCCAGCGAATATTACAAGGATTTTGCGCTTCCAGGTGTAAGTAATATTTTGTTGTATATTGTCACAAAAAGGATAATCTGACAATATATGTAAAATATTTTTGGAGGTGCTAAACACTATGCTGGATCAGTTTGCAAAAAAGGAAGCCGCCGCTTTTCGTGCTGCGGTTACGACAAAACGTACTTTACTGGACTCATCGATCAACTATATGAAAACAATGCGCGGTTGGGAAACCGCGTATTTTAATGATGGCGGAGCAGGAGACAAGCTGCTGGAATCACATGGGCTGCGTGGAATAGCGATCAGAAACAAGGCCTTTGCAGTAAAAGGCCCGCGCATTATCTTTATTGATCGGACTGCCAAAAACAAAGTGCACCCCTATCTGCATGAAGTCGCCCACATCGTATTGAAACACGACTTCGATGCACTGACCCCGGAAAACGAGGCCGAGGCGAATCAATTCGCCTCTTATCTATTGAGATCGCATTTTAATAAAAGTCAAATATTTGCATTTGCCGCAACCCTAGCTCTGAGCGTATCTCTCGTCTTGCACATTCCCGGCATCATTCACCCCAGGACAGGGGATGCCGTTCCCGCATCCTCGCATGCTAAAGGAATACAACTCGATGAAAGCCCCAGCGATATCGTCGCCATCACTCCTTCTGGCGCTAAGTACCACAAGCTGGATTGCGTCTATGTGCAAAACAAGACGAATACGCAGGAACTTACGAGAAAAGAGGCCGAGATGCTTGGAAAAGAACCTTGCGCCGTCTGCAAACCATAATAAAAAGGCCTCTGCTATGCAGAGGCCTTTTTAGAAAAGAAGTGCGATCACAAGTCTTTAAACATAAGCTCCATATCTCTCTTTACAGATGGAAAGTATTTCCCCAATCAAAGGGCTTATATCTGTCATTCGCCAATTTTCTGTCACAAAAGTATTTCTATATTCCATTGCTTGGTCAAGTTTATAGATTCCATAATTTTCTAGAATTGTATTTTTTAGGAGAAAATTATGGAAAACACCTATCAGAAAATTGCCGCCCAAAACATCTCTATGCTCCGCGGGAAAACCGGGCTCTCCGAGCTTGCCTTGGCCACAAAGGCCGGCATCGATCCCAAGACGCTCCGCGCCGCCGAACACGGCGATGGGAATCTGGAGTTCGGCACTTTGGAGAAAATTGCAAAAGCACTCGATGTTTCCGCGGCCCGGCTTTTGGAAGGCGTGCCAGGCGCATCGTCAAATTTTGACCTGCTGGCAGATCTCCTATCTGGGGATTATGAGTAGAAAACGAAGATTTTTTATTCTTTCTATTCTTTATATTGATATTCCTTTTATTCTCCATTTCACCCATTTTAGGTGCTCAGTAACTGTCTTGGGAAAACAAAAAAGCACTCATAGTTCATTGTCTTTTATTAAAGCCCTTTTGAATAGATGGAATAGATTTCTCCATCACAGAATTTTATTTCTATTTGCGCATCCCATACTCCATCATCTTCCCAGATAAATGTGGCATACGTCGAGCCTCCTGCCGTATATCTATCTCCTTTTGCTGTGTATGTGCCCAGCAAGACTTCTGCTTGATCAAAGCTCATTCCTTCTTTCAAACGATTCAAATTCTCAAGTGTTACCCCTTGCTTCCCGCTTTCTTTATACATCGCCGCTTCGTCCTTTAAACCAATCGAATCCCAAGACCGTACAAGTTGAGATTCAATTTTAATCTCTGGGCCATCAGCTAATTTTGCCATTATATCAACTCCGTCATGTCCTTCTGCTTTCCAAAAGAGTCTAAATATCGATTTCCCATCGTCTTTAACTGAATCTGGCTCCCCATATAGTTTTTCCATTAAAGGTCTGATTTCTTCATTCACATATTTTACCTGTTCTTCAGAAACATCTGACCATCGAATAACTACTGCATCTAGTCCATAGGATTTGGGAAGTACCAATCCATCATAATTAAAAATCCGAAACTCTAATTCTACTTGCCGTCCCTTACACTGAGCATTTTTATAAATATAGTAAGTATGATGGTTTCCATGAAAATTGTGTTCATATGATCTTTCTTCCTGGCCAAAGATTTCCCGGATTTCCTCAATGGTCATGCCATAATATAGCGGCTCTTCACAGAACTTCAGTTCTTCCGGAATTCCCACTTCCGTGCGCGGCTCTGGCGTCGGACTGGGCGATGCCGCCACCTCAACCGACGGCTCAGGCGACGCCTCTGGCTCCTGCTCTGCCTTGCCGCAAGATACGAATACGGCGCAGCACAGCATCACAGCCAATAACAAACTTAAAAATTTCTTCATCCAACCTTCCTCCTAACCTATTTCTATTATCATAACATTTTTCGTCAATTTTCTACTATTGTTTTTATGCCATTATTTCTTGTATATAAGTGATACATCTGCCATGGCTGGAGATCCTTTATTGCCCTGGCTTCATTTGGCCCTGGCAGAGAGGCCCATTGCCTTGCAGAAACTGCCATCTGCTTGAGAAGGAGGAATCGGCACAGCGCTTACACATAAAAAGAGCAGGAACACGTGTCCCCGCCCTTTTTCTCATTTGCCTCGCATCTTCCTGCCAAGCATGAAGCTACTTTGCGCAGTATGCCGCAATGGCCTGTCGGGCAAATTCAGCCGTGCCCTCGCCGCCCGCATCATCGATATTGCGCTTCATGCGCGCATCGCCGGCATAAAGCTCGCCTAATCCGCTCAAAATTTGTTTTGTGCAGGTATAGAAGTGCTCCGAGATGAAGGCCTGCAACGCCCGAATTTTCTCCTGCGCCTCTTCCCCGGCGGGCGGGAGATGCCGCAGTGCGCCGAGCTGCGCGAATAAATCCATCAGGCCGCTGGCCGCGCTTTGCATATCCTTCCCCTCCCTCCGCTTTTGCTCATACTCGCGGCAGGCGCTCGTCGCGCCCCATCTTTCCTTGACTTCCTCCGCATACTGATGGAAATCGTCCTGCCGAAAAATATCAAATTCCATGATACTCTCTCCTTCTGTCTGAATTTTTTTGGCGAGGGAAATCAGCGCATCAATACGGTTTTTCTTTTTCTCCAGCAGTGCAATTTGCTGCTCCAGCGCCTCTTTTGGGGAAAAGGCCGGGTGATCCAGCATGGCGCGGATTTCCCTGAGCGGAAACTGCAGTTCCCGGAAAAGCAGAATACTGCGCAGACGGCACAGCGCGGCATCGTCGTAAAGGCGGTAGCCCGCTTCTGTGGTCTTTGAGGGCTTTAACAGGCCAATGGCATCATAGTAATGCAGCGTGCGCACGCTGACCCCCGCTAGTTCGCTCACTTCTTTGACACTTCGCATTGCGCTTTCCCTCCTTGCTTCTCATTTTAGGGCATGACGCAGCGTGAGTGTCAAGCAAAATTTCCCGGGCAATGCTGTTGACATTCGCCCTCCCGGGTGTTAGACTGAATAAAACAAACCGAAGAGGGAGAGGAAGTAGCTTCGCCCGGCCTGGCAAAGAGAGCTGCGGAGGGTGTAACCGCGGCGCAGGAAGCGAAAGCGAATGGTCTCCTGAGGGCGAGCCGAAAGAGCTTCGATTAGGCGAGACGGGCGCGGCGCTCCGTTACCAAGGGCCTGCATATGATGGTATGCGTGAGAGGGCGCGTTTGCGCCAAGCTGGGTGGCACCGCAGGAGTGAATGCTCTTGTCCCTGCAACAATTCTGTTGGGGGATGAGAGTTTTTTTATTGCCGCCGGGTGTGCGGTGCAGTAAAAAGAGCGTTTCCCCAAAAAGCAAAAGGAGGAAATAGAAAATGGCAAAAGTACCCTACAAAATTCAGCTTTCCGAACAGGAGCTTCCCAGATACTGGTATAACGTGCGGGCAGATATGCAGACGGATTGCTGCCCCATTCTAAACCCGGCCACTGGCAAGCCTGTTACCGTCTCGGACCTCACCCCGGTATTCTGCGAGGAGCTGGCAAAGCAGGAGCTGAACACAGAAGACCGCTTTATCGAAATCCCGGAAGAAGTGCGGGAATTTTACAAGATGTACCGCCCCTCCCCGCTCATGCGGGCTTACCGGCTGGAAAAAGAGCTGCAGACCCCGGCCAGGATTTACTATAAATACGAGGGCGGCAACACCTCGGGCAGCCATAAGCTCAACAGCGCCATCGCTCAGGCATACTATGCCAAAAAGCAGGGGCTCGCGGGCGTTACCACCGAGACGGGCGCCGGGCAGTGGGGCACGGCGCTGGCCATGGCCACCGGGTATTTTGGCCTGGACTGCAAGGTATATATGGTCAAAGTCAGCGCGGAGCAAAAGCCTCACCGCAAGGCGCTCATCGAGACATACGGCGCCAGCGTCATCCCCTCCCCTTCCATGACGACAAGAGTCGGCCGGGAGATCAACGAGAAATTCCCCGGCTCTACGGGCAGCCTGGGCACAGCCATCTCTGAGGCTGTGGAAGTCGCCGTCTCGACGGAGGGCTATAAATATGTGCTGGGCAGCGTGCTCAACCAGGTGCTGCTGCATCAGACCATCATCGGCCAGGAGGCCAAGGCCGCCATGGAAAAAATCGACGAATATCCGGATATCCTCATCGGCTGCGCCGGCGGCGGCTCCAACCTCGGCGGACTGATGGCGCCTTTCATCGCAGACCGCCTGGCGGGCAGGCGCAGCCCGCACTTTATCGCGGTTGAGCCGGCCTCCTGCCCATCGCTGACCCGGGGCAAATTCGCCTACGATTTTTGCGATACCGGCAGGGTTACCCCGCTGGCCAAGATGTATACGCTGGGCTCCTCGTTCATCCCCTCGGCCAACCACGCGGGCGGCCTGCGCTATCACGGCATGAGCCCCATTCTCTCCCAGCTCTACCACGACGGGTATCTGGATGAGGCCCGGGCTGTGGAGCAGACGCAGGTCTTTGAGGCGGCAACGCAGTTTGCCCGGGTGGAGGGCATTCTGCCCGCGCCCGAAAGCTCCCACGCCATCCGCGCCGCCATCGATGAGGCCATCCGCTGCCGGGAGAGCGGCGAGGCCAAGACCATCCTCTTTGGCCTGACGGGCACAGGATACTTCGATTTGGCCGCCTACACCGCATACAACGAGAAGCGGATGAGCGACTATATCCCCACAGAGGAGGACCTCCAGAAAGGCTTTGCGGGAATTCCATCGATTCCGGGCATCCAGTAGCCAGGCAAGACAAAAAGAGCGGCAAAATTGCCGCTCTTTTTTGATTTCTCTTTTTTGCATTCGCGCAATGGCTCAAAGAGCGCCCTGCCCACTGCATATCCCCAAAATCACCAAGTTTTTTAATGCATAGAGCGCCTGCGAAAATAGCATTGCCTCAGTTGCATCCATTCTTGTTACAATATTTAAACATCACTTTTCACCTAAATAATAAATGTATTTTTAGGATTATGTGGAATTGTTTCATTATCCTAGGAGAAAAATGAATAAGGAGGCCATTTTATGTATCACCCTATGTATTTAAATGAAATTGCAGGATTTCTTAAAAATGTGCTGGTGCTTGGCGGTATAAGCATTCTTGTTGCCATAACCCTATATGCGGCTCTTTTGCTCTTTTTGCCAAAGCGCTTCGCCGGAATAAAAATCAGCGCAAAAATCGGCCAGTTTCTTCTTTTGTTCTATTTTTCCGCCTTTGTCATCTGGTCGCTTCTTCCCAGCTCATTCGGCAGAGAAAATAACTTCGTCCCATTTCAAAGCATCTACAGTTCTTTGTGCTCCAGCAGTGAGGTGCCTAAGTACATTCTCTTTTTTAACATTTTCTTCTTCGTCCCCATGGGCGCTCTTTTGCCCTGGGTCTTCCCGGAGCTGAAAAAATGGCATAAGGCGGTGGGCGCATCTTTGTGCGTCTGCCTGGCCAGAGAGCTGATGCAGCTCGTCCTCTGGTACCGGGTGTTTGATATCGACAGCCTGCTCTTTGCTCTGTTCGGCTCTCTGGCTGGATACGCTCTGTTTCTGCTGGCCGGCCGGCTGGCCAGAAAGAGGGCATAGCGCGGCAAAACGGCATGCAGAGCGAAAAAAATATCTTTTTATCGACAAATCTCCCAAAGCTTGCTAAAATTTTAGCTGGGGGCCGCCTTTGGGCCGCCAAACCGACGCGCTTTTAGGGAGAAGGCATCATGGACTATATCAAAAAAGCTAACGAGCTTTGGGAGACATATGTGCCCGAAAGCGGCCAGGCCGCGACAGTGCAGGGCGAGCTTTTGCGGGAAATAGAGGCTCTGCGCACCGAGGCGCAGGAAAACGACAACATCAATTTCGACGAGGACTATGCCTATTTCTGCGATTTCATCCTGCAGACGCTGAAGGCCGCGCGGAGCAGCTCCTATTTTAAGCTTTTCCGCATCTCCCGCGCCCTGGCGGCCATCAAGCGCTATGGCACGCTGGCGGCGCAGTATAACCGCGGCGAGCTCGGCGAACAGGAATTTCTCGCCCTGCATAAGGGCCGCCCCGCCTTTGCCCATCACGATAACGATCTCTACGACATCGTCTTGGAAGGCATTGTGGATTTTTGCGAGGCCAACCCGCATCCCCTGCCGCACCGGCCAAACCCCACGCTGTATTGGTAAAGAAAAAAGAGGCAAATGCCTCTTTTTTATATTGCTTTTTTCTGACACTTCTTTTTGAGCCGCGCCTCGGTTCCCTCCTGGCAGGCCTGCTCGTAGTAATTCACCTTGTAGTTGATCCGCTGCAGATACCCCTGCAGTTCTGCGATGCGCTGTTCCACAGCCTGCTTATGCCGCCGCATCATCTGCCGGCGGTTTTCCAGCGTACCGTCTCCCTCTGCGCAGAGCGCCACGAACTCCTTGATATCCCGGATGGACATATCTGTATTTTTCAGGCAGGTGATCAGCGAGATTCGCTCCAAATCCTGCTCCTGATAAACCCGCACGCCCGCCTCGTTTCTCTTGACGGGCGGGAAGAGCTGCTCTTTTTCATAAAAACGGAGCGTGGAGGCGCTTAGCCCCGTCAGCTCGGAAACCTGGCGAATGGTATATTCCATAGATAAAACCTCTTTTTCACTTTACTGCATGGCTTTTTTGCTGTTATTTATTATACTACTCCCTGCGCAAACGGGCAAGCTATGCTATACTAGTAGAAAAGCCAGAGGGGAGCGATGCTATGCGCACGAAAAAACAGATGATGGATTTGATTTTAAATTTCGCCCAAACGGACGACCGCATCCGGGCTGTGGCCATGAACGGCTCGCGGCTGGACGGGAATATCACCCCGGATCGCTTTCAGGATTACGACGTCGTCTACTTCGTCCGGGAGATGGAGTCCTTTTTGGCAGATCCTGCCTGGGTGGACTATTTCGGGCCGCGCATCATCATGCAGACGCCCGAGGACGGCCGGCTGTTTCCGCCCGAGCTGGGCGGATGGTACACCTATCTGATGCTGTTTGAGGATGAGAACCGCATCGATCTGATGCTCATTCCCCTCTCGGACACAGAGCGCTACTGCAAGGCAGACACACTGACCAAAATTCTGCTGGATAAAGACGGCCTTTTCCCGGCTCTGCCCGCACCCAGTGACGCGATGTATCACATCAAGAAGCCCTCAGCGGATCGGTATGAGGGCTGCTGCAACGAGTTTTGGTGGGTCAGCACCTATGTTGCCAAGGGTCTTTGCCGCAGGAAAATTCACTACGCCATCTGGCATCTGAACCAGTGCCTGCGGGAAGAGCTTTTGCGCATGCTCTCATGGCAGGTCGGCATTCAGACGGATTTTTCCCTGAGCGTGGGCAAATGCTATCAAAACCTTCCTTATTATTTAGAGGAAGAGACCAGCGCGCTTTTGCTCTCTGCCAGCCGGCAGGACGGCGAGGCGGCCTGCTGGGATGCGCTGTTTACCATGTGTGCGCTCTTTTCCGAAGCTTCGCGCTTTGTGGCCGGGCGGCTGGGCTTTGCGCCGCCAGAGGAAGAGGAGGGCGTGCGGCAATACCTCCAGCGGCTTTTCGAGGCCTACCCGCCGAGATCGTAAAAGGAGAAAAACCATGCAGGACAATACCCTCCGTTTTGACGGCAAAGCAGCATTATACGGGCAATACCGCCCTTCCTATCCAGCGGAGTATTTTGATTACCTCTTCCAGAAGGCCAGGCTGGAGCCGGAAGACGCCATCGCGGATATCGGCGCCGGAACGGGCATTTTTACCCGCCAGCTTTTGGGCTGCGGGTTTTCGGTTTTTGCCGTTGAGCCGGGAGAGGATATGCGCCGCCAGGGCCGGGAGCATCTGGGCGATACGCCCGGGCTGCGCTGGGTTTCGGGCAGCGCAGAACAGACGACGCTCCCACCGGGCAGCGTCGGCCTGGTTACCGCGGCTCAGGCTTTTCACTGGTTTGATCGGGAAAAATTCGCCGCCGAATGCCGGCGCATCTTGCGGCCGGGCGGGCTGGTGGCGCTGGTTTGGAACATCTGGGCGCCGGAATGCGCGCTGACGCAGAGATGCGCAGAGGTATTTTCCCGCTATTGCCCGGGGTTTCATGGTTTTTCCGGCGGCAGCTCGGTGGCTCCGGATGCGCTTGAGCCATTTTTCCTGGATCGGAAAATGGGATACCGGCAGTTTCCAAACGACCTTTTCTACGACTGGGATGCCTTTCTGGGCAGAATGCTCAGTTCTTCCTATGCGCCAAAAGAGCAGGATGCGCAGTACCCCGCGCTAGTGGAAGCGCTTCGCCGGATTTTTGAGGAAGAAAGCCAGGACGGCATCCTGCGCTTCCCCATGCGGACGCGCAGTTTTCTCGGGCGGCCGGCATAGCCCTTGCCAAAAGAGGAAAAAGGCCGTATAATAAAAGAACAAGAAAAAGGGGAGCTTGCACAGGCAGGCTGAGAGGAAGGCGCCGCTTCGACCCTGAAACCTGATTTGGATAATGCCAACGTAGGGAAAAGAGGAATCTTTGGCGTGTTTCTCCTGCCTGCCCATGCAAAGGGCTGCTGCAAGCGGAGCACGCTTTTTTGCGCCCCGGATGGAGGTTTTTATGAAAAGACAGAATTTGCGCAAACTCGTGCTGGCCGGCCTGCTCATCGCTGTGGGCGTGGCGTGCTCGCCCTTCAGCATCCCTGTGGGCGCCTCCAAGTGCTTCCCCATTCAGCATATGGTGAACGTTCTCGCGGCTGTCATGCTGGGGCCGTGGTATGGCGTGGGCATGGCGTTTCTCACCAGCCTGCTGCGGGTTCTGCTGGGCACGGGCAGTCTGCTGGCGTTTCCGGGCAGCATGTGCGGCGCGCTGGTCTGCGGGCTGATCTACCATTACCGCAAAAACCTGCCGCTGACGTATCTCGGCGAAGTGCTGGGGACAAGCCTGCTGGGCGGGATGCTGGCCTATCCGCTGGCCACGCTGGTCATGGCCAAGCAGGCCGCGCTGTTTACTTACGTGCTCCCCTTCTTCGTCAGCACGGCCGGCGGGACGCTTCTGGCCGCCGCCTTGGTTTTCGCTTTGCAGAAAACCCACGCGCTGGAGCGCTTTGCCAATGAGCGCGCCTAGCCCGGCAGAAGCGCTGGCGGCAGTGCAAAAAAGCGCGCCGCTGGTGCACGTCATCACCAACACCCTCAGCCAGAACGACTGCGCCAACCTGCTTTTGGCCGCGGGCGCGCGCCCCATCATGGCAGAGGCCGAGGAGGAGGCCGCAGAAATTGCCCGAAACTGCGGCGCGCTGGTGCTAAACACCGGCATCCCCTCTGCGGCAAAATTTTGCGCTATGCTGGCGGCCGGGCAGGCGGCGAACAAGGCAGGCACCCCGGTTTTGCTGGATCCCGTGGGCATTGGAGCCAGTACTTTCCGGCGGGAACAGATTGGCCGTCTGCTGGAGACGCTCCAGTTTGCCGTTATCCGGGGCAACAGCGCGGAAATCTCCGTTCTGGCGGGGGATAACCCGGCCTTTTGCGGCGTGGATTCGGGCATGGCAGAGGATACCCATCTGGCTCAGCTGGCGGCACGGCGCTTTGGCACGGTTATCCTGCAAAGCGGCGGGAGTGATTTTCTCACGGATGGCCGGCGCACTCTGCGCATTCCAGGCGGCCACCCGGCCATGGCCAAAATTACCGGGGCCGGGTGTATGCTTTCGGCGCTGACCGGGGCATTTTTGGCCGCAAATCCGGCGCATCCGCTGGAAGCGGCGGCGGCCGCAGCGGTTTTTTGGAAAAAATGCGCAGAGCTGGCGGCCGCACGCATGGAAGCCCAGGGTGCGGGCACAGGCAGTCTGCATATGTATCTATTGGACGCCGCCAGCCGGATGGCGCCCGGCCAGCTGGAACAGTGCTAGACCCGCGCGCATAGGCGCGCACAGACAGAAAGGCGAATTTACCATGAAGATAACCAAACAGCACATGCTTCTCTATGCCGTGACAGACCGCTCGCATCTGGGCGGCCAGAGCCTGGAAGAGGCTGTGGAGGAGATTTTATCCGCCGGGGCGACTTTGCTCCAGCTGCGGGAAAAACACCTGGGCGAACAGGAGTTTTTGGAGCAGGCACAGCGGCTTCTGCCCATCTGCCGGCGCCATGGCGTTCCGCTCATCATCAACGACAGCGTCTCTGTGGCGGTGCAGTCCGGCGCAGACGGCGTACACATCGGGCTGGGCGACATGGCCATCCAAAAGGCCCGGCAGATGCTGGGGCCGGAGAAGATCATCGGCGCCAGCGTGCACAGCGTGCAGGAGGCGCTGGCGGCCGCCGAGGCCGGGGCGGATTACCTGGGATGCGGCGCTGTCTTTGGCACGCAGACCAAAAAGGACGCCGGCCTTTTGCCGCACGAGACCCTGCGCGCCATCTGCGCGGCAGTGGATTTGCCCATCGTCGCCATCGGAGGCATCGGCGAGCAGAACATTTTGCAGCTATGCGGCACGGGCGCGGACGGCGTGGCGGTGATTTCGGCGCTGTTTTCCCAAAAGGATAAGGCGGCGGCGACCCGGCGCCTGCTGGCGCTCAGCCGCCAGATGATCGGAGGAGCACAATGAAGAAAGTTTTGACGATTGCCGGCAGTGATTGCAGCGGCGGCGCAGGCATTCAGGCAGATCTGAAAACCATCGCCGCGCACAGGATGTATGGCATGAGCGCCATCACCGCCCTGACCGCCCAAAACACCACGGGCGTTTCGGGCATTTTGCAGAGCACGCCGGAATTTCTGGCCAGCCAGCTGGACTGCATTTTCACGGATATTTTCCCGGATGCCGTCAAAATCGGCATGGTGGGCAGTGTCCCGCTGATTCGGGTCATTGCGCAGAAACTGCGGGAGTATGCGCCGAAAAATATCGTGGTCGATCCTGTGATGGTCTCGACCAGCGGCAGCAAACTGCTGGAAGACGATGCCGCCGGGGCGCTTTGCCGGGAGCTTTTGCCCCTGGCGACGCTGCTCACCCCCAATCTCCCCGAGGCCGAGGCGCTCTGTGGCCTGCGCATTGAGTGCCCGGAGGATATGATCGCCGCGGCGCGCAAAATTTCCGAGATTTATCCCAGCGCGATTTTGGTCAAGGGCGGGCATTCCGGCGGCTCTGCGGACGATCTGCTGTTTGCCGGCGGAGCATGCCACTGGTTTTCCTCGCCCCGCATCCCAACCGAGAACACCCACGGCACGGGATGCACGCTCTCCAGCGCTATCGCCTGCAACCTGGCCGCCGGAGCGGCACTGCCCGATGCCGTCCGCCGGGGCAAGGACTACGTTACCGGCGCGCTGATGGACGGCATGGATTTGGGCCGGGGCAACGGCCCGCTCAACCACTGCTATGCCATGCGGCCCGGCCTGCCCTGGCTGGAAGGTTAGGCAGAAAAGAGAAAGGCGCAGGGGAAGCATTCCTCCGCGCCTTTTTTTGCATTTGACATTGCCCGCTTTTCGCCGTACACTTTTGCCAGGAGAGTAAGCATGATTCAGATACCACGCACAGAAAAATGGAACAACGCCCGCTTGGGGCTGGTTTTGGCCGGGGGCGGCGCCAAGGGGGCTTATCAGGCCGGGGTGATCCAGGCGCTCTATGAGCTGGATATTGCGGATAAAGTCTGCGCCGTCTCGGGCACTTCCGTGGGCGCGCTCAACACGCTGGCCTTCGCCTTGGGGCGCAAAGAGCTCTGCCCCGGGGTTTGGGAGAATATCGGCTTCAAAGACGTGCTGGTCCGCGCCGAAAAGGAGGACCGCACCCGTCTGCGCCAGCTTTGGCGCGAACTTTCCGCCCAGGGCATTCGTCTGCGGGATTTCGACGCGGTTTTGGAGTATATTTCCAGGGAGGGCAAGAGCCTCTTTACCCAGCAGGGCCTAAAGGCCATGCTGGAGCGGGAGCTGGATTTTGCCGCCCTGCGGCAATCCCGCCCGGCGCTCTATGTCTGCGCCTACGACATCGCCCAGGGACGCCCGGAGTATTTCGCGCTCAAGGCGCTCACGGACGCGGAGATTATTTGGGCGACGCTGGCCTCCTGCGCCATCCCCTACGTCTTCCCGCCTGTTTTACTGCGCGGCAAAGCCTATGCAGACGGCGGAATCAACACCCGCGCCTATCCTTCGGCCAACGCGGATAACACCCCGCTTCTGCCGCTGCTCGCCCACGATCTGGACGCCGTTTTTGTGGTGCATTTGCAGCCGGATGCGCCGGACTGCACTGTCGGGGGCGGCGGCCCGAAAATCCTGAACCTGCGCCCATCCGCCTCGCTGGAGCCCGTCAAGGGAGCGGGGGCGGTGAATTTTTCCCGCGGCGCCATCGATGGGCATATGCGGCTGGGCTACCGCGATACGCTCTGCGCCCTGGCCCCGGCAATTTTTTCCTATCTTTGCCCGTAGGCTCAAAAGCGTGAATCCCGCCCCGCAATCTTGGCCTGCGGGGTGTATTTTTTGCCCGCTTTTTGCTATCATAAGAGAAAAGGAGGCAGACGATGAAGAAAATTCTCATGATCGCCACAGGCGGAACCATCGCTTCCCGGCGGATGGGCGGCGGCCTGGAGCCGCTGCTGACTTCCCAGGAGGTTTTGCAGTATGTGCCCGGCGTACAGGAGTTCTGCACGGTAGACACCCTGCAGCTTTTCAATTTGGACAGCACGAATATCTGGCCCGGGCACTGGCTGAAAATCGTCGCCGCCATTGCGGAGCATTATACGGCCTACGACGGGTTCGTCATCTGCCACGGCACGGATACCATGGCCTATACGGCGGCCGCGCTTTCCTATCTCATCCAGAACTGCCCCAAGCCCATCGTCATCACCGGGGCGCAGAAGCCCATCGATCTGGAAATCACCGATGCGAAAACCAACCTGACGGATAGCTTTCTCTATGCCGCCAGCCCAGAGGCTGCCGGCGTGCACATCGTGTTTGACGGCAAGGTGATTTTGGGCACCCGGGCGCGCAAAACCCGCACCAAAAGCCACAACGCCTTTTCCTCCATCAACTATCCCTGCCCCGCCGTCATCCAGGATGGGCGGGTCATCACCTATATCCCGCAAGTGCCCCGGGGAGAGATGCGCATTTACCAAACGCTCAACCCCAAAGTCGCGCTGCTCAAGCTGACGCCCGGGCTGGGGCCGGAATTTCTCTCCCAGCTTTTGGCGCAAAACGACGGCGTCATCATCGAAAGCTACGGGGTGGGCGGCGTGCCGCACAACGAATACTGCGATTTTCCCGCCGTCATTGCAGAGGGCGCCCGGGCGGGCAAGACCATCATCATGACGACGCAGGTTCCCTCCGAGGGCAGCGATATGGCCGTCTATCAGGTCGGCCACCGCATCAAGGAGGCCTACGACATGATCGAGGCTTACGACATGACGACAGAGGCCGTGCTGACCAAGCTCATGTGGATTCTCGGCCAGACCAGGGACCCGGACTGCATCGCCCGGCTTTTCTATACCCCGGTTTCTTTCGATCTCTTTGCCCCGGAGGACGCCGAACGCTAGCCGCGGCGCAGGCAAAAGGATCTTGGGCGACATCAGACAGAGAAGGGCGAGCGATCGCCACCCCTGTTTTGCCAAGCAGCAGGCGCAAATCAGAAAAAGGGCAGTGCAGACCGAAACGATCTACACTGCCCTTTTATTATGGATGCAAGTTCTCCTGCTATTTCTGCGCCTGAATGCACTCCAAATACTTCTGTTCGGCCTTTTCCCAATCAATAACCTGCGCCCAGGCATTGAGGTATTCTCCCCTGCGGTTCTGATTTTTGAGATAGTAGGCATGTTCCCAGACGTCCACCGTCAGGATGGGGCAAAGCCCATGGGTGAGCGGCGTTTCCTGGTTGGCCGTTTTTAAAATGACCAGCTCGCCCTCTGGGTTCAGGCAAAGCCATGCGTAGCCCGAGCCAAAGACGCCCAGCGCCGCCGCCTTCATCTGCTTCCAGAACTCATCGTAGCCGCCGAACGCCCGATTCAGCGCCTGCTTCAGCTCCCCTTCCGGGCGCAGATGGTGATGCGGCGCCATGCCGTCGAAATAGAAAATATGGTTATAGACCCCGCCTGCGTTGTTTTTGATGGGGGTGCGCAGGGATTCGGGAATCTGCTCTCCGCCTGTGATGAGCTGTTCCAGCGTCCAGCTTTGCAGCGATGCGTCCTGCTCCAAAGCGGCGTTCAGGTTATCCACATAGGTCTGCAAATGCTTATCGTGGTGGAAATGCAGCGTCTGTTCATCGATAAACGGTTCCAGCTCCCGGTAGCCATATGGGAGCGGCGGGTTTTCAAAGGGATATTTCTGATTCATGATAGCCTCCTTTTTGATTGTTATTATCTTACTTCCCGGAAGCCAAAATTATACAGCGCATTTCCCTTTTTCCTGGGCGGCGCCAAAAAGGCGGGCTATCTGGCCCGCCTTCTGCGCTATTTTTGCATGAGCCTGCGCTTTGCAAACGCCCAGGCGCTTGCGCACATCTGCTCCAAATCCTTTTTCGCTTCAAAGCCGAGGTATTCCCTGGCATGGGCAACATCCGCATAGCAGGTGGCGATATCGCCCGGCCTGCGGGGCTGAATCTTGCAGGGGATATGGACGCCAGTCGCCCGCTCGAAGGCGCTGGCCACCTCTTTGACGCTATAGCCTTTGCCCGTCCCCAGATTGATGATATCCAGCCGCGGCCCTTGCTCCAGCGCCTCCAGCGCCAGGATATGCCCCGCCGCCAGATCGTCCACGTGGATATAGTCGCGCACGCCCGTGCCGTCCGGCGTATCGTAATCGTCTCCAAAGATATTCAGGCAGGGGTATTGGCCCGCCGCCACGCCCACGACATAGGGCAGCAGGTTGTTGGGAATGCCGTTAGGGTCCTCCCCAATCAGGCCGCTCTCGTGCGCGCCCAGCGGGTTGAAATACCGCAGAATGCTGATGCCCCAGCCTGCATCCGCCGCAAAGAGATCCCGCAGCATCTGCTCGATCATCACTTTGGTTTGCCCATAGGGGTTGGTCGCCGAGGTCGGCATATCTTCCCGGAAGGGGACGGCGTTATACATGCCGTAAACCGTGGCCGAAGAGCTGAACACAATGCGCTTGCAGCCGTGCTTTTGCATGCATTCCAGCAGGGCCAGCGTGCCGCCCAGGTTGTTATCGTAGTATTCCAGCGACTTCTGCACGGATTCGCCCACGGCCTTGAGCCCGGCGAAATGGATGACGGCCTCAATTTCATGCTTTTGGAAAATCTGATCCAGCAGTGCGCTGTCCCGAAGGTCGCCGTAATAAAAGAGCGGGCGCTTTGCTGTGATTTGCTCCAGGCTATCCAGAACATTGGCCTTGGAGTTGACCAGGTTGTCGATGATGACCACATCCCTGCCCGCCTCCAGCAGTTTGACGCAGGTATGCGCGCCGAGATAGCCCGTCCCTCCTGTTACTAAAATGCTCATTGCTCTCCCCCTCTGGCCCGGCTAAAATTCCTGCTCTTCTTCCTCTTTGCAGGCTGGCTCCAGGCTCTCGATCATGCCGCAGATTTTTTCCAGAATGACGCTCCAGTCGTAATTCTCGCGGACGTATTTCCTGCCGTTTTCCCGCATCTGCTCATACTGCTCTGGGTGCGAAAGCAGGTAGGAAAGCGCGCCCTCGAACTCGGCATAGTTTTCAAAATACAGCCCGGCGTTGCTCTTGGTGCAGTGCCCCCGGAGCACCAGGCATTTGCCGTTGACCAGCACGGGCCGGCCCATGATCATGCTCTCCAGGACGACCATCGAGAGGCTCTCAAACTCAGAAGCCAGCACCAGGCACTTGGCATCCCGCATCAGTGCAAATTTTTCCTCATCCGAGACAAAGCCCAGGCTGATGATATCCGGGTCTCTTGGGACGTCCATCACGGCCTTGCCCGCCAGAACCAGCTTTAGGCTGCCCGGATGCTTGCGCTTATACTCTCTGAAATAGCGGAACAGCTCTTTGCATCCCTTGGATTCATCGATGCGGCCGACATAGGTGATATACTCATCCTTTATGCCAAAGCATTCCTCAGCCGAGGGAAGCGCATCCGGATCCGGCGCATCCACGCCCACCCCGCAGATGACCGAAGGGATATCCGCGTTGCCGAATTTATTTTGGATGAACCGCTGTTCCTCGATGGTGTTATAGATGATGCCCTTAGGCGCCTTGAACACTTTCTTATAGTGCCGCAGATAGACGGGCGGCTCATCGTGCGCAGTGGGGATGAGCAGTTTATTTGGGATATCGATTAAAATGCCCACGGCCGTCGGGTAGTATAGATACGTCATGAAAATGACGGCCTGGTATTCCCGGTAATTTTCCCGGATAAACGAGAGCAGCTGCCCGCTGACCGGCCCCTGGGCCCGCAGCCATTCCTCCTCCTGCTTGGCCGAGTGCATTTTATTGGAGAAAATCTCACCACTGAGCGCGCCGAACATTTTCATATCCCGGGGGAAATCCGCGGGGAAACGGCGCACCAGCACTTCGTTTATCATCTCTTCTCCCGGGGAGTATTCATTTTCCCAGGTGACATAATCGACGGCGCAGGTCGTCAGCACCTCGACATCGTAGTACTCATTCAGCCGCTCGGCCAGCTGGCGGCAATGCAGCTCTGCCCCACCGTTTACCTCCAGCCCATAGCGCTGGCACACAAATGCGATTTTTTTGAGCATCTCTTATTCCCTCCCGATAAACGCCCGCAGATATGCGGTAAGCTGGGCGCTGATTTTCTCATAGGAAAAATCTTTCAACCGTTCTTTCTGGCCCGCGATCAGCTGCGCTTTGAGCTGCTCGTCGGATAAGATGCGGTGCATCAGCTCCCCGACAAAAACCGGGTCCTTCTCTTGAGCCAAAGCGCCGCTGCCGCCCAGCGTGCTGGGGATGGCCGTGCTGGCATAGGCCACGATGGGCACGCCAAAGAACATCGCCTCCACCAGCGGCACGCAGAAGCCCTCGTGCTCGCTCATGCAAAGGAAGAGATCCGCCGCATGATAGAAAGCCAAAATCTGCGGAAAGCTCACATGCCCGCTGAAGACCACGCTCTGCTCTATCCCAAGCTGCCGAACATATTGCTCCAGCGCCTGCTGATAGTTTTCCATGCCGCCGCAGGAGCCCACCAAAATCAGGCGGGAATTGGGATTCTTCTGGGTTTTATAGTAGTAGAAGGCCCGAATGATATCCTCAAACTTCTTATTTGGGGCAATTCTGCCCACGAAGAGGATGTTCGTAACCCCGTCGCGGTATTGACGCAACGTCGCCGCATCCGGCTCCTGCTCGTAATCCGAGAAGGGGACGAGGATGGGGCGCACATCGATGGGGCAGGTATAGCCCATGCGCAGCAGATCCTGCTTGTTGAACTCGGAGACAGCCAGGCAGTAATCCATCTTATCTGCCAGATACTGCGTGCATTGAATGCCGGCCTGCGTCCCCCGCTGCGTCTCCTTGGAAAAGCCCTCGAAAAATTCAGGCGGCGTGATATTATGATAGATCATTACCTTCCGGCAGGGGAAATCCTGCATCTGATAGCAGATATCGTCTCCCGTGGCGTGGTGATAGAGCAGAACATCCTGCTCGGTCAGCCGCAGATGCTCTCTGTTTTTGCCCAGAGCGGCTGTTTTTTTATGCGCAAGATGATAGTAGATGCCCGTCTCGTAGCCCTGCTCCAAAAGCATCCGCTGGATGGCCAGCGCATCGTTGCCAACAGCGTCTCCCGGCAGCAGCGCCGAAACCATCTGTATGACTCTCATCGTTTCGTTTCCTCCAAAAAAGCGCTTATTTGCCCTTCAAACAGCGCCCGGACTGCCTCGAAGGAGAAATCTTTCAGGCGCTCTCTCTGCTTTTGCAGAATTTGCCGGCGCAGCGCCTCATCCGACAGGATGCGGTGCATCATCTCTCCGGCCAGGACGGGATCCTTCTCCTCCAGCAAAACGCCCGAGCCGCCCAGCGTGCTGGGAACGGCAGAGCTGGCATAGGCCAGAATTGGCACATCGAAATACATCGCCTCCACCAGCGGCACACAGAAGCCCTCGTGTTCGCTCATGCAAAGGAAGAGATCCGCCAGATGGTAATAGGCCAGAATCTCGTCGAAGGGGATCGAGCCTGTAAAGACCACATCCGCCAGGCCAAGCTCGTCCACATAATTTTTAAGTTTATAGGAGTATTTCTCCATACCCGCGCTGTTGCCCACCAGGATCAGGCGGGATTTGCGGTTGATATTTCGTTTATAATAATAGAAGGCCCGGATAATATCTTCCTGCTTTTTATTGGGGGAGATGCGTCCCACGAACAGGATATTGGTGTATCCGTCGTTCTCGTACCGCGCCAGAATCTTCTTGCTGGGCTTTTTCTCATAATCCAGCAGCGGGATGAAAACCGGGCGGACGTCGATGGGGCAAGTATAGCCCATGGCGCGCAGATCCTGCTTGTTGAACTCGGAGACGGCCAGGCAGTAATCCATCTTATCCGCGATGCACTTTGTAGCCGCCAGGCCATAGGTCGTCAGCCGTTTGGAGCGGTTGTCGTACGCATCGAAAAAGGCGGGCGGCGTGATATTATGGTAGATCATGATCTTGCGGCAGGAGAAATTCTCGAAATCAAAGGTCATCTCCGTGCCGATGGAATTGTGGTAGATGAGCACATCGTTTTTCCTCATGCGCTCCATCTTGCGGTAGGGCCGCGCCTGCCCCTGCATTTTATGGTGAATATTTTCCGCATAGATGCGCGATTCATATCCCATCTGGGAGAGCACTTTCTTGATCGCGATGGCATCATTGCTGACCGCGTCTCCAAAAGCGATGGAGGGCAGCATCTGGATAATTTTCATTTACGCTCTCCCTGCTCCTTCGCGCTCTCCAGCTCCTTCATGCGCTTTTCCAGCTCGCTGATATAGCTTTGCAGAGAGAAAATCGTCTTGGCGGCAGCGGCGTTAAACGCATTCTGATCCTCCACAATCGGGGCAATGATGAAGTTGATCATCTTGCGGACCACGCGCTTGACCAGCTTGACGATGGGGTTGCCCACGATGGGCGCATAGCGCTCCACCTGGTAGCTGCGCTCCACGGCCACAACATTTTGCATAAATTCGTTCATATCAAAGGGCGCAATTTCCGCCACCGGCTTTTCCGAAGCGCCGGAAAATTCCGGGATATCCAGTGAGATGCCCTTTTCGCGAATCTCCCGGCGGATTTCCTCCATAATCTGCTCGATATTGACCTGCTCACTCATTTTCCTCTTCCTCCCAAGTAAAAGTATGCTGCAAACGGCTCACCCCGACATCCGAATAGGGGGAGTGCATTTCAAAGCGCACGGCATCCCGGTAGTAATCCACCGGAACCTCCATTTCCTGCTCGATGGTAACATCCAGCATATATGCTCCGGGCATGAGATCTAGGCTATCCACCTGCACGCGCAGAACGCCATCCTGCCCGAGGTCGAACTTGTCATATCGGTCTATGCGGGTATTGGAGCCATAGCACTGCACGCCGTCTACCCGGAAAATGCCAAAGCCAAACACCGCATCCTCCACCGGCTGCTGCACCTGATAGTGCATCTCGATGGTGACGCTCTCGCCCGTGGTAAAGACGATGCGCTCCTCGCCTGCGGCATTTTTCATGCACACATTCCCGATCTTCGCCAGGCCGTTGCCCCAGCGCTTGACCTTGCCCGGCAGCCCCAGCCCCGGGTTTTTCTCGGCCTCTTTGCGCTCCTCTTCTTCCCTGCGCTTTTTTTCCTCTTCCTTCTTTTTGTGCTCTTCCTCTTTCTTCTTGCGCTCCTCTTCTTTTCTTTTCCGCTCTTCTTCCTTTTTGGCGACCTCCTGGCGCTTCTCGCCCATGAAGCCCGAATATGCCATATGCACATCCCGGGGTTTGCCGTCCATGCGGATTAGGCCATCCTGGATCCAGATAGTGCGGTCGCAGATCTGCTCGATTTGCGAGAGCGCGTGGGAAACCAGCACAATGGTAACGCCCTGCTGCTTGATCTCCCGCAGACGGTTGAAGCATTTCATCTGGAAGTTGGCATCGCCCACGGCCAGAATTTCATCGATGAGCAGAATATCCGCGTCCACATTGATGGCCACGGAGAAGGCAAGGCGCATATACATGCCCGAAGAATACGTCCGCACCGGGTTATCGATGAACTCCTCCAGCTCGGAAAAGGCGATGATATCATCCAGCCGGGCATCGATTTCCCTTTTGGTCAGGCCGAAGATGGCGGCGTTGATATAGATATTCTCCCGGCCGCTCATATCCGGGTGGAACCCGGCGCCCAGCTCGATAAGGCTGGAGACACGGCCGTTCATCTCGATATTGCCCTCGTTTGGGTACATGATGCGCGTCAGCAGTTTTAACAGCGTGCTCTTGCCGCAGCCGTTATGGCCGATGAGGCCCACAGCCTCGCCCCGGCCCACTTCAAAGCTCACACCGTTTAGGACCGTGCGCACCTCGTATTTATTTCTCTTGAAGGATAAAAACCGCTCCTTAAGGCTGGAGCCTTTGTCCAGATAGACCCGGAACTGTTTTTTGACATTGCTTACTTTGATTGCGCTCATTTTCTCACCGCCCTACATCTCTTCCGCAAAGCGCTTTTTCAGCCTTCCAAACGCCCAGAACCCAATCAGCATAAACACGGCGCTCATGCCGATGGCCAGCAGCAGCGTGGAGAGATCCGGCGCTTTGGCATAATAGAGGATATCCCGGTACGCGATGGTGATGGGCGTCATGGGGTTGAGCATGAAAATCTTCAGCAGATGCTCAGGCACAATATCCACAGCATACATGACGGGCGTCAGATACTGCCATGCCATCATGAAGATGCTCAAAATGAACTCCAGATCCCGGAAATAGACCGTGATGGCCGAGACCAGCATGGTGATCCCAAGGGCCAGGAAATATTCCACAACTAGGACGACGGGCAGATACAGCAGCGCCACAGGGTTCACCGGCACCCGGGCGATGATGAGCACCGCAAAGACCACGATAAAGGAATACAGCATGTTGATAAACGCGCTGGTAACATGCGAAATGGGAAGCACTTCCCTCGGGAAGTAGATTTTGGTTACCATGCCCGATTGATGCAATACGCTGCCCGAACCGCCCGTGATGGCCGTGGAGAAAAACAGCCAGGGAATCAGCGCCACGAACAAAAATAGATAGTAGTTCTCGATGTCGGATTTGAGCAAAAAGGCGAACACGAACGTATAGACGACCAGCTGCAAAAGCGGGTTTAAAAACGTCCACAAAAAGCCAAAGACCGACCCCTTATACCGCCCGCGCAAATCCCGCTTGACCAGGCTGAAGATCATCTGCCGGTAGTTGTAAAGTTCTTTAAAAATATTCATTTGCTGCCTTTCCGATTAAAGGTACTGCTCCCTGCCCTGGCTGCGCAGAGATTCCAAAATTTTCTTGATATCCCCGGCGCTCTGCTTATCGCAGATGAGCGTCGCGTCCACCGTATCCACGACGATGATATCCCGCAGGCCCACAGCCGCGATGAGCTTTTCGCCGCCCTCGATGGTGCAGCCGCGCATATCGTAGGAGACGACATTGCCCTTCACCATATTGCCGTGTTCATCCGTGGGGTTGATGCGCTCCACAGCCAGCCAGCTGCCCACGTCGTCCCAGCCGAAATTGCCGGGCAGGATATAGATATTTTTGGCTTTTTCCATGATGCCGTAGTCGATGGATTCGCCCTTGATGGCCGTAAACTCAGCTTCCAGCGTTTTTTCATATTCGCCCGTGCCGATGCTGGCCGCGATTTTGGCCAGAGAATCCGCGAGATCCGGCATGAATCTTTTGATATTGGCCCGGATGGAGGAGACTTTCCATAGGAACATGCCGCTGTTCCACAGATAGTCGCCGCTGGCCAGATACTGCTCTGCCGTTGCGCGATCCGGCTTTTCCACAAACCGCTCGACGGCGTAGGCGCCGCCGTTTTTCGCCGCGGCATCGAACTTGATATAGCCGTATCCGGTTTCGGGATAGGCGGGCGTGATGCCGATGGTAACGAGATTTTCCCCCTCCTGCGCGACCTTCGCGCCCTGCTCCAGCACCCCGGCAAACACCGCGGGCATCTTGATCAGGTGATCCGAGGGGAGAACCATCATGATGGCGTCGTCGTATTTTTTTGCGATATGCTCCGCGCCAAGGCCGATGCAGGGCGCCGTATTGCGGCCCACCGGCTCCAGCAGGATGTTTTGCTCCGGGATGCCCGGAAGCTGCTCCTGCACCAGGCTCTTATAGGCCCGGTTGGTCGCCACATAGACATCCTCGATATCCACCAGACCCGAGATGCGCTCTACCGTCAGCTGGATCATCGTCTTTCCGTCGCCCGTCAGCGAAAGAAACTGCTTTGGAAGATGCGTTCTGCTTCTGGGCCAGAAGCGCTCGCCCTTTCCCCCTGCCATAATCAGTGCGGTTATTTTCATTTGTTTGCTCCTTTATTAGATATGAGCGGCCAGCGCCATGCAGACGCCCTCCACCCGGTATTCTCCCAGCCCGGCCGGGATAAAATAGCAGTCTCCTGCCGTAAAATCGAATTTCTGCCCGGCATGGATGATGCTGCCGGCGCCCTCCAGGAACAGCAGGCAATAAAAGCTCTGAGCCCCGCAGCACAGGTCAATCCGATCCTGCACATCCAGCCGCTCCATCTTAAAATGCTGGCAAACGAACAAAGGCGCAAGCGCATTTCCCTCCGCCTTTTTGCTCAGAACCGCGTTCTCATCCCCCTGCTGGGGCGCATAGTCGATGACATCCAGCGCCTTTTCCAGATGCAGCTCCCGCAGATTGCCGCTGGCATCTTTGCGGTTAAAATCGTAGACGCGGTAGGTCGTATTCGAATTCTGCTGCACTTCCGCCACCAGCGCGCCGCCCTCCAGGGAATGCACGATGCCCGGGTGATTATACCAAACCTGCCCCGGCCGCACAGGCGCCTGGTTGACCACCTGCTCCATCGTCCCGTTTGCTGCGTGTTCTCTCAATTCTTCTTTTGTAATTTGCTCCTTTAGGCCGTAATAAATACGCGCCCCCGGATTGGCCGAGACGATATACCAGGCCTCCGCCTTGCCCTCTTCGCCCGGGCCGGCGTTTTCATCCGACGGGTGCACCTGAATGGAGATGGGTTTTTCCACATCCAGAAACTTGACGAGTATGGGAAATTTTTCCCCCGCTTTAAAATCCGGGGAAACCGCCTCCGGGAACTGGCCGGCATACTGCGCAAAAGTCATATCCGCATAAGCGCCGTTTGCGATGATGCTCAGCCCGGCGCTCTGGGTGGAAAGCTCCCAGCTTTCCGCTGTAACTGCTAGGCCCGAATCCTTGCCGAACTTTCGTTTCAGCGTGTCGCCGCCCCAAAGGGAATCCTTATAGGCCGGCCGCATTTTGAGTGGATACCGCTCTAACTTCATGCCATTCTCGCTTTTCTTGCATAAAAATTGATAGTTCGATTGCAGTATAACATACGGCCGCCCTTCTTTCAAGGTTGCAGTGCTTGAAACGCCGGGCTTTTTATACTATAATTTGAATATTCAGGCGCCGCGCTGGCCGGCGACACTTTTCAAGGGGAGATATTATGCAAAAACAGGCATTTGAAACTTATCAGCTCTGGCTTTCCGCGCCGCTGCGGGATGCCGATTTGAAGGCGGAGCTGGAGCAGATTTCCGGCGATGAAGCCGCAATTTTCGACCGCTTCTACCGGGACCTCGAGTTTGGCACGGGCGGGCTGCGCGGGGTGATCGGCGCGGGCACCAACCGCCTCAACGTCCACACCGTCGCCCGGGCGACCCAGGGCTATTGCAGCTACCTTCATAAAAAATTTACAAATCCTTCTGTTGCCATCGGCTACGACAGCCGCAACAAATCCACGCTCTTCGCCCAGACGGCGGCCTGCGTGTTTGCGGCCAACGGCGTGCGCGTGCATCTCTACCAGCAGCTCATGCCCACGCCTGCGCTCTCCTATGCCGTGCGGGCGCTGCACTGCGACGGCGGCATCGTCGTAACCGCCAGCCACAACCCGGCCAAGTACAACGGCTATAAGGTCTACGGCGCGGATGGCTGCCAGATTACGCTGGAAGCCGCCAAGAGCATTTTGGGGGAAATCTCCCAGGTGGATACGTTTGAGGGCGTCAAGCTCATGGAATTTGAGCAGGCGCTGGAGCAGGGGGCTATCTCGTATATTTCCGAGCAGATTATCACGGATTATCTGAACCGCGTTTCTAAAGAGGCCTTCCAGCCGGAGGGCATCGATAAGAACGTCGCCATCGTCTATACGCCGCTCAACGGCGCCGGGCTGGGCTGCGTTACCCGCATTTTGAGGGAAAACGGCTACACGAACATCTCGGTCGTCAAAGAGCAGGAGCAGCCGGACGGCAATTTCCCCACCTGCCCCTATCCCAACCCCGAGATCCAGGAGGCGCTGGCTCTGGGCCTGGAATACTGCCAAAAACTCGGCGCAGACCTGCTTTTGGCCAACGACCCGGACTGCGACCGGGTGGGCACGGCTGTGCGCGACGGGGACAGCTACCGCCTGATCTCGGGCAACGAGATGGGCGTTCTGCTCTTCGATTATATCTGCAAGATGCGCCGGCAAAAGGGCACGATGCCGGAAAACCCCGTGGCCGTCAAGACCATCGTCACCACGGAGATGGCCGCAAAAGTGGCCGAGGCTTACGGCGTGGAGCTGCGCAACACGCTGACCGGCTTCAAATTCATCGGCGAGCAGATTGGCCTGCTGGAAAAGGACGGCCAGGAAAACCGCTATATCTGGGGCTTCGAGGAGAGCTACGGCTATCTCTCCGGCTCCTTCGTGCGCGATAAGGACGGCGTCAACGCCTCTCTGCTCATCTGCGAGATGTTTGCCTACTATCAGTCCCAGGGGCTCTCGCTGGTGGACGTGCTGCACGAGCTTTACGCCAAATACGGCGCCTTCCAGAACGCCCTGCAAAGCTTCACCTTCGAGGGCGCAGAGGGCTTTGCCACCATGCAGAAAATCATGGCGGATTTCCGCGAAAACGCCCCGGCGGAGGTGCTGGGCCGCAAAGTCCTGCGCAAGAGCGACTACAAGGCTTCCGTGATGACGGATGCCGCGGGCAAAACCTCCCCCATCAATATGCCCTCTTCGGATGTGCTCAAATTCGATTTGGAGGGAGATATCAGCCTGGTCGTCCGCCCCTCGGGCACAGAGCCCAAGCTCAAGATCTACTACTCCGTCAAGGCGGACAGCGAGCAGCAGGCCCGGGCGCTGGTGGAGCAGTATCAGGCGCACTATGCCAAAGCGATGGACGGCTACCGCTAAAGCGAGGCCGTTTGCAGGAGCCCTTTTCCCCGGAAGAGGGCTCTTTGTTTTGCTTGACAAGCCCCGGCGGCTTTTCTATACTAATGGTGCACCCGCATTTTGTTATATATGTTCATAATATGGTTGAACGTCTCTACCAACTGCCGTAAATAGTTGACTATAGCTTTTTGTTCTTTCCACCGGGCATGCGCCGGGGTTTGCGCGGCATTTTCCGCCGCACAGCCGGTTTTGCGGGCCCTCTGAAAAAGGTGCGGAAAAACCCAAAGGAGCAAGAGCATGAAAGTAGATTTTTTGAAGAGAAGAAAAGAGATGCTGGAATCCGTCGAGCGGCAGTTTATGGGCATCGACCAGGCGCAGATTGACGAGCTGGTGGATGCGATTATGCAGACGCCGCGCATCTTCGTCTCGGGCTGGGGCAGAGCGGGCAACATCGTCCGCATTCTGGGCATGAACATGGCGCATCTGAACCGCACGGTTTTCTGCGTGGGCGACAACAGCACTCCCGCCATCACCAAGGAGGATTTGCTCATCATCTTCTCGCAGTCGGGCAGCACCAAGACCATCTCGGTCATCTGCCAGAAGGCCAGAGAAGTCGGCGCGAAAATCGCCCTGATTTCCAACAACCCGGATTCCACCATGGGCAAGCTCGCGGATATCAACGTCGTCATTCCGCCGGTTGAGCACGACAAGGACGACCTCACCAAAGAGCCGACGCACACGTTTGGCCTCTCGACTTACCAGGTCGGCTTCATCTTAAACGACTTTATCGAGGACTGCGTCATGTACCGCACGGGGCAGACGCTGGACGACATCTGGACGTATCACAACAACCTGGAATAACAGCAAGCAAAAAGACAAGGCCATGGCCTTGTCTTTTTTTGCGCTTTGAGCGCCAGCCTCATGCCTACCGCCGGGCTTTTCCGCGCATGTTTGGATTCAGCCCGCGCAAACGGGCGGCGGATGTTTCGAGGCGCCCGGCCGCAAAACTCCCGCACACCTGCCTGCAGGCGGCAGCATTCGGCGCCGTTTTGTCATGCTTTTTGATCCTGCCGCCGGGCGCCGCCCTTTCCCCCTCTGCGCCATGCACTGCGCACCATATGCCCGCCTGCAAGGCCAAAAACCGCAAAACCCAAAACGCCCGAAACCAACAGCCCAAACTCCGGCTCCAGATAGTGCGTCGAATCCGAGGGCGCGCTGGGATCGTATTTGACCGAAAAGCTCTCGCCGTACTGCCTTGCGGCATTCAGGCCGTAAACCGCGCCGGAATAGAGATCTCCCGCCGCCTCGTATTGATAGTAAATATCGTAGCGCGTGTGGTAGTGCCCGCGCCTGCCCTCTCTGCGCGCCTCGACGTGGATAACCGTCGCTGTGGCCGTCGGCCAATCCTTTTGCTCAAACTGGCGGCAGTAGGCATATACGTCATAGACGAGAAAATAGATCGCGGCGCAGAGAAAAACCAAGCCGGCCGCAATCAAAACGCCCCGGCCGAATTTGCCCCCTTTTCTCACCCGCCCTGCCTCTCTTTCAGATAGCCGAGTTCAAACAAAATATCGTTGATCTCTTCCAGGGATTCCGGCGAATAGGCATAGACCAGCGTATCGCCCTGGCAGAGCACCAGGCGGTATGCGCCGTCTGTGAAGGCAGAGAAGATCCTCATGCCATCCGGCAGCAGCGTCTCATGGCTCGCGCGCTGGGCGGGATCCATATCCGGCGAGATATCCTGCACGATTCTGCCGTATACGCTCTCCGTCATCCCATCGCTCGTATACTCATAAAATTCAAATTTGCTCTCGCCTTTGATGCCCGAGCACACATACATCAGCCGTTCTTCATCCCAGTACCAGTAGGTTACCGGGATGTTCTCAGTCTCAAAGCCCTTTTCGGCCAGGACGGCTTTCACATCCCCGCTATGAACCTCCATGCCGGCCCGGCGGGCGCTGGATACACCCGCAATGCCCAAATGAAAGGCCAGCAGAATTGCGAAGAAAAATGCCCCGGCGATCGAATACACGATGATATTCCTGGTGCGGCTTTTTCTGCCCTGCTCCTTTTCCTCCGCCAGCTGGGCCTTCAGCGCCTGCGCCAGCCGGGCATCCTGCGGGTGCCTTTTTCTATAAACCCTGCCTGCGCAGGCAATGCCGAGATTGACCAGCACAAGCGCCAGATTGCCGATAAGCGCGTGCATCAGCTTATCCGGATGCCCGGAGAGCGCGGCATACTGCGCCAAAACCAGCGCCGCAAGCCCGGGCAGCGTGCAGTATCCAAACGCCCATAAAAGCCGGATGGATTTCTCCGGTTCGCGGCTCTTCTCCTGAAAAAAGCGCGTCAAAAACCGCCGCCTTCTTCTCAGCCCCGCTCTCCCGCTGGGAAAAACCGTATCCGAAGAATAGCCCAAAAACTGCTGGAAGGTCATGCCCGTCAGGCTGAGCGCCTCCCGAAACAGCCAAAACGCACAGCAAAGGTTCGCCGGCAGCAGGGCGATGGAAAAGATAATCTGAACAATCAGCTGATTCATGACGCAGCAAGCCTCCTCCTGGTCCCGCGCGCTCTCCTGCCCGGCAGGGCTATTCCCCGCCTGCCAGCCGGCGCATCTGCTCCAGCAAAAGCTCCATCATATGCTGCTCGGAAAACTCGGTGCAGACCCGCTCATACCCGGCTTTGCCGTAAGCCTCCCGCAGCGCGGCATCCTCTGCCAGGGCGCGCATGGCATCTGCCAGCGCCTGGGCATCCTCCGGCGGCACGGTAATGCCGGTTTTGCCATGCAGGCTGACGTATGGCACACCCGAGGGCAGGTTTGTATTGATGACCGGCCGGCCAAAGGCCATAGCCTCCAGCTGCACCAGGCCAAAGGCCTCGCTCCTGGCCACCGAGGGCAGGACGAACACATCGCAGTCCCGGTAGCAGGCTTTGAGCTGGGCATCCGAAAGGCCGGAGAGAAAGTGCACCGCCCCCTCTCTTCCCATGCGCCGGGCCTCTGCCTCCAGCTCCTCCCTCAGCGGGCCGCCGCCCACGATAAACAGCTCTGCATTTTGCACTTTTTCAAACGCCCGCAGCAGCACATCCACGCCTTTATAGTAGACCAGCCTGCCCACGAACAGGAATTTGACCGTCCCCTCCTGCCCCTGCTCTTCCAGCGGCGAAGTTTTGGCGGCATCTTTTTTATATTCCTCCACGTTCAGCCCGAAGGGGACGACGCGGCATTTCTCCCGGTAAGGCCCCAGATAGGCCGAGCCCTCGATATGCCCTTGGGTCGCGACGAAAATGCGGTCTACCCGGCGCAGAAACGCGTTCATAATCGGGCGGTAGAAAAACATCAGCTTTTTCTGGCGCACCACATCCGCATGCCACCAGACCGCGGTCTTTCCTCGATAGCCCGAGAAGAGATAGGCCAAATCCCCCAGCGGGAAGGGCATATGGAAGAGCAGCACATCCTGCCCTTTGCAAAGCCTGCGCAGATCCCGGAAAAACCCGAAGGAGATGGGCATGGAAAACTTCGTGCCCAGAGTTTTGGAGCGGATAACGGGGACGCCGCTCACCTTCTCCTCTTTCCTCTCTCCCTTTTTCTGACAGACCAGTACCTGCATCTGCGTCTGCCCGGCCAGCCCCTCGGCAATCTGCTGGGCCACCCGCTCCACACCGCCGATATCCGGCGCATAGAGCTTGTTGATTTGAAGTATGCTCAACTTTTTTTCGCTCATTTTTTCTCCTCCGCCGCCGCACTCTTGATGGCGGCATAGAAAATCTGCGCGGATTTTTCCCAGGTAAACTGGGCGGCGCGCTCCAGCCCCTTTTGGATGAGGCTTTGGCGCAGAGCTTCGTCCTGCTCCAGCCGCGCGATGGCCGCCGCGATCTCCCGCACGCTATACGGATCGGCCAGCAGCGCCGCATCCCCCGCCACTTCAGGGAGCGACGACGTGCTCGCCGTAACCACAGGCGTCCCGCAGGCCATGGCCTCCAGCGGCGGAAGCCCGAAGCCCTCGTAGAGCGAGGGGAAGAGGAAAATCTTGGCGCCGCTCATGAGCAGAGGGACGTCTGCATCCGCGACGTAGTCTGTAAAAATCACATCCCTCTCGATGCCCAGCTCCTGCACAGCCGCGAAAATGCTCTCATACAGCCAGCCCTTCCTGCCCGCCAGCACCAGCCTCGGCCCGCCCGGCTTTTTAGAGCGGGCATATGCCTGCACGATGCGCTCGATATTCTTCCTGGGCTCCAGCGTCCCCAGATAGAGGTAGTATTCCCCCTCGATATGATAGCGCCGCTTGGCCTTCTCAACGGCATCCGCGGCATAGCCCGGGTGATACAGGCTGTGATCCACGCCGTTTGGCATGACGACGATCTTCTCCTCTGGAATTTTCAGGTATTTGACGATCTCCTCCTTGCTGAACTGGGAGACGGTTACGATCTTATCTGCCCGCTTGCAGGATTTTTTCAGGCAGAGTTTCAGCATAATTTTGGTTTTGAGGTTCATGGTCTCCGGGAAGGCTTTTACCACCATATCGTGCACGATGGTGATCTTTTTGCCAAAAACGCCCGGAGGCACATAGAAATTGAAAAAGCAGGTTACATCTGCCTTCTTGCCGAAAAAGCGGTGAAAGGCCAGCGGAAAGAAGGGCCAGATCATCTTATAGTGCCGGGAGCTGATCACCTGGCAGGGGTTTAGGGCATATCCCATTTCCTGATATTGTTCAATGGCCGCAAGCTGCTCGCCCCCGCAGCCCTTGGCAAAATAATCGAGCACTTTTTCATCCCGGGAAATGCGCGGCAGTTCGCATACCAGCTGATGCGCCACAAAGCCGATGCCCGTCTTTTCCTTTTCGGCAAAAAGCTGCCCGTCCAGTTCGATTCTCATGCAAATGCGTCCTTTTCCATATAGATAGTTCCATCATATACGAAAACCCGCCGGATGGCAAACCTTTTGGGCGTCTTTTCGTGCGCCCCTCCCCCTCTCTGCGGCCGGTTACAAATTTTTTGCGCCGGCTTTGCCTGCAATCCGCCCCGCAAAGCCGCCGGTTTTGGGCCAGGCGCCCCCCGGAGCCGGGCATTTTCGCCCCCGATTCCCCACTTTGGCGCATTCCCCTGCGCCTGCCTGCCGCGCCGCCGCCCTCTGTGCATTGCGCAAAGCCGGTCTTCGTGATATACTTTGGCTAAACTCACCAAATAAGGGGCATATGCGGATGGCAAAAAGAAAATCCTTTTTCAATAAATACCGTGGCCAGGGCATTGCGCGGCTGTTTTCCATCGCGCTGCTTTCCCTGCTCGTCTGCGCCAGCATGACGCTGGCAACGCTTTTTGTGCATAACGTCTGGGATCGCTTCAGCAATGCGAACCTCTATGTGGTTCTGCCCTGGTTTTGGGTGATCACGCTCATCTCTGCCAGCTTTTTAGACTGCTTCAACTTCAGCGGCAAGCGCTATTATAACCTGCTGTATTCCATCTATATCTCGGCGCTTATCAGCAACGTCATCCTGCTGGCACTGCCCTATGTGGCCATCGGCGCGCAGCTGAGCAAGAAAATCGCCCTGCTCAACTTTGTTTTGGAGCTGGCCGTCCTGCCCCTTTGGCTGACGCTCTCGCGCAAATTCTATTTCCGCTGCCGCCCGCCGCTGCCCTCTGTGCTCATCACAGACGACCCCGAAGGCGAGGCTTTTGTGCTGGAAAAAGTCAACCGGTACAGCGAGAAATACCGGGTGGACGCCATCACTTCGCCAAACGACCGGGAGATCGAATCCATCATCTTGTCGCACAAGGCCGTCATCCTGGGCAAGCTGGGCACCATCGACAAAGCGATGTTCCTGCGCATGTGCGCCTCCATGGAAAAGCCCGTGCTCATCCGCCCGGATTACACGGATATCATGCTCTCCACTTCCCAAAGCGAACAGTTCGACGACCTGATGATGATCAGCGTCAACAAATTCGGCCTGACCGGCGGCCAGAGAGTCATGAAGCGCATTTTGGATCTCTGCTTCAGTATGCTGGCGCTGGTTCCGGCGCTGCCCGTTATCCTGCTCTGTGCGCTGCTCATCTTTTTGCAGGATGGGCATAACCCCTTCTTCAGGCAAAAACGGCTGACCCGCGGCGGCCGGGAATACGGCGTCTACAAGCTGCGCACCATGATCCCAGATGCGGAAAAGCACGTGGGGCCGGTGCTAGCCGAAAAGGACGACCCGCGCATCACCAAAATCGGCCGCATCCTGCGCTCGCTGCGCCTGGATGAGCTGCCCCAGATCTTCAATATCATCAAGGGGGATATGTCCATCGTGGGCCCGCGCCCCGAGCGCCAGTTCTTCTACGACGAATACACCAAAACCATCCCGGAATTTTCGCACCGCCTGGCCGTCAAAGCCGGGCTGACAGGCATGGCCCAGGTTTGGGGCCGCTATTCCACAGACCCATACGAGAAGCTCATGCTGGATCTGCTCTATATCCAGAGCTATTCGCTCATGCTGGATATCAAGCTCATGATCGAGACTGTGCGCGTGCTGTTCGTCAAGGAATCCTCGGAAGGGGTGGACGCGGGCGAAAACGCGCCGCATCCGAAAGGAGAGAAGAGATGAAAATTGTCGTCATCGAGCCGCTGGGCGTGGAAGAGACGCTCCTGCGGGAGATTGCAGAGCAAAAACTCGGCTCCGGGCATGAAATTATCATCCATTCCAGCCGCACCGCGGATGCCGGCCAGCTCATCGCCCGGGGGCAGGATGCGGATATCATCGCTCTGGCCAACCTGCCCTTCCCGGCAGAGGTCATCCGGGGCTGTGAGAAGCTTCAAATGCTCTCCGTGGCGTTTGCCGGCGTGGATCATGTGGCGCTCCCGGCCTGCCGGGAGCGGGGTGTCGCCGTCTGCAACTGCGCCGGATATTCCACTGCCGCCGTGGCAGACTTGGTTTTCGGCCTGCTCATTTCCCTCTATCGCCGCATTCCCGCCTGCGACACCGCCGTGCGCCGGGAAGGGACCAAAGACGGCCTCATCGGCTTCGAGCTGGAGGGCAAGAAATTCGGCATCGTGGGCGCGGGCGCCATCGGCTCCCGGGTGGCGGCCATCGCCCAGGCCTTTGGCTGCGAGGTTTACGCTTACAGCCGCACCAAAAAGGATTTGCCCGGCGTGTGCTTTGTCGATTTGGATACACTGCTCGAAACCTGCGATATCGTCTCCCTGCATACGCCGCTCAATGAGCAGACCCGGGGGCTCATCGGCAGAGAGCAGATTGCCAAAATGAAGAAAAACGCCGTGCTCATCAACACAGCCAGAGGACCGGTGGTGGACAGCCAGGCGCTGGCCGACGCCCTTTCCAGCGGCTGCATCGCCGGCGCGGGCATCGACGTGTTCGAGAGCGAGCCGCCCATCGCCGCGGATCACCCCCTGCTGGGCGCGCCCAACCTGCTGGCCACGCCGCACGTCGCCTTCGCGACAAAAGAAGCGCTGGTCAAGCGGGCGCATATCGCCTTTGAAAACATCGCCGCCTATCTGAAGGGCGCGCCGCAAAACCTCATCCCGTAAAAAAGCGCTCCGGCGCTTTTTTTAGAAAATCGCAAAATGCCGAAACCGCGAATTATTTGCCCAAAAGCAGGAGTGCGCCGCCGGCGCGGCGAATGCTATGCCAAGAAAGAATCAGGAGGGATCGTTATGAACCAAGTGTTAGAGAATATCAAATCCAGAAGAAGCATCCGCTCGTTTCTGCCAAAGCCCATTTCCCGGGAAGATTTGGAGATCATCGCCCAGGCCGGGCAGTATGCGCCCACAGGCATGAACCGCCAGCAGTTCCAGTTCACCGTGCTGACCAGCCAGCCAAAGCTGGCAGAGCTGGCCAAAGCCATCCGAGAGGAAATCGGCGCAGACGAGAGCTACAATTTCTACGGCCCAAGCGCCCTCATCCTGCTCTCCTGCGATCCGGAAAACCACAACGGTATGCTGGACTGCGCCTGCGCACTGCAAAATATCTTCCTGGCCGCGCACAGCATGGGCATCGGCTCTGTCTGGATCAACCAGCTGCGGGATATTTGCGATAAACCCGCCGTCCGCCGGGTTCTGGACGGGCTGGGCGTGCCGGGGGATCACGTGGTCTGGGGCATGGCCGCGCTGGGGTATGCCGCAGAAACGCCTGCCGCCGCGCCGCGCAAAAGCCGGGTCGTTTTCGCGGATTAGCTTTGCTTGACTTTGCCGCTTTGCTTATGCTAGAGTTGTAGATGCGGCGTACGCCGTATTTTACTTCAAGGAGATTAGAAATGGATCGGATTCAAGAGAGAGCAAAGCTGGCAGAGCGCCAGGCAGAGATGCTCAAAAGCGTCGATCAGGCAGAGCTGGATGCGATGGCTCAGGCAATTTTGGATGCGGAGCGCATCTTCGTCTCGGGCTGGGGCCGCGCGGGCAACAACATCAAAATTCTTTCGATGAACTGCTCCCAGATTGGCCTTAAGACGCACGTCGTGGGCGATAACTCCTGCCCTTCCATGAATGAGCGGGATATTCTCATCATTGGCTCGGGCTCGGGCGGCACGAAATCCATGCTGCTTTTCGCCGGCCAGGCCAAGAGCCACGGCAGCAAAGTCGGCCTGATCGTGGGAAAGCGCGGCTCCAAGCTGGAGGAAATCGCGGATTATACCGTGCATATCGACGACAACCTCATGATCGCCAACGATTACTGCCCGCCGGAAGGCATGGCCACGCTGGAAGAGCAGCTGGTGCAGTCTAACGCCTATTACCCGGTGATGCAGTCGGTCTGCGACACCATCACGGCCTACTGCGCGGATAAGCTGGGCGTGACGCCCGAGGATATGGGCCGCAATCACAACAACATCGAATAAATCGAATCAGAAGAGCGCCGCATTGCGGCGCTTCTTTTTTGCCGCAGGGCAGGCCGCGCGCATGGAAAGGCGGCGGTTTTTGCTTCTCCCGCCCCCCAAAACCGCGGTTTCGCATAAAAAGCTTGTGGTGCCGCCCGGCGCAGTATATAATAGGCTCAGGATTTGAAATACTCTTAAAGGAGAGAAAGAAATGGATTTTTTGGAAGAGAGAAAAAAGCTGGCCGCGCATCAGGCAGAGATGCTCACAAACGTGGATCAGGCAGAGATTGACGCGCTGGCCGATGCCATGGTGGCAGCAAAGCGCATTTTCGTCTCGGGCTGGGGCCGCGCCGGCAACAACATCAAAGTGCTGGCGATGGACTGCTCGCAGATTGGCCTTAGAGCCTATATCGTGGGCGACAACACCTGCCCTTCCATGCAGGAAGGCGATATTTTCATCATCGGTTCGGGCTCGGGCGAGACCAAATCCATGGTGCTCTTCGCGAATCAGGCCAAGAGCCACGGCGTGAAAATCGGCCTGCTGGTGGGCAAGCGCGGCTCGACGCTGGAGAGCCTTGCGGATTACACCGTGCATATCGAGGATACCGTCATGATCGGCTCGGGCTACAAGCCGGATGCAGAACTGACCGAGCTTTCCGCTCTGGTGCAGACCAGCGCGTTCTACCCCGTCATGCAGACGGTGGGCGATGTCATCCGGGCGTGCTGCGCCGTGCGCATCGGGGCGGATCGGCAGACGATTGCGAAAAACCACAGCAACGTGGAGTAGGCAGATACCAAAAAAGCGCCAGAATTCCGGCGCTTTTTTTGATGGGATGAAAGCCGCCGCCCCGGCGCCGCATATACCGGCACTTTGCCGCCGCAGGGCGATGGGCCGCCGGCTTCGTTCTGATAAACGGCAAAATAAGCGGCCATGCCGGGATGCAAACATTTCGCTCCGGCCATGGCCGCCAAAGTTTTAGATGCTAAAACCGAAACAGATTCAGCCCAATCTGCTCGTCAAACGCGCGTTCCACCTGCCCGTCGATGACCTCAATCACCATCTCGCAGGTCGCGCTGACAACCGCCCTGTTGAGATGCCCGCCAAACACCTGCCCCTTCTCATTGCCGGCGCTCATATGCAGATGCGCGTAGAACTGGCCGTCCATCGTGCTGATGGTGCCCGTCAGGGAGACGATCTCATGGTCTCCGCGAAATTCGTTGGCGTAATATTTCTTTTCCCCGGTTTTGAACACGCCGACGGTGAAATCGTCCGTGGCTCCAAGGGCGCGGATGCTGGCCAGCCGAACCTGCTCTTTTTCCGCAATTTTTTGGATTTGCTCCAGAATTTCCTCTCCCTTATCCATTCTGGCGACGATGGTATTTGCAAACCTGCGATACTCCATATTCTCTCCCCCTTTTGAGCCTTTTCCGGCTCAGAATCAAAACCCGCAGAATCCTGCGGGCATTTTGCTATTTCCCTTTCTCCGCCTGGTAGAAGGCTTTCAGCTCCCGCTTTGCTTCGGGCGGCAGATCGTGCCAGCGCACGCCCCGCACAGCGCCTTCCAGCGCCTGCAAAGCCGAAAGGCAGATGCCCGGGTCTGCCAGCGCACGGATTTGCCTCCAGGCCTGCTTGGCGCCCATGGCCCCCAGCTGCTCCGGCGTCTCAATCCCAGCCTCTTTTAGCTTTTGCACCATCACTGCCCCGAGGTTTGGCAGCTCCTCCAGCCTGCTCACAGCGAGAAAACTCCTCCGTAAATCGGCGCATTGCCCGTCCACTTGGCCCAGGCGCTGTTGCCGTAGTTAAAGTGCCACCATTCCACGCTGTCCGGGATAAAGCCGGCGTCTATCATGGCAAAATAGAGCAGACGGCGGTTCTGTCGGATGCGCTCATCCCTGCCGGGGGCCTCGTAGTATTCCGGAAAAGCGGCATCGCCAAAATAATCGAAGCCCGTCCCCATATCCAGCTCGGCTCCCTGCTCATCCACAATGGTCAGATCCACCGCGCCGCCTGTGGCGTGCAGAGGCGGGAACAGCGCATCGCTTCCCGGCGGGAACACGAATTTTCTCGTCTCCTCAAAAATCTGCTCTTTGGAAAGCGCCGGCTGTTTTTGGGCAATCTCCGCGGCATAGGCGTCGAAAATCGCCTGCTGCACGGCCACCGGACGCCAGATATCCCAGAGCTTGAAGCGGCAGCCCTCGGGCAGAGCCTTCGCCGCCTTTTTCAGGCGCTCCAGCGCGCCCTCCCGGATATAGATTTCCTCCAGCGCGCCGCTCAGCCCCTGGGCGAAATAGGCAGATGCGCAGACAAACTGCTCCGGGCACTCTTTTTGAATGCAGACCAGCGCTTCGCCGTTTTCCACTGCCGCCGCGGCGGATTCCCGGACGCCGGGAAAAGGCGGAATCATTCTATGCTCCAATGCGCGCGCATCCCCCTTCTGTCTCTATCTGCACACTGCGAAAATCCTGATGATATTCATCGGCGGCCTGCACAATGCCCTCTTCATCTTCCTTGGTCGTCTCGTCCGCCATGGCGACGACATAGAAGCCCGCGGCTTTTGCGGTTTTGATGGCGTAATACGCGTCTTCAAAGACGACGGTATCCTCCTGCCGCTCGCCCATAAACTCCATGGCTTTGAGGTAGATATCTGGGAACTCCTTGCCCCGTCCCACTTCCGTGCAGGTATAGATCTGGGAGAAATAATCATAAAGCCCGTTTCTCTTGAGGGCCGCCTCGATGAGATAGCGGTCCGTGGCCGTGGCGGCGCAGATTTTCACCCCGTTTTCCCGGAGCAGCTCCAAAAACTCCCGCACATAGGGCTTGGCCTCAATCGTATGGAAATAGCGCTCTTCCAGCACTTTGTTGATGCCATCGGCCACCTCGTCCGTGCTGCCGGGAACGCCGTACTCCATCCGGAACACATCCGCCGATTCCTGAAGGCTTAAAGGCTTTAGCTTATCTTTGAGATCCGGCTTTGGCTTTTTGCCGTAGCCTTCCAGAAAAATCTCGAACATATGCCGCCAGTAGTACATGGAATCCAGAAGCGTCCCATCCAAATCAAAAATTGCTGCCTTTATTCTCACGCGTTCTCTCCTTCTCTAAAAGTCAAAACTTCCAGCAAAATGATACCATGCCGCTTCCGGCGTTGTCAAAGAAAAGAAACGCTTGACATTGCTTTTTTTGCAGGGTATCATAAGGTTAGTAAAAAAGAGGTAGCTCAAAATGAAACACTTCGCAAAGGCAGCTGCATATTATTACTTTTACTTTATCTACTTTATGGATAAAGTCTTTTCGCGTGCCACTGCCAGGGCCTCAAGTTTCTAAGTGCTGCCGAATCATCGGAAAGCAAATGCAGTGTGCGAAAAGCCGCTGCATTTTTTATTTTTCCAAGGAGTTTATCATTTTTTATTTCAAGGAGCAGGAAAGCCATGATTATCATCCTCAAAAGCAACCCAGATGAGCAGCAAAAGCAAAACCTCATCACCTGGCTGCACAGCCTCGGCCTGGATACGCATATGAGCCAGGGCGAATACCAGACCATCCTCGGCCTTGTGGGCGATACTTCCAAAGTCGATCTGGACCTTATCAAGAGCCTGGAGATCGTCCAGGACGTCAAGCGCATCCGGGAGCCGTATAAGAACGTCAACCGGGATTTCCACCCGGATGATACCGTCCTCGAAATCGGCGGCGCGAAAATCGGCGGAGGCAATTTCCAGTTCATCGCCGGGCCCTGCTCGGTGGAGAGTGAAGAGCAGATCATCGAAGTGGCAAAAGCGGTGAAAAAATCCGGCGCACGGCTGCTGCGGGGCGGCGCCTTCAAGCCGCGCACTTCCCCCTATGCCTTCCAGGGCATGGGCGCAGAGGGCATCCGCCTGCTTCTCGAGGCCAAGAAGGCCACGGGCATGCCCATCGTTACCGAAATTATGAATATCTCCCAGCTTCCGCTGTTCGCGGATATCGACGTCGTCCAGGTGGGCGCGCGCAACATGCAGAATTTCGATTTGCTCAAAGAGCTGGGGCACAGCGACAAGGTCATTCTCTTAAAGCGCGGCCTGGCCAACACCCTGGAGGAGCTGCTCATGAGCGCCGAGTATATCATGGCCGGGGGCAACGAGCGCATCATCCTCTGCGAGCGGGGCATCCGCACGTTTGAGACATACACGCGCAATACGCTGGATATTTCGGCGGTTCCGCTCATCAAGATGAAATCGCATTTGCCTGTGGTGGTGGATCCTTCCCACGCCTCCGGGCATTCCTACCTGGTGGAGCCGCTGGCGCTGGCAGCAGCCGCCGCCGGCGCAGACGGGCTGATGATCGAGGTGCATAACGACCCTGCCCGGGCGCTCTGCGACGGCCCGCAGTCTCTCTCGCCCCAGATGTTCGATGAAGTGGCGGGCAAAGTCAAAAAAATCCTGCCCGTGGTGGGCAAAGAGCTTGGGAGGTAGCGGCGTGAAAATCGGCATCATCGGCCTGGGGCTGATTGGCGGCTCCATGGCAAAGGCAATTACCGAGCACACGGATCACACGGTGCTGGGCGCGGATCTCGATTCCAGCGTCGTCCTCAAAGCAAAGATGACGAAGGTCATCTCCGAAGAGCTGCGGGAGGAAGATCTTCCCTCCTGCGATATGCTCATTTTGGCGCTCTATCCCCAGGCGACGGTGGAATATATCCGCTCGCACGCGGAAAAAATCAAAAAAGGCGCGCTGGTCATCGACTGCTGCGGCGTCAAGGAAGTGGTCTGCGAGCCGCTTAAAAGCGTCGCCGCAGAGCATGGGTTCACCTTCATCGGCGGGCACCCCATGGCGGGCACCGAGCATTCGGGCTTTGAATATTCCCTGGCCTCGCTGTTTTCCGGCGCTTCCATGATCCTGACGCCCTACCCGGATCACGATCTTTCCTGCGTCGAGTTCGCCAAGGAGTTTTTCCTGCAAATCGGCTTTGGCAGCGTCATCATCACGACGCCGCTCATCCACGATAAGCGCATCGCATTCACTTCCCAGCTGGCGCACGTCGTCTCCAACGCGTATGTCAAAAGCCCGACGGCCGTCAATTTTAAGGGCTTTTCCGCCGGCAGTTTCCGGGATCTCACCCGGGTCGCCTATCTGAACGAGACCATGTGGACCGAGCTGTTTTTGGAAAACAGGGAAAACCTGGCCGAAGAGATAGACTGCATCGCAGAGCGGCTGAAAGAATACAGCGCGGCGCTCAAGGCGCAGGACGCCGATACGCTTCGCCGGCTTTTAAAGGAAGGAAGAGAGCTCAAGGAGAAGGTGGATCGCTTATGAGAAACGTGCATGTTCCCATTCGGGAAGGCTATGAGATTTTGATTGGCCCCGGCCTGATCCGGGAGGCGGGCGCGCGCATCGCCGGGAAATTCTCGCCCAGCGGCATTGCCGTCATCACAGACAGCACGGTGGACGCGCTCTATGCGGATGCCCTACTCTCCTCCTTAAAAGAAGCGGGCTTTGCCCCCTGCAAATACGTCTTTCCAGCAGGCGAGGCCAGCAAGAATCTATCGACCTATGCCAAGATTCTGGAGTTTCTGGCTGAGCATGGGATGGACCGCAAATCTCTCATCGTCGCCCTGGGCGGCGGCGTAACCGGGGATATGGCCGGGTTTGCCGCGGCGACTTACATGCGCGGCATCCCCTATGTGCAGATTCCCACCACCCTTCTGGCCGCCATCGATTCTTCCGTGGGCGGCAAGACGGCGGTGGATCTCCGGGCGGGCAAAAACCTCGCGGGCGCGTTCCATCAGCCCAGCCTTGTGCTCTGCGATACGGCCGCGCTGGAAACGCTCTCCCCCGAAATTTTTGCAGACGGCGCCGCCGAGGCCATCAAATACGGCGTTCTTCATTCCACAGCGCTGTTCGAGCAAATCTGCCAAAATAAAATCGGCGCAGACCGGGAGGAAATCATCGAAAAGTGCGTGTGCATCAAGCGCGATTACGTCGCCCAGGATGAGCGGGATACCGGCGCGCGCCAGTTCCTCAATCTCGGGCATACCATCGGCCACGCCATCGAGGCTTGCAGCAATTTCACCATCTCGCACGGCCACGCCGTGGCCATTGGCATGGTGCTCATGGCCCGGGGCGCGCACCGCGCCGGTCTGCTGAAAGAGGACTGCTCGCAGGAAATCGCCCGGGCCGCGGCCGCCTTTGGCCTAAAAACCCGCTGCCCCTATGATGCGAAGGCGCTCTATGCCGCGGCAGGCCGGGATAAAAAGCGGGGCGGCGCCAGCATCACGCTGGTGCTCCCGGAGCAGATCGGAGCCTGCCGCCTGGAAAAAGTTTCTATGCAGACGCTGGGCGAGATCATCCGCCTGGGGGTGGATGCATAATGGATATTCGCATCTCTCCTTCGCGTCTTTCGGGCAGGATTTCTGCCATCTCCTCCAAATCCGATGCGCACCGCGCCCTCATTTGCGCGGCGCTTTCGGATGCGCCCACAGAGCTCTCCTTAAACGGAAGCTCTGTCGATATTGAGACGACCATCCGCTGCCTGCAAAGCCTGGGAGCGGCTTTTGACGTCTCGGAAAACAGCATCCGCGTCCGCCCCATCGGGCGCGCCGCCCAGGCCGCAGAGCTGAACTGCGCAGAGAGCGGCTCGACCCTGCGCTTTCTGCTGCCCGTCGCCGCGGCGCTGGGCTGTGCGGCCAGCTTCACCGGCCAGGGCAGGCTGCCCGAGCGCCCGGTTTCCCCGCTGAAGGAGGAGCTGGAGGCGCATGGCTGCCAGCTGGACCGCGCCCACCTGCCCATCGCGCTTTCGGGGCAGCTGCAAAGCGGGGTGTTTACCCTGCCCGGCAACGTCAGCTCCCAGTTTCTGACCGGCCTGCTGCTTTGCTTTCCCCTGCTGCCCGAGGGCGGGGAAATCGCCCTGAGCACGGCGCTGGAATCCGCCGGATACGTCGAGATGACGGTGCAGACCATGCGCCGCTTTGGCGTCCATGTCCAGCGGACGGAGCGGGGGTTCTGCGTCCCCGCCGGGCAGCGGTATCGCTCCCCCGGCCGGCTGGCCATCTGCGGAGATTGGTCCAGCGCGGCGTTTTGGCTTTGTGCCGGGGCGCTCTCGGGAGAAATTGCCTGCGGCGGCCTGGATGAAAACTCCGCCCAGGGAGACCGCGCCGTAGAGCCGCTGCTGGCCCGGATGGGCGCGCAGGTCTGCCGGGCTGGGCAGGAGGTTACCGTGCGCCCGGGGGCGCTCTCGGCCATCCAGATCGACGCGGGCAATATCCCGGATCTCATTCCCGTGCTGGCGGCAGTGGCCGCGGCGGCATCCGGAAAAACGCATATCACAAACGCCGCCCGGCTGCGCATCAAGGAGAGCGACCGCCTGCGCTCGGTTACGGACATACTCCGCCGCCTGGGCGCAGAGATAGAGGAGCTGCCGGATGGGCTCATCATCCAGGGCAAGCCGCGCCTGAAGGGCGGCGAGGTTTTCAGCTGGGGCGATCACCGCATCGCCATGTCTGCCGCGATTGCCTCCCTAAGCTGTGAAAAAGATGTTATAATAAGAGATGCGCAGGTCGTCTCCAAATCCTATCCCGGGTTCTGGGCGGATTTTGAAAAACTGGGCGGCAGGATCACTACCTTATAAATCGGAGGGAAGCGCCATGTCTTCTCATATCGGAAAAAATATTACCGTCTCTATCTTTGGGCAATCCCATAGCCAGGCGATTGGCGCCGTCATCGACGGCCTGCCCGCCGGCTTTGCCGTGGATATGGGGAAAGTGCGGGCCTTTCTGGCGCGCAGAGCCCCCGGCCGCGCGGCCTATGCCACGGCGCGCAGGGAGGCGGATGAGCCCATCATCCTCTCCGGCCTGGCAGAGGGCAAAACCTGCGGCGCGCCGCTGGCCATGCTCATCGGGAACGGCGATACCCGCTCCAAAGACTACGAAAAACTGCGGGATGTTCCCCGGCCCGGCCACGCGGATTTTACCGCGAACCTGCGCTACGGCGGCTTTCAGGATGTGCGCGGCGGCGGGCACTTTTCCGGCCGGCTGACTGCCCCGCTCTGTTTTGCCGGGGCCATCTGCCTGCAAATGCTGGAACAGCGGGGCGTCTTTGTCGGCGCGCATATCGCCTCCGTCGCGGGCATATCTGATGCGCCGTTTGACCCGGTGCGCGTCTGCCCGGCGGATTTGCAGGCCGTTTCGGCCAAGCCCTTTGCCGTCATAGACGATGCCGCCGGCGCGGCCATGCAGGAGAAAATCGCCCAGGCCAAGGCGGATCTGGACAGCGTGGGCGGCACCATCGAGTGCGCCGCCGTCGGCTTCCCGGCCGGCATTGGCGATCCCATGTTCGATGGCCTGGAAAACCGCCTGGCCGCGGCGCTGTTCGGCATCCCGGCCGTCAAGGGCCTGGAGTTCGGCGCGGGGTTCGCGGCGGCAGAGATGCGGGGCAGCCAGAATAACGACCCCTTCTTTCTGGAAGGAGATCGGGTTTTGACCAAAACCAACCACGCCGGCGGCATTCTGGGCGGCATCAGCACGGGCATGCCCCTGCTCTTCCATCTGGCCTTCAAGCCCACGCCCTCCATCGCAAGAGCGCAGGATTCGGTCTCGCTTTCCCGGAAAAAACCCGAGAAACTGGAGATTGCCGGGCGGCACGACCCGTGCATCGTCCCAAGGGCGGTTCCCGTGGTAGAGGCGGCGGCGGCCATCGTGCTGCTGGATGCCCTGCTGGGCGCATAGCTTCGCAAGCAAGGCCAAACCGGCCATGTTATATTATTTTCAAACCCTGGATGAAAGGAAATTTCTATGGATATCAACCAAGCAAGAGAAAAGCTCAACGGGATCGACGACCAGCTAGTCTCCCTGTTTGCCGAGCGGATGCACACGGTGCTGGCCGTGGCGCAGTATAAGAAGGAGCATAACCTGACCGTGCTGGATAAAAGCCGGGAGACGGATATTTTAAACCGCGTTACCGAAGCGGCAGGCCCCGAGCTTGCGGGGTATACCAAAGTGCTGTTCAGCACACTGTTCGATGTCTCCCGCTCCTATCAGAGCCAGTTTATCCACAAGGATTCCGCTCTGCAAAAGGAAGTGCGCCAGGCGCTGGAGCAGACGCCCGCCAAAATGCCGGATCAGGCCATCGTGGCCTGCCAGGGCGTGGAGGGGGCATATTCCCAGGCGGCCTGCGAAAAGCTCTTCTCCCTGCCCAGCATCATGTATTTCAAATCCTTCGAGGCGGTGTTTAACGCGGTGGATAAGGGCATGTGCCGCTATGGCATCCTGCCCATCGAAAACAGCTCGGCCGGCTCTGTCAGCCAGGTTTACGACCTGATGAAGAAGTTCCGCTTCTCCATCGTGCGCAGCGTCAAACTGCGCATCAACCACACCCTGCTGGTCAAAAAAGGCACGCGGCTGGAGGATATCCGGGAGATCTATTCGCATGAGCAGGGGCTGGCCCAGTGCAACGAATTTCTGCGGGAGCACCCGGAGATCAAGGCGAATGTCTATGAGAACACCGCGGTTGCGGCCAAGATGGTCGCCGATTCGGACCGCACGGATATTGCCGCCATCTCCTCCCGGGAATGCGCAGAGCTCTATGGCCTGCAAATTCTCTCGGATCACATCCAGAACAGCGACAACAACTACACCCGCTTTATTTGCATCTCCCGCGCCCCGGAGATCTACCCCGGCGCAGACAAGATGAGCCTGATGTTCACCCTGCCGCACCGCCCGGGCTCGCTTTACAGCGTCATCACCAAGTTTGCCACCCTGGGGCTCAACCTGACCAAGATCGAGAGCCGCCCCATCCCCGGCAAGGATTTCGAGTTCATGTTCTATTTCGATGCCAGCGTCTCGGCGCATTCGGATGCGCTTCTAAAGCTGCTGGCCGAGCTGGAGGGGACGCTGGAGCAGTTCTCCTTCCTGGGCTGCTATGCGGAGACCTTCTAATATGGCAGAATACGGGCTTTTAGGGGAAAAGCTCTCGCACAGCTTTTCTCCCCAAATACACGCGCAGCTGGCGGATTACGACTACCAGCTCATCTCCCTGCCCCCCGAAAAGCTGGATGGCTTTCTGCGGGAAAAGCAGTTTCGCGGCCTGAATGTTACCATCCCATATAAGAAGGCCGTCATCCCCTATCTGGATGAGCTTTCGCCCATCGCCCGGCGCATCGGGGCCGTCAACACCATCGCCAACCGGGGCGGCAGGCTCTTTGGCGACAACACGGATTACGCCGGCCTGGGATACGCCATTGCCCGGGCGGGCATCTGCCTTTCCGGCAAAAAAGTGCTCATTTTGGGCAGCGGGGGCACTTCCAAAACCGCCCATGCCGTGGCCGAGGATCTGGGCGCTCGGGAGATTTTCACCATCTCCCGCTCGGGAGAGCACAACTATCAGAACCTCTCCCGCCATGCGGATGCCCAGATTATCATCAACACCACGCCTGTGGGTATGTTCCCGCAGAACGGCCAGGCGCCCCTTGGCCTGGCGCAGTTTTCGCGGCTGGAGGGCGTGGTCGACGTCATCTATAACCCGCTCAAAACCGCGCTGCTGTTAGAGGCCGAGGCGCTGGGCATCCCGCATACCAACGGCCTGCCCATGCTCGTCGCCCAGGCAAAGGCGGCCTGCGAGGTGTTTCTGCAAAAGAGCATTTCCCAGGAGAAAACCGAGCAGATTTTGAAAAACCTGGAAAACCGGCTGAGAAGCGTGGTGTTCGTCGGGATGCCGGGCAGCGGCAAAACCACGGTGGGCCGCCTGCTGGCCGAAAAGCTGGGCCGGGAGTTTATCGACAGCGACGACGCCATCGCGCAGAGCGCCGGAAAAAGCGTCCCGGAGATTTTCGCAGAGGAGGGCGAGGCCGGCTTCCGCAAGCGCGAGCAGCAGGCCATTGCCCAGCTGACCCAGCGCCTGGGCACCGTGCTCTCGGTGGGCGGCGGAGCGATTCTCCTGGAAGAGAACCGCAGGGCTCTGCGGCAAAACGCCGCCGTGTTCCTGCTGACCCGGGATCTGGAAAAACTGCCGCTGGACGGCCGCCCGCTTTCCAAAGACCCTGCCGCCCTGCGAAAGCTTGCGGAGGTGCGCGGGCCGCTCTATCAGGCCGTCTGCGATTTTGCTGTGGACAACAACGCCTCCCTTTCGGATACGCTGGAAAAAGTGCTGGCCCTGCTGGGCGAGGAGATGCCAAAATAAGCGTCCTCCTCTGGCTGAAGCCGATGCTCTGGCCGCCGGCACAATCTGCCGGGCGGCGCGGACTCTCTGGCTTGGTCTGCCCGAATTTATCGCCGCGGCAAGAGGCCGCCCATCTTTTCTCTTTTGGTTTTCGCGCGAAACAGGAACGCTTGGCCGGCAATTCGGCTTTGCTTTCTAAATTGATTATCATAGGAGTATTCTCATGAAATTTCTCATCATCAACGGCCCGAATATCAACATGCTGGGCATCCGGGAAAAAAACATCTACGGCGAGGGCTCGTATCAGAGCCTGCTGAAGCTCGTGCAGGAGACTTGCCAGAGCCTGGGCATCGAGTGCGAGTGCTTCCAGTCCAACCACGAGGGCGATATTGTGGATGCCATTCAAAAGGCCTACGGCAACACGGACGGCATCGTCATCAACCCCGCCGCCTATACGCATACCAGCATCGCCATTCTGGATGCGCTCAAGGCCGTGAGCATCCCGGCCGTGGAAGTGCATATCTCGGATGTCTATCAGAGAGAATCCTTCCGGCATATCTCCTACCCCGGCATGGCGTGCGTCAAATCCTTCATCGGCCTGGGGCTGGATGGATATGTGCAGGCAATCCGGTTCCTGAAGCAGTATCTGGAAAGCGGCAATGAAGCGGGAAGCATACTTTAAAAAGGTTTACGAGATCGTGGCTCATATCCCGCCCGGGCGCGTGGCGACCTACGGCCAGCTGGCGCATCTTGCCGGGTTTGGCCATGCGCCGCGCATGGCGGGGCAGGCGCTCTTTTTTGCGCCCGAAAACCTGCCTTGCCACCGCTGTGTCAACCACTGCGGCAGGCTGGCGCCGGATTTTCCGGATCAGCGCGCCCGGCTGGAGGCCGAGGGCGTCTGCTTCCGCCCAAACGGCAACGTGGATCTGAAAAAGCATCTCTGGGACCCTTACAGGGATTAGCCAATCTCCTTCCATTATCTGGAACATACAGCCCTAAAACGCTCCTTTTGCAATTCAAGCGACTAACGTTCACTATGTACCGAACATTGGTCGCTTCTTTTTTTATTTATTTCGAGAAATTTTCAGAGAATCGTAAATATCTCTTGAACAGATTGTGAATATCTTTTATAATTCATATATAAAAGGAAAGATTTCGCCTTTTTCCGCGCGGAGAGGGCGAAAGCGCGCAAAGGCAATCCGATTGGCTTCAAATTTGTTTTTGCGCTCAGCCATTTTTTAGATTCTAAACAAGCCACAGCGTGGCTTGAAGGGAGAAATTTTATGAAACCAACGAGCAAGACATACGAGATCAACATCGCCGGCCTGCTGCGCGAGCTTCCCATCGTGCAGGTTGCGGACAATATGTGCATCGCCAGCTTTGTTCTGCTGGGCGACTCCCAGCTGGTCATCAAAGCGGCCGCAGAGCTTTTGCCAAAGCTGCCCGAAGTGGATTATCTGATCACGGCAGAAGCCAAAGGCATTCCGCTGGTGCAGGAGCTGGCCCGGCTGATGAATATGGATCGCTATTTCGTCGCCAGAAAGAGCATCAAGCCCTATATGGTCAACCCGTTCGTAACCGAGGTCTATTCCATCACGACGCAGAAAAAGCAGATTCTCTGCCTGGATGAAGTGGAGGCCAAGATGATCGAAGGCAAGCGCATTTTGATTGTGGACGACGTCATCAGCACGGGCGAATCCCTCAAGGCCATGGAAGCGCTGGTCAAAAAAGCGGGCGGCATCGTCTCGGGCAAGGCTGCCATTCTGGCAGAGGGCGATGCAGGAGCGCGCGACGACATCATCTTCCTGGAATCCTTCCCTGTTTTTAAATTTTAACCCCGGCAAAAGGAGTTTCTCTTGAATTATCGTATCCAAAATCTTACTTATCAGTATACGCCGGACGGCAGCGAGGTGCTCAAAGATATCAGCCTGGAAATCCGGCAGAGCGCGGTAACGGCCGTCGTCGGCCCCTCGGGCTGCGGCAAGACGACGCTGGTCAATATCCTAAGCGGCGTCATCCCAAAGCTTGAGAGCAACGGCGTTTTGCAGGGCGAGCTGGAGCTGGGCGAAAACCCGCTGGTCAGCGTCGTCAGCCAGTCGCCGGAAAACCAGCTGTTTGGCTATGGCGTGGAAGATGCCATCGCGTTTGGCATGGAAAATATGGGCCTTCCTGCCCAGGAAATCTCCGAGCGCCTGGAATATGTGCTGGATCTGCTGAATTTGCAGTATCTGCGCAAGCGCTCTGTTGCGGCGCTCTCGGGCGGGCAGCGGCAGGCCGTCTGCATTGCCTCTGTTTTGGCCATGCGTCCCAATATTCTGATCATGGACGAGCCCGTCAGCTCGCTGGACCCCAACGGCAAAAAGATGGTGCAGGGTGTGCTCAACCAGCTCCGCGCCGACGGCACGACGGTGCTCATCGTGGATAACAACCTGGAATGGTCTGCCGGGATCGTGGATCGGGTGGTCGGCCTTTCGGATGGCCAGGTGCTGTTCGACGGCGAAAAAGAGGAGTTCTTCCGCAACTTCGATTTGCAGGAGAAGCTGGGCGTTACCATTCCTCAGGAGGCAGAGATCTACCGCGCCATGGCGAAAATCCGCCCGGAAATTCCCATGTTCTATTCCATGCAGGGCGCCCTGCAGCAGCTGGACGCGCTCTTCGCCCAAAAGGAGCTTCCCGACTCCGCCGCTCAGGAACTGCCCGAAGAGGCGTTTTTGACGGCGCATCAGCTCAATAAAATATTCGCGGACGGCTTCCACGCGCTCAAAGATATCAACACTTCCTTCCCCAAGGGGCAGGTGGTGGCCATCATGGGGCAGAACGGCTCGGGCAAGACGACGCTGGTCAAGCATTTAAACGGCCTGCATAAGCCCACCAGCGGCGACGTCCGCTATAACGGCCAGTCCACCCTCAAAAAGACGGTGGCGCAAATCTCCAAAAACATCATTCTGGTATTCCAGCACCCCGAGCACATGCTCTTCGAGCAGACGGTAACCCAGGAAATTACCTTCTGCGCCCGGATGCAGGGCCTTCCCTTTACGGATGAGCAGGTTGCGGAAGTGTTGGAAAAATACGGCCTGGCCGCAGATGCCGAGACCTTCCCCATCAACCTTTCTATGGGCAAGAAGCATCTACTCACCATCCTCTCGGTGCTGTTTTCCAGCGCAGATGTCGTCATTTTGGACGAGCCCACCCTGGGCATGGATCTGCATATCAAAAAACAGCTGGAGGAGATCATCGCCTTCCTCAAAGAGCAGGGCAAGACGGTCATCATGATCAGCCACGAGATTCCGCTGGTCTTCAAAGTGGCGGACAGCGCCGTCATTTTAAGCGGCGGCAAGAAGATCTACGAGGGCGGCAAAGAGGCCCTCGCCCGCAGAGACGATATTTTTGATTCCATCAACATCAGCCTGCCCCCTGTCGTCCGGCTTTCCCGGCGCTATGGGTTTGGCAAAGTGTGCTACAACGTCGAGGAATTTGCAGAGCAGGCCGCGGCTATGCTGAAAAGGGAGGATGCCTAACTATGGATTATTTGCAGTATGTCGATAAGGATTCCCTCCTGCACCGCCTGGATCCCCGCACGAAGTTCTTCTTCTTCCTGGCCATGGCCGTGCTGACGTCTCTCACCAAATCCGCCGCGGCGCTGGTATTTTTGTTCCTGTTCTTCCTGGGCATCTGGCTGAGCTGCGGCATCATGCCCGAGATGGGCAAGCTGCTGAAACAGCTCAAAGCGCTTCTGATATTCATCTTCCTGCTCTGGTTTGTGCTGGGGCTGTTTGAACGGCCTCCGGTAGAGGGCGGCCCCATCTTCTATGAGGGCAATGTGCTCGGGATGAACATCTGCTTCGATTGGTACGATTTCTACAAGGGCTTTGTCTATTCCATGCGCATCTACCTGATGATCGCCTCCTTCTTCATGGTGCTCATCACGACCAACTTCAGCGAGATCATTCTGGGCCTCTGCAAATGGCATATGCCCTATTCCATCAGCTTTGCCATCGGCCTGGTGTTCCAGATCATCCCCATCATCATCACAGAACTGCGGGCCATCATGGAAGCCCAGAGCTCCCGCGGCCTGGAAATCGAGGAATGCGGCACGGCGACAAAAATCAAGAACTATATCATTTTCTCGATTCCTCTGCTGTTCCGCGTCATCGGCAAGGGCCATGCCATCTCGCTGGCCATGCACTTCTATAAGCTGAACTTTGGCGTCAAGCGCACGTCCTATAAAACCATCAAGGCATCCAAATACGACGCCTGGTTCCTCCTGGCAACTGCCGTTGCCATCGCCGGGACGGTCGCTCTGCGCTTTCTCTTCTATATCCCGGTTTAATGCGGGAATAGAACAAAAACCGAAAGGAGTTTCAAACCATGATTGCAAAGTGGGAAAATCTATCGAGAGACCAGCTTTCCGCGCTGGATAAGGATAATACCATCGTCCTGCTGCCCATGTCTGCCACAGAGCAGCACGGCCCGCATCTTCCCGTGGGCACGGATTCCATCATCTTAAGCACGCTGATGGATAAGGCCATCGAGGCGGCAGACGGCTATTCGGGCGGCAACGTCATCTTCGCGCCGCAGCTGCACATCGGCAAGAGCAACGAGCATATGGATTTCTGCGGCACGCTGACTTTCTCCGCCCAGACCTACTATGCCCTTCTGCACGATATTGCCGGCTGCATCGCAAAGCACGGCTTCAAAAAGCTGGTGCTGTTCAACAGCCACGGCGGCAACACGGATATGGCCAACCTGCTTTCCCGGGATCTTCGCATCGATTTCGGCCTGCAGGTCTATGTGTTCGATTGGTGGTTCACCTCCTTCTGGGCAGAGGCCCGGGAGAAATATCAGCAGTCCGGCCCCTACGGCATCTTCCATGCCTGCGAGCTGGAGACTTCCCTGATGCTGGAAGCACGGCCGGAAACCGTGCGCATGGATCTCGCGGTAGATGAAGACCCCGCCGAGTGCTTTACGGGCGATAAGTTCGTCACAGTGTTCGGCCCCGTCAACGCCGGCTGGCGCACCAAGGATGTAACCAAAAGCGGCGTCATCGGCGCGCCCACCTATGCCACCAAAGAAAAGGGACAAGCGTTTTTCGCGTACGCGGTCGAAAAACTTTTTGCAATTTTGCAGGAAATCTCGCAAATCAATTATTAAAAGAGAGGAATTATGATCATGGCAAATGCTAACACCAGAAAATTCTCCTTTGTCAACATCGTCTTCTTCGTCATCTTCGGCGTGTTGACCGGCATTCTTTGGGCATATCTCTGCCCGATTCCGCTGATCCCCGGTGTGCACTTCCGCACATTCGCATTCATCATCCCGGTGATCGGTTATCTGTTTGGGCCAGTTACCGGCTTCTTCTCCGGCTATATCGGCACCATCGTCTGGGCGCTGCTCTCGGGCAGCTTCATCGCCCTGCACAGCCCGCTGACCGACGGCATCACGGTTGGCCTTTCGGCAGCTCTGCCCGCCCTCATTCACCTCAAAGGCGGCAAGGTTGACCTGATGAGCCTGCTGGAGCCGGGCAAAAAGGGCAAGTTCATCGGCATGAGCCTGTTCTGGAGCGTCCTGTTCGGCGTTCTGATGATCCTGACGACCAGCCTCTCCCTCTCCTACTTCACTGGTATGAAATATACCTACTGCATCCTCTGGATCGGCATCGCAGACGTCGTTCCGATCGCGCTGACGCCCTTCGTCGTCATTTGGCTTGCTCCGCTCATGAAGAACGTGCGGACGCTGGTCCCCTATGTATAGGCCGCAGCCATAACCATTTTTTAACCGCGTAAAAAGGCCCGGGCCCCTCGGCCCGGGTTTCTTTTATAAAAAAAGGAGGGCATTTTTATGCGATGCAGCTGCCAAAATTGCGGCACTTATATGGTGCAGTCCGAGGATTTGACGCTGGGGTGCATCTGCCCGCAGTGCGGCGCGCGCTGTACTGCCTGCCTTGGGACAGACAGCGTGCTCACGCCCGAGCAGATTCGCAGCCTGCCGCCAGAGCTCTTTCTTGCGCCGCAGGAAGAGGAGGAAAAGCGCTAATACAGCGCTTTTTTTCTTGGCAAAATGCCCGGCTGCCGCGGCGCGAAAAGTGCGACCTGGCAAATTGCCGCGCAAAACCGAATATTTTGTTAAAATTCCTCTTTACTTTACTACGCTACTATGCTAGTATAATATTCGTCCTTGGAATTCACCCGAAGTATTTCGGCGAAGAATGATTTAGATTGGAGAAAGAATGATGAAAAAGAGAGTTACTTTGGTTTTGATGGCGACGCTGTTGCTGCTCGCCCTTTGCCTGACTTCCTGCGCAAAGAAAGACGCGGGATACGTCGTCCTCTCCGAGCCTCTGGCAGAAGAGCAGTTTGCTATCGGCTTCCGCAAAGAGGATAAGGCGCTCTGCCAGGCCGTAGAAAAGGCGCTGGTCGAGATGAAGGAAGACGGCACGCTGGCCAAAATCGATGAAAAGTGGTTTGGCAAAGAAGTGAGCATCGTGGATGCCTCGCTGGTTACGGCGGATGCCACCGATGATTCCCTGTCTAAGCTCCAGGAGAGAGGCAAATTCGTCCTCGGGTTAGATGATTCCTTCCCGCCCATGGGCTACCGCGATGAGAACAACGACATCGTCGGCTACGATATTGACGTGGCGACGGAGGTCTGCAAGCGCCTGGGCGTTGAGCTGGTGCTCCAGCCCATCAGCTGGACGGCAAAGGAGAAAGAGATCAATTCCGGCAATATCGACTGCATCTGGAATGGCTTTTCCATCAACCCCGAGCGCCAGGAGCAGCTCTGCCTCTCCATGCCCTATCTGCAAAACCGCCAGGTCATCGTAACCACACAGAAGCTCTACGATAAGGGCCTGAAAACCGCCGAGGATTTGGCCGGCAAGACGCTGGTTCTGCAAGGCGGCTCCACTGCCGTAGATGCGCTGGCAGAGTTCCCGGATCTGGCTGCGAGCCTCAAGGGCGGCGCGGCTGTGGAAGTGGATACCTATGTGCTGGCCATGTTCGACCTCTCCTCGGGCGGTGCAGATGCCGTTTTGATGGATGAAGTCGTGGCAAACTACTATATCGCAAACCCTGCGGCGCAGGAATAGCGAAGTAAAAACGGCGGGCGGCTCCGGCTTCCCGCCTTATTTTTGAAAAGGAGCGCTTATGTCTGGCCAAGCACTGCAAACCTTTCTTCTCAATATGCTGGATGCCTCCGTCGTTACGCTGGAGGTTTTCTTTCTGACGCTGCTCTTCTCCCTGCCCCTGGGCCTGGTGTTTGCGGCGGCCCGCATGTCGCGCCGCAAATGGGTGCGCGTCCCAATGGAGAGTTTTCTGCTCATCATCCGGGGGACGCCCCTCATCCTGCAGCTCATCTTCTTCTATTTCGTCCCGCCGGATCTGCTGGGCATCGGCCTGCCGCGCTTTTGGGCGGCCATCCTGGCCTTTTCCATCAACTATGCCGCATATTTCGCCGAGATTTTCCGGGGCGGCATTCAGGCCATCGATCCCGGGCAGATAGAGGCCGCCAAAGTGCTGGGGTTTGGCAAGATGCAGACGTTTTTCCGCATCACGCTGCCCCAGGTTGTCAAAATCATCCTGCCCTCCATGGGCAACGAGTTTATGACGCTGGTCAAGGATACGGCTCTGGCGCAGACCATTGGCGTCGCGGAGATCTTCCGCCTGGCAAACACCTCTGCCTCAGGCAATTTTTCCACTTTGCCCATCATCATCGCCGGAATTTTCTATTTCGCCATGAACGGCATTGTCTCCCTGGGCTTCTCCTATCTCAGCCGCAAGCTTTCCTATTATAAGTGAGGTTTTTTATGAAAAAGCCGCTTCTTTCCATGCAAAATATCACCAAGCGCTTTGGGGATACCGCCGTATTAAAGGGCGTCAGCCTCTGCGTCGATCAGGGCGAAGTCGTCGCCATCATCGGCCCTTCCGGCTCGGGCAAATCCACGCTGCTGCGCTGTGCGCTCATGCTGGAGACCATCGATTCAGGCAGCATCGAAATCTGCGATCAGGTGCTGGCTCAGGGCAGCCCTGCCGTCTATGCCGAGAAAAAGACGCTTAGGGCGCTTCAGCGCAAAACCGGCCTGGTTTTTCAGAATTTCAACCTCTTTCCGCACCTTTCCGTGCTGGAAAACATCACGGCTGCCCCCATCCGCGTGGCCGGGCAAAGCAGAGAGCAGGCCGAGCAAAAGGCCCGGGCGCTGCTGCAAAAAGTCGGCCTGGCCGAGAGGGCCGATGCCTACCCCTACCAGCTCTCAGGCGGCCAAAAACAGCGGGTAGCCATTGCCCGGGCAATGGCGCTGGAGCCGGAAATCCTCTTTTTCGACGAGCCTACCTCCGCCCTGGATCCCGAGCTGACGGGCGAGATTTTGAAAGTCATCCGGGAGCTGGCCAAGGAAAAGATGACCATGGTCATCGTTACGCACGAGATGGCATTTGCCAAGAGCGTCGCAGATCGCATCCTTTTTTTGGATGGCGGCATTGTGGCGGCCGAAGGTAGCCCAGAAAAAGTGCTGGGCAAGGGCAAAAGCGCGCGTATGATGCAGTTTTTACAGAAATTCGAGGAAATTTGATTCTTTTCGCTTTAAAATCACCGCTTTCCGGCGGTGATTTTGCTGTACTTTCGCAAAAATTATGGTATAATAAGTGCTAATCTCTGTGTAAACGCATCAGAGAAATATTTTACTATTTTAAAGGGGGAATACTCTTTGCCAGATCCTTTGTCGCCTGACCCTATATGGCCTCAACTTATTCTGCAATTTGTTCTCATTCTAGTCAACGCGTTCTTTGCCGCCACCGAGCTGGCCGTGGTTTCGCTCAACGAAAACCGCCTGCGCCGGGATGCGGAGGCAGGGGATAAGAAAAGCAAGCGGCTCCTTCGCATTGTCGAGCAGCCCACGCAGTTTTTATCCACCATCCAGATCGCGATTACGCTGGCCGGCTTTTTGGGCTCCGCATTTGCTGCGGATAGTTTTGCCGGGCCCATCACCAGATGGCTTGTGGACGATTTGCAAGTGACAGGGATTTCCGAAAAAACGCTCAATACTTTGGCGGTCATCGTGATCACCATTATCCTGTCTTATTTCACGCTCGTGCTGGGTGAGCTTGTTCCAAAGCGCATCGCCATGAAAAAGCCCGAGGGCGTCGCACGGTTTGCCTGCGGCGTTGTCACCTTTTTCGCGGCCTTCCTGCGCCCCATCACCTGGCTGCTCACAGTCTCGACCAACGGCCTGCTTCGCCTCTTCGGCATCGACCCGAACGCGGAGGAGGAAGAAGTCTCGGAAGACGAGATCCGCATGATGGTGGATATCGGCGAAGAGAAAGGCGCCATCGAGGCCGGTGAGAAAGAGATGATCGAAAATATTTTCGAGTTCAACAACCAGTCTGCCGAGGATATCATGATCCACCGCACGGATATGGAAGTCATCTGGCTGGACGACAGCCCCGAGCAGATTCTGGCGCGCATCGAGGAAACCGGCCTTTCGCGTTTCCCGGTCTGCGAGGAAGATGCAGATGACGTGAAGGGGATTCTCAATACCCGGGATTATCTGATCAACGCGCAGAAGGAGCAGCCGCTGCCCCTGGCAGAGCTGCTGCGCCCGGCCTACTTCGTGCCCGAGACGGTGCAGACGGATATCTTGTTCCGCAATATGCAGAACACCAAAACGCACATGGCCATCGTCGTGGATGAATACGGCGGCACCAGCGGCCTGGTTACCATGGAGGACCTGCTGGAGCAGATCGTCGGCAATATTTACGACGAGTTCGACCCGATGGACGAGACGGAAATTCTCCCGCTGGGGGAAAACCGCTGGCGCATCGCCGGCAGCGCGGATATCGAGAGCATCGCCGAAGCGCTCGGCATGGATCTCCCGGAGGACGATGAATACGACACCCTGGGCGGCATGATTTTGGATTCTCTCAGCGCCGTTCCGGAGGATGGCAGCACGCCTGCGCTGGATATTGCGGGCCTGCATATCGAGGTGCAGGAGATCAAAGATCGCCGCATCGAGTGGGCGGTCGTCTCCAAAATCGAGCAGAGTGACTCGGCCAAAGAAGAAAAATAGCCTTTCACCGGCAGAACTGGAGCCGCGGAATGTTCCGCGGCTCTTTTTTGTGGGGAGAATTCAGGACATCTGCCGCTATGGCGTTTTAGATTTTCAGACGCCTGCCGGCTTTCATACCCGGCTGCATCTCTCAAAAATTCAGTCTGCTATGAATTTTCAGTATATCGTCTCACAGCTTATCGAACACGCCAACACAAATCCCCTTTTCTAATGACCACACAAAAAGCAGCGCGGCATTCCCGCGCTGCTTTTTTGCGCTTTCCTAGGAAAACGAGTGGTAGCAGACCGTCTCTTCCAGCGGCTTTCTCTTTTCGTGCCTGTCGCTGGGCTTCGCATCCTCTGCCGGGTAGCCCATGGGCAGAATTGCCGTGATGACAAAATTTTCCGGGGCGCCGAATTCCTGGGCGACGCGTTCCGGCTGAAATACGCCCACCCACGTGCTCCCAAGGCCAAGCTCTGCCGCGGCCAGCATCATATGCGTGGCGACGATGCAGGCGTCGATTTCCGCGTGATTCTTGCCGTCATGCCCGCGCACCCAGGCCTGCCCCTTATCCGCACAGACCACCAGCGCCATGGGCGCATCGAAGGTAAACTTGGTGCACTCGGCCAGCTTTTGCATCTCCTCCTGGCCTTGCAGAACCAAAATGCGCTGGGGCTGGGCGTTGGTCGCTGTGGGCGCCAGCCGGCCTACCTGCAAAACCGCTGCCAGCTTCTCCGGCTCCACCGGCTTTTTGGAAAAACTGCGGACGGAATACCGCTTTTTTGCGAGTTCTAAAAATTCCATGATAACCCCTCCTTTTTTCTTATCATACCACGCCGCGCCGGCTTTGCCCAGAGCGCGCTTCCCGGCCAAAAAAATTTTTCAGGCGATTGACAGCGCTCCTAAAATGAGCTATGCTTGAAGTGTACCGAAATCGGTAGGTGAGGCTACATAGCGGATACGGGCTGCTGCCGTGACCTGATGGAGACATCAATAGCTGGTGAGCAGAGCATGTCGATGCAAGGCGTGCTCTAATGCAGTTTCATTGCCCCTATGAGCTAAAACTCGGACGATGGTTCTGGTCGGTTATTGTGCCTTTGCCATCGCGCAAAGGCTTTTATTTTGCATTTTGAATGGAGGTGAGAACATTGATAAGCCACAGTATGCGGAACAGCCACAGTGGAAACTGCCTGCTTACCTTGCTGCAAAGCGACGACGATGTGCCCTTGCCATTGTTCTCCCTCGGCATTTTTAGCTAGCATGTTCTTCTGTCCTGTTCATATTTAGTTGACGATTGCAAAAACTAGTATGAAAGGATTGAATCGCATGAGTTTATTTCGAAAAAAAGTAGATAGAGTATCCATGCAGCAAAAGAGAAGCGAAAGCGAAGCAAGGCTCCGGCACCTGGCATATCTGCCCACGGACGACGCGCTCTCTTCTCTCGTTACCCTGCATTCCGGCCTGACGGACGAGCAGGCCGAGGAGCGATTGGAGGAATTCGGCGAGAACGTCATCGCATCCGGCGAGCAGAGTAGCTTTCTCTCCCGGCTGACAGAGGCGTTTATCAACCCCTTCAACATCGTTCTATTTCTCGTTGCCGCGATTACGTTTATCACGGACGTCATGCTCTCGGCCCGGCCGGACTGGGCGACGGTGCTTGTCATCATCGGGCTGGTTTTGGTTTCCAGCGTCATCTCGTTCATCCAGAGCGAGCGCAGCTCTGCGGCCGCCGCCAAGCTCTCGGCCATGATTTCCAACAAGGCGGATGTGCTGCGCAACGGCGTCTATACCGAGCTTAATATGGCGCAAATCGTCCCGGGGGATATCGTGCGGCTCTCGGCCGGGGATATGCTGCCCGGCGATGTGCTGTTCCTCACGGCCAAGGATGCCTTCGTGGCCCAGTCGGCGCTGACGGGGGAATCCAACCCGGTGGAGAAATTCAATAGGCCCAAGGGCGGCTCGGACGCGCTGACGGATATCGCAAACCTGGGCTTCATGGGCAGCAACATGGTCAGCGGCAGCGCCACGGCGGTAGTCGCGGCCACGGGCGGCCAGACGTATTTCGGCTCCATGGCCAAGGCGCTCTCGGGCGACCGGGCCAAGAACAGCTTCGAGCAGGGCGTGGATTCTGTGAGCAAGTTATTGCTGCGCTTCATGTTCATCATGGTGCCCGTGATTTTCCTCATCAACGGCTTTTTCAAAAACGACTGGGGCAACGCCCTGCTCTTTGCCGTGAGCATCGCAGTCGGGCTGACGCCCGAGATGCTGCCCGTCATCATGACGTCTACGCTGGCCAAGGGCGCCGTCAATATGGCAAAGCACGAGACCATCGTCAAGACGCTTTCCGCCATTCAGACGTTCGGCGAGATGGACGTGCTCTGCACGGACAAGACGGGCACGCTGACCGAGGACAAGATCGTCCTGGAAAAATACATGGATTTGAACGGCGACGACGACCAGCGCGTGCTGCGCCACGCCTTTTTGAACAGCTACTTCCAGACGGGGCTGAAAAACCTCATCGATGTGGCCGTCATCGAGCGGGCCAAGAAAAACGGGCTGGGCGGCCTGCTGGAGGAATACCGGCATGTGGACGAGATTCCTTTCGATTTCTCCCGCCGCCGCATGAGCGTGGTTCTGGAAAATTCTTCCGGCAAGCGCCAGCTCATCACCAAAGGGGCCGTGGAGGAAGTGCTGGCCATCTGCTCGTATGCGGATTTTGGCGGGGAGATCCGTCCGCTGGACGATGCGCACCGCGCCCTGGCCCAGCAGGTTTATGCGAAGCACAACTTCGATGGCCTTCGTATGCTGGCCGTGGCTCAGAAAAACGAGATCCGCGAGGCAGGCGCATTTGATACCAGCGATGAAAAGGATATGGTTCTGCTGGGCTTCATCGGCTTTTTAGACCCGCCCAAGCAGAGCGCCGCCCAGGCCATCACCGCGCTCCAGGAGCACGGCGTCAAAGTCGTGGTCTTAACGGGCGACAGCGAGGGCGTGGCCGTGAAGGTTTGCGGCAAAGTCGGCGTGGATACGGAGCACCGCCTGACGGGGGTGGACGTGGAGGCCATGAGCGACAAGGCCCTTTGCAAAGCCGTGCGGGAATGCTGCCTGTTCTCCAAGCTCTCCCCGGCGCAGAAACAGCGGGTCGTGGCCGCGTTTCAGGCCAATGGGCACACCGTGGGCTACATGGGCGACGGCATCAACGACACCCTGGCCATGCGCCAGAGCGACGTCGGCATCTCGGTGGACAGCGCCGTGGATATCGCCAAAGAGACGGCAGATATCATCCTGATGAAAAAGGATCTGATGGTTTTGGAGCAAGGCGTGCTGGAAGGGCGCAGAACCTTTGGCAACATCATGAAATACATCAAGATGGCGGCCAGCGGCAATTTTGGCAACATGATCTCCGTGGTACTGGCCAGCATCCTGTTCCCCTTCCTGCCCTTAAAGCCCGTGCAGATTCTGGCCCAAAACCTGCTCTGCGACTTCGCCCAGCTGGGCATCCCCTTTGACCGGGTGGACGATTCCTATCTCAAAGCGCCGCATAAGTGGGATACGGCCAGCATCCAGAAATTCATGTTTTCCATGGGGCCGCTCTCCTCGCTCTTCGACCTCTGCTGCTACGGCGTGCTCTGGTGGGCCATGGGCGCGAATACCGTGCAGAACGCCGCGCTGTTCCAATGCGGCAACTTCGTCTACGGGACGCTCTCGCAGATTCTCGTGGTGCACATGATCCGCACAGAGAGGGTTCCCTTTGCCCAGAGCAGGCCGGCCGGCCTTCTGCTGGCCACTACCCTGCTCTTCTCCGCGCTGACCATCGGCATCGGCTTTGGCGGCTTTGCGGCCTATCTGGATATGGCGGCTCTGCCCGCCGCCTTCCTGCCCTGGCTGGCCGTTCTGCTGGCGGGATACTGCCTGGGCGCGCAGATCATCAAGCGCTTTTATAAGCGGGCCAATGGGCATTGGCTCTAAAGCGTGCTCCAAAAGCCTTCCGCCTAAAACGGAGGGCTTTTTCTATGCCGCATTTGCCGGGCAGGCGCGGCATAAAAAGGGCCGGGCGCGCCGCCGCCCCTCTTTTGCATTTTTTCCTGCAAAAGCATTGACGGAGGCGCGAAAGAGTGGTAAAATTCACTATGATAATAAGATAATATAGTAGCGTAGTAAATTATAGGAGAGATAACGTGTCTAAAATCATTCAGAAAAACGTCCCCGAAGGAACGCGGGATTTGATCTTTGAAGAGGTCTTGGCTCAGCGCAGGCTGGAAGCCGAGCTGATGGAGCTCTATGCCCGGCTGGGGTTCTCCCCCGTCTGCACGCCCACGCTGGAATACTGCGATGTGTTCGACCACGACCGCCAGTGCATCCCCCAGGAGGAGATTTTCCAGTTTACGGATCGCAGCGGGCGGCTGGTGGCCCTGCGGCCGGATAACACCTCCCCCATCGCCCGGGTGGCCTCTTCCAAGCTGCGGGATGCGGCGCTTCCGCTGAAAATCTGCTATAGCCAGAATGTCTACCGCGCCGGCGATGCGTATCACGCCCGGCGCAGCGAGATTTTGCAGAGCGGCGTGGAGATTCTAGGCGGCGACCCGGAGGCGGAAGACCTCTGCTGCCTGTTTACCGCCCTGCAAACCATGGCCGCTTGCAGCCAGGATTACAAAATCGAGATCGGCTATGCCAATTTCTTTGAGATTCTGCTCTTCGACGAGCAGATCAGCCAATCCGAGCGGGCGGATCTGAAAAACTATATCGCGGCCAAAAACAGCAGCGGCTTTTCCTTCTCGCTCAACGCCGTGGCGGCCAAGGCCGTGGAGCTGGCGGCAGTTCTGCCCAGGCTCTGCGGGGGAGCGGATGTGCTGAAAAAAGCCCGGGAGCTGGCAGAGGGCAACCAGCGGGCGCTGGCTATCCTCTCGTATCTGGAATCCGTCTATCAGGCGTTTTCGGACGCGGGATACGGCGAGCGCATCATCATCGATCTGGGCATCGTCCAGAATATCGACTACTACACCGGCCTGGTCTTTAAGGGCTATCAGGGCGGCATCGGCGAGGAAGTGCTATCGGGCGGGCGCTACGACAACCTGCTGGGCAGCTTCGGCTATCCCCTGCCTGCCTGCGGCTTTGCGCTCAACCTCTCGGAGGCTGCCGCGGCCAAGGAAAAGCCCGCCGCCCCGGCCGCTTTCCCCATCGATTTTAGGGCGGGCAGCCAGGATATCCGCCGGGCCGGAGAATATCTCAAAAACATCGGGAGGGACGCATGATTAAGCTGGCACTCACCAAAGGAAGAATTGAAAAAAAGGCTCTGGATCTGCTGGAAGCCTGCGGATACGACGTCTCCCCCGTCCGGGACAAGGGGCGCCGGCTGGTTTTCTGCTGCGGCAACCTGGAGATCATTCTGGCAAAGGCGCCGGACGTCATCACCTATGTGCAGAGCGGCGTCTGCGATGCGGGCATCGTGGGCCGGGATACCATCATGGAGCAGGGAGGCAGCTTCTACGAGCTGCTGGATCTGGGCTTTGGCAAATGCCGCTTTGCTCTGGCGGGCATCGCCGGGAAAAACTTCTACGAAGGCTATAGCCATAAGGCCATCGCCACCAAGTATCCCAATGTCTCCCGCCGATTCCTGGCCAGCAAAAATGTGGACTGCGAGATCATCAAAATCGAAGGGTCTGTGGAGCTGGCGCCCATTTTAGGGCTGGCAGACGCCATCATCGATATCGTCGAGACGGGCGACACCCTGCGGGAAAACGGCCTGTGCGTGTATGAAGACGTCGCCGAATTATCTGCAAGGCTCATCGTCAACAGCGCGGCCATGAAGCTGAAGAACGAAGAGATTTCCGCCTTTGCGGCAAAAATGGCGGCAGTGCTCTAGAAAAATGCGCCGGGCGGCGCAAAATCTGGTATGATAGAAGAAGGAAGATGGAGGAAACATTCCATGTTAAAAATATTTGACGCATCCAAAGGGGAAGAGAAGGCGCTTTTTGCCGCGCTGGAATCCAGGGCGGGCAGCGAGACGCAGGAAATTGCGCAGAAAGTCCGCCGGGTGATTGAAGACGTCCGCGCCCAGGGCGACGCGGCGCTTTTGCGCTATTGCCAGCAGTTCGACGGCGTCTCCCTCTCCTCTCTCTGCCTTTCCGAGCAGGAGATCGAAAACTGCCTTGCGGCAGTAGACCCGGCGCTTTTTGCCACCATGCAAAAAGCCGCGGCCAATATCCGCGCTTATCACGAAAAACAGCTGTGCACAGGCTACGAGGTGCGGGAAAACGGCCGGATGCTGGGCCGCATCGTGCGCCCGCTGGAGCGGGTGGGCGTCTATGTTCCGGGCGGGACGGCGGCCTATCCCTCCACCGTGCTCATGAACTGCATTCCCGCGGCAGTTGCGGGCGTGGGCGAGATTGTGCTGGTAACGCCGCCCAAGGCCGAGGGCATAAGCCCGGCGGTGGTCGCCGCGGCCAAAATCGCGGGCGTAAGCCGGATTTTCACAGTCGGCGGCGCCCAGGCCGTGGCCGCGCTGGCCTATGGAACGCAGTCTATCCCGGCGGTGGATAAGATCGTCGGCCCGGGCAATGTGTTCGTGGCCGAGGCAAAGCGGCAGGTTTACGGCATCGTGGATATCGATATGATCGCCGGACCCAGCGAAGTGCTGGTGCTGGCAGACGAGACGGCCAACCCCGCCTATGCCGCGGCAGACTTGCTCTCCCAGCTGGAGCACGATGCGCTGGCCAGCGCCGTGCTCATCACGACCAGCCGGGCTCTGGCAGAGCAGGTTTCGGCCTGCATCCAGGAGCAGATGGCCGCGCTCTCCCGCCGGGAGATCATCGCGCAGTCTCTAAAAAACTACTCCGGGGCCGTCATCGTGCCCAGCATGGAGGATGGCTTTGCCATCGCCAATACCATCGCCCCCGAGCATCTGGAGATTTTAACCAAAGACCCTTACGCGGATCTGGCAAACGTCAAAAACGCGGGCAGTATCTTCCTCGGGCAATATGCCCCCGAGCCGCTGGGCGATTACTTCGCGGGCACCAACCACGTTTTGCCCACCAACGGCACGGCGCGGTTCTCTTCCCCGCTCTCCGTAGACGCATTTTTGAAGAAAATGAGCTATCTTTGCTATGAAAAACAGGCGCTTTTGGAGGATGCCGAGGATATCATGCGCTTTGCCCAGGTGGAAGGGCTGACGGCCCACGCCGCCTCTGTGCGCATCCGCAAAGAACAGGAACAGTAGCAGGAGGAAACCATGAATTTACTTCCCGAAAAACTGCGCAGTATGACGCCCTATGCCCCAAGCGCAGGCAGCTATGCCATCCGGCTGGATGCCAACGAGAGCCCCTTCGATTTGTCCCTGCTGACCAAAGAGGCGTTCCTGCACGAGCTGGTCATCACCCCGCTCAACCGCTATCCCGATGCCAGCGCCGCCGGCCTCTGCGCGGCCTTCGGGGCGCGCTACGGCATCGAATCCTGCTTTATCATGGCCGGGAACGGATCGGACGAGCTCATCAGCCTGCTGCTCTCCTCCTTCCTTGCCAAGGGGGATACACTGCTGCTGGCTTCGCCGGATTTTTCCATGTACCGCTTTTATGCCGAGCTTTCGGAAATCAACCTGGCTTCCTGCCAGCGGGGCGCGGAGTTTGGCGGGGCAGAGCTGGAAGCGGCCCTGGAGCAGAGCGGCGCAAAGGCCGTCATCTTCTCCAACCCCTGCAACCCAACCGGCTCCGGCATTTCCCGGGCGAATCTCCTGCCCCTCATCCAAAAGCGGGAAGATGTGCTCTTCCTGGTGGATGAAGCGTATATGGATTTTTGGGATCAAACCCTGCTGGGCGATGCGCCGGCGCTTTCCAACCTCATCGTCTTGCGCACGCTCTCCAAGGCTTGGGGCGCGGCCGGCCTGCGGCTGGGCTTCGCGGTTTCAAACCCCGCCCTCATCTCGGCGCTCAATACCGCCCGAAGCCCGTATAACGTGAGCACGCCCGCGCAGATCATGGGCCGCATCCTGCTGGAGCAGGGGGAAAACCACGGCGTATTCCTCATGGGGCAGGCGCGCAGGCTGGAGCGCCGGCTCAAGCAGCTGCTGCCCGGGGCGTGCGTCTTCCCGACGCATACCAACTTCGTCTATCTGGAGACGGAAAACGCCGCGCAGATCTATGAATATTTAAAGGAACAGGGCATCATCATCCGGCTGTTCGGCCAGAATGCCCTGCGCATTACCGCCTCCTTCGAGGAGGAGCTTGGCGCGCTGTATGCGGCGCTGGAAAAAATGACGGAGGAACAAAAATGAGAAGCGCATCTTGTTCGAGGAAAACCAAAGAGACGGATATCACGCTGAGCCTGGAGCTGCTGGAGGCCGGCCAGCCCGGCACGTTTACGGGCAGCAGCGGCATCGGCTTTTTCGACCACATGCTGACGGCGCTGTGCGTGCACGGCAATATGAATATGAACCTCTCTCTTGCCGGGGATTACGAGGTGGACTGCCACCACAGCATCGAGGATTTGGGCATCGTATTTGGCACGGCCTTCCGGCAGGCGCTGGGCGATGCGCCCCTGGCGCGCTACGGGCAGTCGTATGTGCCCATGGATGAATGCCTCTGCCGCTCGGTCATCGATATTTCCGGCCGGCCCTATCTGGTGTTCCGCGCGGATTTTAAGAACCAGAGCATCGGCGCGCTGGACGTCTGCATGGTGGAAGAATTTTTCTACGCCTTTACCTATAGCTCCAAAACCACCCTGCATCTGGAAGTGCTCTATGGAGCTAACGATCACCACAAAGTCGAAGGGCTTTTCAAGGCCTTTGCCCGCAGCATTTCCCAGGCAATGCAGCCCTCTGCGGCGCTGCTCTCCACGAAAGGCGTGCTATGATAGCGGTAATCGATTACGGCATGGGCAACCTGCACAGCGTCTGCAACGCCCTGGAGCATCTGGGCGTGCCCGGCAAAATCACCCGGGATCCGGCGGATTTGCAGGCGGCAGACCGGCTGATTCTCCCAGGCGTGGGCGCGTTTCCCGATGCCATGCAGGCGCTGGAAGCTTCCGGCCTGAAGCAGGAAATTCTGCGGCAGTGCCGCGGGGGCAAGCCGCTGCTGGGCATCTGCCTAGGCATGCAGCTTTTGTTTGAATACAGCCTGGAATACGGAAAAACGGCGGGGCTCGCCCTCATTTCGGGCGGCGTCGTCCCCATCGATGCCAAGGGGCTGAAAATTCCGCATATCGGCTGGAACGATTTGAGCCTAACCCAGCAGAGCCCCATCTTGCAGGGTGTCTCTTCCGGGGATTATGTGTATTTCGTGCACTCCTTCCGGGCGGAGACTGCGCCGGAAAATATCCTGGCCGGCACGCAGTATGGCGAAGCCATTCCGGCGCTGGTCAAAAGCCCGGCTTTGCCCGTCTACGGCGCGCAGTTCCACCCAGAAAAGAGCCACGAGACCGGCCTGCGCATTCTGGAAAACTTCTGCAAAGGAGAAAACCTATGATTTTGCTTCCTGCGATTGACCTGCTGGGCGGCAGATGCGTCCGGCTGGTCAAAGGAGAATACGGCACGGCGCATCAGGTGGCCGAGAGCCCGCTGGAAACGGCCCTTGGCTTCGAGCAGGCCGGGGCGCAGTATCTGCATATGGTGGATCTGGACGGCGCTAAGGGCGGCGCCGGCAGAGAGGAAAACCGGGCGGCTGTGGCGGATGTTTGCCAGGCGCTGAGCATTCCCGTGGAACTGGGAGGCGGCATCCGCACCATGGCGGATATCGATGCCGCGCTGGGGCTGGGCATTTCCCGGGTCATCCTGGGCTCTGCGGCGACGGATCTCGCCTTTCTGGCCCAGGCACTGCGGGAATACGGTGAAAAAATCGCCGTGGGCATCGATGCCAAGGATGGCTTTGTCGCCACATCCGGCTGGACGGAGAATTCCGGGCTCCCCTATCTGACGTTCGCGGAGCAAGTGACGGATCTTGGCTGCAAGACCATCATCGCCACGGATATCAGCCGGGACGGCACGCTGGCCGGCCCCTGCACACAGATGCTCGCCGCCATCTCGCAGGCTGCGCCGGGGGTCAATCTGGTGGCCAGCGGCGGCATCAAGGATTTGGCGGATATCCGGGCGCTGCAGGCCATGAATCTATACGGCGCCATCTGCGGCAAATCTCTCTATGCAGGGACGCTGAAGCTGGAAGAAGCGCTGGAAGCGGCCAAGTAACCGGAGGTATGCAATGCTTGCAAAGAGAATCATTCCCTGCCTGGACGTCAAAGACGGGCGGGTCGTCAAGGGCGTGAACTTCGTCTCCCTGCGGGATGCGGGAGACATCGTGGAAAACGCCAAATATTATAACGAAGTGGGCGCGGATGAGGTTACCTTTCTGGATATCACCGCGACGCACGAGGGCCGGGGGACGTTTGCCCGGCTGGTGGAAAAGGCGGCAAAAGAGCTGTTCGTCCCGCTGACGGTGGGCGGCGGCATCCGCACAGTGGAGGACTTCCGGACGCTGCTGCTGGCCGGGGCAGATAAAATCTCGGTCAACTCCGCGGCGCTGCGGGATAAGGCTCTGCTCTCCAAAGCGGCGGAAAAGTTCGGTTCGCAGTGCGTGGTCTGCGCCATCGACGCCAAGCGCACAGCAGACGGCTATCACGTCTATATCAACGGCGGCCGCATCGATACGGGCATGGACGCCATCGCCTGGGCCAAGGAAGCGGCAGAGCTGGGCGCCGGGGAACTGCTCATCACTTCCATGGATGCAGACGGCACCAAGGCCGGGTTTGACAACGATCTCATTTCCGCGGTTACCAAAGTCGTGGATATCCCTGTCATCGCATCCGGCGGGGGCGGCACGCCTGCGCATTTCTACGATACCTTTCAGGCCGGGGCAGACGCGGCTCTTGCGGCGACGCTCTTCCATTTCCGCGAGCTGCCTATTCCAGAGCTCAAGCGGTATCTCAAGGAGCGCGGCGTGGCCATCCGGCTGTAAAAAACAGGCAGGGCGGCCTGCCGCATCAAAACCGCAAGGAGTAAACCATGAATCTAGATCAGTTTTTCAAAAAGTCCGAGCTCATCCCGGCCATCGTGCAGGATGCCGAAAGCCGGGAAGTGCTCATGCTGGCCTATATGAACCGGCAGGCGCTGGAGCAGACGCTGCAAACAAAAAAGAGCACCTTCTATAGCCGCAGCCGCCAGAGCCTTTGGGTGAAGGGGGAGACTTCGGGCAATTTCCAGTTTGTTCAGCAGGCGCTTTACGACTGCGACGAGGATACCATTCTGCTGCTGGTAAAGCCCGCCGGCCCGGCCTGCCATACCGGCAGTCGCACCTGTTTTTACCGCAGTTTTTGCATGGAGGAAGAGAAATGAAAGAGACATTAAAATCGCTGTACGACGTCATCCAGAGCCGCAGGCAAAGCCCTGCCGAGGGCTCCTACACCTGCTATCTTTTTGAGCAGGGCCTGGATAAGATTCTCAAAAAAGTGGCGGAGGAGACGGGCGAAGTCATCATCGCGGCAAAGAACGGCGCGCACGAGCCCCTTTGCGGCGAAGTCTGCGACTTGCTCTATCACCTGATGGTCCTGCTGGCAGAGACCGGCCTGCCGCTGGAGCAGGTCATGGCAGAGCTGGATGCCCGCGCACAGAAAATCGGCAACCTGAAGCAGATGAAAAAAGTCGACCACAACACATAAGCCGGATGCAAAAAAGAGCCAAGCGGCTCTTTTTTATTTTTCATTTTCCGCTATTTTATCATTGTTTTCGCCTATATATTGACTATCTTCCTTGATTTTTCTATAATTTATAGCAGAAACTATGTTCCCATTATTTTTTGAATGCACCGCAAAGCCCTGCCCGGTTTGTTTTCCAAGGCGCGTTTTTCTCTGCACAGGGAGGCGCGGCATAAAATCGGCAGTATCCGCCTTTTGCCGGGCGCGGCAGAGGGATAATCCGGCGAATGCGCCGTGCGGCATCCCTTTTTTCCACACGCGTTTTATGCGCCTCCTATGGGGGCCTAGCATAGTCGCTAAACGGCCCCCACAAAATGGAGTAAGCGTCCTTTCCAACACCCGGGGATATCGCTCAGCTGAAAGACCGGCGCAGCGGCGTATCTTCCGATGCTCCATTCCGGCTCCAGGTTTGCGCAGCAGCCGAGACGCCGGCCAGAGGTTTTTATGAAAAAATGCCCTTCCTGCGGCTTTGATCAAAGCCCCGACAATTCCAGATTCTGTATTCGCTGTGGTGCTCCGCTTTCCGGCGGGCAACCGGCGGGCGATGCCCAGCAAAGCCAAAGCGCGCGGCCAGCGGATGCGCCCACACAAAGAACGGGCGTCTTCTCAAGCGCGGCACCATCTGCATCCGGCGTTTCCCGGCCCTCGCCCTATGCCGCCTTGCCGCATATTCCCGCTTCGGCCAAAGGCGGGCGCGCACCCCAGCGCAGCAAGACAAATGAGCTGTTCAAAGGAATGGGGGTTATCTTAGCGTTTATTTTATGCACTGTTGGGCTGTTTTGGTATTGCATCTCCAGCTCCGGGCTTGAAGGCTCTCATCCCGGTTTGAACCCGCAAGCTTCTTTTCCAGGCGGCAGCACAGGCCCAGCCCCCGCTGTTCCCTCCAGGCCCGTCTCCCGGCCCTCCGAGCGGCCTGCTCCCTCAAAAAAACCTTCCTGGGATTTTGAGATTGTGGAGATTGACATGGAAGAAAGCGCCAGCGGAGATAAGGTTTATGTGTTCGGAGAACTCAAACTGTATTCCTCCTCCGCTATCATGAATGGCAGCGTTACCGTCGAGCTTTACGACGAAAACGACCATCTTTTGCAGGATTGCACGGCGGATGTGCTGGTTTACGGCTCGGAGATCAAATTCCGCATCCTTTGCGATATGCACCCCAGCCAAATGCGAAACGTGGATTACTATGACGTGATTTTGCGGCTGTCAGACTTGTAGCCAGACGCACCCGTCCATCCAAGACAACGAGGTTTTTATGAAAAAATGCCCTTCCTGCGGCTTTGATCAAAGCCCAGACAATTCCAGATTCTGCATTCGATGCGGCGCTCCGCTTTCCGGCGGGCAACCGACAGCGGCGGGCCCTGCCCGGCAAGGCCAGAGCGCATGGCCGGCAAGCGCACCCGCGCAAAGAGCGAGCGTCTTCTCAGGCGCGGCGCCATCTGCTTCCGGCGTTTCCCGGCCCTCGCCCTACGCCGCCTTGCCGCGTATTCCCTCTTCCGCCAAAGGCAGAAAAACTTCTCCTAAAAAATCCCGATGGCCTGCACTGCTGGGCGGGGCCGGGCTCATCGCTGTTTGCATCTGTGCCCTCTTTTTGTTCATACAAATAGGCATTGGAAAGGGCCAGAGCGGCGGCTCACCGTCTCCCACTTCCGCGCCCTATACCTATCGGCTGGGCGGGGATGCACAGCTAAGCGGCGGCCATGGGGCGAATACATATCTTATTCAAGGCACCATCTATATTGATTCAAAGACACAGTTTTCCCAGGCAAATATTACTGTCTCTATCTACTGGGGCGACTCCTTCGTGACTTCGGCTACGGATACGGTAGCCGTGCGCAATAACAAAATCTCCTATTGCTTGCCTGTGCACATGAATTCCCTCCACGCTCAAGCTTCGGATGGTATTCGTGTGCGCATCAACGATATTTATTAAAGCGAGGTTACTATTATGAAACATTGTTCTTTTTGCGGGGCCGACAGCCCGGAGCAGTCCAAATTCTGCATTCGCTGCGGCAAACCGCTGGCGGAGAACGCCGAACCTGCCTCCGCGCCGGCCTCTGCGCCAAAGCCTTCCCCTTATGCTTCCCTGCCGCATATCCCCGATTCGTCCAAAGGCGCCTATGAGGACAGAGACCGGTTCCAAAGCGAGCCGGAATCACAGGGCCTATCTCTCTTTTGGCGCTTTCTCATCGGCTTTGGCTCTCTCATTCTGGCCGCATTGCTCAAACAAGAGCTTTGGAACAACTTAATTCATTAAAAATCCCGCGCACCGCATACCAAAAAAGCACACGGCTCTTGCCGTGTGCTTTTGCATTTTTTCTCTACTGCCCAAGCTCGCGCTTTAGCTTCTCGATGCTGGCATCCATGCGGGAGAGCGTCTCCTGCCGGCCCAGAATCTCGGCCAGCTCGGTCGCGCCGCCCGGGGTTACTGCCGTGCCCGAAATCGCCACGCGCACCGGCCAGAGCACTCTGCCGTTTTTCACTTCCAGCTTCTCGGCCAGCGCGCAGAGCGCCGCATAGAGCGCGTCGTTGGTAAACTCCTCCACCTGCTCCAGCGCCTCCCGCGCCTCCAGCAGAATGGGCAGGGAGTTCTCCGGCGTGGTTTTCATCTTCTTATGCGCATAAAGCTCCAGGCTGTAATCCGGCATCTCATTTAGGAAGGAAACCTTCTCTTCAATCTGCGTGAGCGTCTCCAGCCGGGGCTGGATGAGCTTCGCGATTTTGGCCCGGTCGAACTCCTTTTTCAGCGCCGCATCCAGATACGGCTTGGCCCGCTCCAAAAACTCTTCCTGGGAAAGTGCGCGGATATACTCGCCGTTCATCCAGGTCAGCTTATCCACATCGAAAATCGCGGAGGATTTGCTGATGCCCGAAAGGTCGAACACCTGGGCCAGCTCTTCCAGCGAATAGATCTCCCGCTCGCCCGCCGGGCTCCAGCCCAGCAGCGCGATGTAGTTCAAAATCGCCTCTTTGAGATAGCCCTTGGCGATGAAATCCTCATAGGAAGCATCGCCGTGGCGCTTGGAGAGCTTGCGGTTCTTATCCTTCATGACGGGCGGCAGATGGATATACTTGGGCCGCTCCCAGCCCAGGGCGTCGTAGAGCAGGTTATACTTTGGCGTGGAGGAAAGATACTCGATGCCCCGGATGACATGCGTGATGCCCATCAGGTGGTCGTCGATGACGTTGGCCAGGTTATACGTCGGCCAGCCGTCGCTCTTGAGCAGGATGTTATCCTCCAGATCTGCCATGGGGACGGCAATCCTGCCGTAGACCATATCCTCATAGACCGTCTCGCCCTCAGTGGGGATGTTTTGGCGGATGACGTATTCCTCCCCGGCCGCGATGCGCGCGCGCACCTCCTCTTTGGAGAGGGAGAGGCAGTGCTTATCGTATTTGGCCACCTGCCCCTTTTGCTCTGCCTCGCTGCGCATCTGCTCCAGCCGATCCTTTTTGCAGAAGCAGTAGTAGGCCGCGCCCCGCTCCACCAGCTCCTCGGCGTATTTCTGATAGATCTCCTGCCGGTCGCTCTGGATATACGGGCCAAACTCCCCGCCCACATCCGGTCCTTCGTCGTAGGTCAGGCCAGTATCGCGCAGCGTGCGGTAGATGATCTCGCTGGCTTCGTCTACCAGGCGGTTGCGATCCGTATCCTCGATGCGCAGGATGAACTGCCCGTTATTCTTTCTGGCATAGAGCCAGGCATAAAGCGCCGTCCGCAGCCCGCCGATATGCAGATAGCCGGTGGGGCTGGGGGCGAATCTCGTTCTGACTGTCATACTACTCTCCGTTTATTTCTTTACTACTTTTGCAAACGTATCCTTCAGGCCGACGATCTGGTTTAAAACCACATGCCCCTGCGAGAAATCCCGGCGGTCTGCGCAGAAATAGCCCATGCGCATGAGCTGGAACTTGTCTTCCGGCTTGGCCTTCAAAATCTGCGGCTCGATAAAGCCGTGCAGAACCTGCACCGAATCCCGGTTGAGCCGCTCCATGAAATCGCCCTCGCCCTCGCGGAGCAGGTAGTCATAGATGCGGTATTCCGCGGGCACAGCCGCGGCGGCATCCACCCAGTGCAGCGTGCCCTTGACTTTGCGGGAGGCGTTGACATCGCCGGTTTTGGAGAGCGGGTCGTAGGAGCAGATGACGGCCGTGATATTGCCGTCCTCATCCTTCTCGACGCGCTCGCATTTGATGATATAGGCGTTTTTCAGCCGCACTTCCTTGCCCACAGCCAGGCGGAAATATTTGCTATTCGGGGCGACTTCCATGAAGTCCTCCTGCTCGATATACAGCTCTCTGGAGAAGGGGACCTGGTGCGTAGTCCCGCCGCCGGGCAGGTCTTCTGCCGTCATCATCTCGGTTTTGCCCTCGGGGTAGTTTTCGATGATGAGCCTGAGCGGGCGCAGCACGCCCATCAGCCGCGGCGCATGGGCGTTGAGATCTTCCCGGACGCAGTGCTCTAATAGCGCGGTTTCCACCTCGCTGTTGGCCTTGGCCACGCCGATGCGGGAGCAGAAATCCCGGATGGCGGCAGGGGTATAGCCCCGGCGGCGCAGGCCGCTGATGGTGGGCATACGCGGGTCGTCCCACCCCGAGACGACGCCCTCATCCACCAGCATTTTCAGATAGCGCTTGCTCATGATGGTGCGCGTCAGATTCAGCCGCGCAAACTCATACTGATGCGGCGCGGGATCGCATTCGCAGTGCTCGATGACCCAATCGTAGAGCGGGCGGTGCGCCTCGAACTCCAGCGTGCAGATGGAGTGCGTGATTCCCTCATACGCATCCTCCAGCGGGTGCGCATAGTCGTACATCGGGTAGATGATCCAGCGGTTGCCCGTGCGGTGATGCTCGCTGCGCAAAATGCGGTAGATGACCGGGTCTCTCATATTCAGGTTGGGCGAGCTCATATCGATTTTCGCCCGGAGCACCTTCTCGCCGTCCGCGAACTTGCCGTCCCGCATGGCGTAGAAAAGCTCCAGGTTTTCCTCTACGCTGCGCTCACGGTAGGGGCTGTTCTTGCCCGGCTCGGTGAGCGTGCCGCGGTAGGCGCGAATCTCTTCAGCGGAGAGGTCGCAGACATAGGCCAGTCCCTTTTTGATGAGCAGCACGGCGCAGTCGAACATATAGTCGAAGTAATCCGAGGCATGCAGTTTCTTATCCCACTCAAAGCCCAGCCAATGGATATCCTCCTCGATGGAGCGGACGAACTCTTCATCCTCTTTGGCGGGGTTGGTATCATCGTAGCGCAGGTTGCACTTGCCCCCGTATTGCTGCGCGAGGGAAAAGTTCAGGCAGATCGCTTTGGCGTGCCCGATATGCAGATAGCCGTTGGGCTCCGGCGGGAAACGGGTTTGCAGCTGCGCCACCCGGCCGCTTTCCAGATCTGCATCGATGATCTCCTCAATAAAGTTTCTGGATTTTCTCTCTTCCGTTTCCGGCGTTAGATGCTCAGACATTGTTTTCTCCCTTCGCTTGCGTATAGACTAGTATAATAAGTAATTTTACCCCATTTTACCGCAACATTGCAAGCCCTGCGCGAAATTCCCTGGCCTTTGGCGGCAAAAATCCGGCAAAAGGCGGAATTTCGCCGCGCGCCCTGCCCCGGCGCACAAAAAAACCCCACCAAGGCGGGGCTTTTGCACATGCCTATGCCCTTTTCTTCTTGCCGCCAAAGCAGAAGTAGGTGAGAAACGCCAGCGCTCCCACGCCTGCGGCAAAGCAGAAGGCGCCGCCAATGCCCAGGCCGTCCGAAACCGGCCCCATGGCGAAATTGACTATCATGCCGCCTGCATTGCTAAAGACCAGCATCAGCGAGGAGATGAGCCCCATATTCTCGGGCGAAGCCTGCATGGCCATCGTGCTGATAGCAGGGTAGACCGGCCCCTGGAAAAAGCCCGCCAGGCCCACCAGAACCAGCGCCAGCACGCCGTTTCTGACGAAGCCCAGCCCCAGGCAGCAGAGCGCCGCCCCGGCCATGCAGATTTTCACCAGCAATTTCTGGTTCTTGAAATAGCCGCAGAGCAGGCGCGAGGGGATCATGGAAACCCAGAACAGCGAGACGGCCACGCCGCCCAGCGCCTCTGTGCCCAGCTCCTGCACGAAGAAATTCTTCAAAAAGCCCACGATGCCATTCTCCATAGAGCCGCAGGAGAACAGAATCGCGACCCAGAACACGCCCACCAGCGCAAACAGCCCCCGGATGCCCGCCTTGCCCTCGCTCTGATCCGTGATGTTCACGGGCTGGACTCTCATCGCCAGCAGCAGCGCGATAATGAGCACCGAGCTGGCCGCGATGATGGCATACAGCACGCGCCAGTTGGCGCCGTTTTCGATGAGCGCGCCCATAAACAGCGGCGAGGCCACTGCGCCGACGCTGAAAGCGACGTTTTGCAGGGAGTTGTTTTTGGCGCCGTTTGCCGGATCCGTCTCGACGATGGAAGCCGGGAACAGCGCGCCCAGCATGGAAAATGCCGCGCCCACAACAAAGACCGCAATACTGAAGACGACCTGGCTGCCCGAAAACACAGCCAGCAGGCTGCCCGCCACATACACCGCCGCAAAAACGCAGATGACATCCCGCTTGCGGAAGCGGTCTGCCAGCCCGCCAAAGACCAGCGGGACGACCAGCCCCGAGATATACTGAATTGCCGCCAGCGTTCCCTGGCCTGTGGCGCTCATGGAAAATTCCGCCGCAATATCGTACAAAATTGCCTGATACCCGGCAGACTGCATCCCGATGATCACGGATCCGAGATAGCATAAGAAGATGTAGAACCTCTTAGACGAACGCAACTTTCCCAAATTTTGTTTCCTCTTTTCCCTAAATTTTCTAAAATGGTCAAAGCCATCCAAATTCTGGTTTTGCCTGCAAAAACGCAGGATTTTAGCGTGCTACTATGCTCACATTTTTTATTTTACGCATTAAAGCTTACTTGAGTCAAGCGGTTTTCTCAAATATTCTGCCCGGCAGGCGGCGCTTTGGCGCGCATCCGCAAAAACGCACCCCGATATGGGGTGCGTTTTGAAAACCTCGCTTTGCTCTATGCCCTTCCATCCGAGCCGCACAGCTTTATTTTATGGATGCACAGCTGCCGGACGGCTTCTCTGCCCGTGGCCATGAACTTCTTGGGATCGATGATGGCTTCATCCTCCAGCGCCCGGCGGACGGCGGCCGTCATGGCGGCGCGCAGCTCTGTGGCGAAATTGACCTTGCAGATGCCAAGCTCTATGGTCTTTTTGATCATCTCATCCGGGATGCCGCTGCCGCCGTGCAGAACCAGCGGCGCGCTGATGAGGCCGGCCAGTTTCTTTAGCAGATCGAAATCCAGCCTCGGCTCACCTTTATAGAAGCCATGCGCCGTGCCGATGGCGACGGCGAAGAGGTCTACCCCCGTGCGCCGGAAAAAATCCACCGCCTGGGCGGGGTCTGTATAGGCGATGGCGGCGCTGTGGCTATCCTCCTTGCCGCCCACCGTGCCCAGCTCGGCCTCCACGGGAACTCCCTTCTCCCGGGCGGCCTGCACCGTCTTTCCCGTTACCGCGATATTCTCCTCAAAATCCAGCTTGGAGGCATCGATCATCACCGAGGAATAGCCCGCTTCCAGCGCGGCGCAGACACCCTCATAGCTCTCGCAGTGATCGAGATGCAGGCAAACGGGCATGCGCACAGCATCCGCCTCTGCCTTTACCATGGCATAGGCCTGCCGAAGCGTCATGTATTTGATGGTGGAGGGGGTGGTTTGCAGCAGAACCGGGCTTGCCGTCTCCTCTGCGGCCGCGAGAATGGCCTGAACCATCTCCATATTCTCGAAATTGAAGGCCGGAACCGCATAGCCGCCGCGCTGGGCAGCCAGAATCATCTCTTTGCTCGTCGTATACATCAGCAGATACCTCTCTTTATTGCTCCAGATTGTTCTCCTCGATCAGCCGCCGGACGCTCTCCCGGCTGATTTTTCCCTCCATGGGGCCGAACGCGCCGGTATTGAGCGAAGCCGCGGCTGTGGCCAGCTTGGCGCATTCCAGCAGGCTTTTTCCCTCCAGCAGGCCGCAGAGAAACGCGCCGTCGAAGCTGTCGCCCGCGCCCGTGGCATCCACCGGCGGCACGGCATAGACCCCAAAGGCAATCTGCTCCTGCCTGGTATAGATGACGCAGCCCTTCTTGCCGTTTTTCAGCGCGATGATCTCCATGCCCGGATGCGCGGCAAACAGCGCGGCCACGGCCTGCTCTATCTCCTGCTGGCCGGCCAGGGTTTTCAGCTCGCTTTTGCCGGGCAGGAAGATGCTGGTGTGCTCCAGAACCTCCTGAATGAGCTCTGCGGCCTGCGGGTCTTTCATCAGCTCGGGGCGCACGTTGGGATCGAAGGCGATCTTCGCCCCTGCCGCCCGGGCCACGTGCATGGTCTGCACGATGCGCCGGCCAAAGGCCGTATCCGCCATGAGCGAACAGCCCATGATGTGGAAAAATTTCAGCCCCTCCAGCGCCCGGGCATCCGGCGCCGGCGCCAGCACGGCGGGGGTATTGCCGATATGGAAGATGAACTTGCGCTCGCCGTCCGAGCGGTACATGACGAACGCGCAGCCGGTGGAGATGCGGTCGTTTTGGATGACATGCGAGCAATCCACCCCATCGCCGCGCAGGCGGCCCAACAGGCAATCGCCGAAATCATCCTGGCCCACGCCGCCGACAATCGCGGCCTTATGCCCCAGCCTGGCCACGGTATCGATAAAAATAGCGGGCGCCCCCGAAGGATACGGCCCCTTAAAAACGCCCGGCTGACTGAGCGGCTGATCCACCTGCTCCCGCATGATCTCGACGATCATCTCGCCCATCGTCATAATCTCATTCATCTTAACTGCCCTCCCCGATTGGTCCATTTTCTGCGCGGCCCTCTGCCGCGCTCATCTTATCCAAAAAGCGCACCTGCCAAAGCCTCCCCGCTTTGAAGGCGCGCGTTCAAAAGCCACTGTCATGCGGCCTTCTGCTCCTCATCCGCCGCCCGGCGCTTATCGCGCATGAACAGATAGGCCGGCACTGCCGAGAGCAGCGCGATGGCCACCAGCGGATAGAAGGCATTGCCCGCCCCGATGCCGTCGGAAAGCGCGCCCATCAGGACTGTCGCGATGGCGCTGGCAGCGCCGCTGAAGGGGAGCAGCAGCATGGAAACCCTGCCCGAGTGCTCGGGGAAGATATCCACGGCCAGCCCCTGAATCGTGGAATACTGCGGGCCCAGAAAGATGCCGCAAACCAGGCACCAGATCAGCGAAGTAACCGCCCCCCGCACGGCCGCCATGAGCAGCGTCGCCCCGGCAAGGCCGAGGAATGTGATAAAAATCATCTCCCGCTTTCTTTTGCGCACCCGGCTGGCAAAGTATTTGGCGGGCAGCATGCCGCCGTTGATGATGGAAATGCAGATGGCCGCGCCGGACGCGGAATGCAGTTCGGAGGCAAAAAACGGCTTTGCGAAATAGCCGATGGAAGTATCCATGACGACGTTTAAAAAGAGCAGCAGGCAGAGCGCCAGAAAGCGGGTATCCCGCCAGTTGAACTTTTTCTTCTGCTCATCCTTTTTGATCTCCACCTGATAGACCTTCTTTGGCGCGATGAAAAAGAATGCCAGCAGCGTCAGCCCGACCAGCGCGGAGAGGATGAAGTAGTGCCCCCGCCAGCTCATGCCGCGGCTCATCAGCGCGCCCAGGATGATGGGATAGACCATGCTGGCAAGGCCGTTGACCAGCCCCAGGATATTGGAAAACTGATTGGTTTTCTGCGGCGCCGTCTCGGCCAGAATGATGACGAGCGAGGCATACAGCGTCGTCGAGCAGGAATAGATGAAAAACACGCTGAGCAGGACGATATAGAAATTCCCGCCGCCCAGGCCCATCAGCAGGGAAAAGGCGACATACAGCCAGCCAAAAATCTGCGCGATGCGCTTTTTGGGCAGCTTATCTGCAAAAAAGGAGACCAGAAGCGGCAGCAAAATCATGCCGATGGCCCGGGCTGTGGCGATGACGCCCATGCCCGAATTGCCCATGCCAAACTCCCTGGAAATATCCGAGAGCGAGAACTGATACCCGGCGATGGAAAACCCCAGCAAAAACGAGATGAGATAGGGAATGAGCGTATACAGCCGATTGGACTTTACCTGAAATTTTGCGCGCCTTTTGGGCGCGGGAGCGGAATCTTCCAAAGCATTTCTCCTTTTCTGCACATCGGGCCGCAGTTTTGCTATGCGGCCTGTTCTTTTTTCTTTTTGCGGTTCATGGCGCTCACCAGAAGCAGCAGCGCCATGGAGAGCAGACCCATTGCCGCCGGATAGAGGAAGCAGGCCCGCAGGCTGATGCCGTCTGCCAGCATCCCCATAAAGACGCCGACGGTTGCCCCGCCGACGCTGCTGCCCACCAGGAGCAGCGTGCTGATGCGCCCGGGATTTTCCGGGAAGGAATCGATGGCGACGCTCATCGCCAGCGGCCAGGCCGGGCCCGCGATGATGCCGAACAAAATGCACCACAGATACGAGCTCCACGCGCCGGGCACCAGCACCATCAGCAGCGCCATCAGCCCGCCGCCCAGGCAGCAGGCCGCCGCAACTTCGGCCTTTTTCTTATGGATTTTGCTGGCAAGCAGGCGCGAGAACACCATGCCGATGCCCACGATGGCAATCGTCGTGGAGGCGGCCAGCGCATTGGGATAGGCTTCCGTAAAATAGGGCTTGGCATAGCTGTTGATGCCCGATTCCACCGAGGAATACGCGAAGCCCCATGCCAAGAGCAGTAGGCCGGCCGGCGTCAGCACGGATAGGAAAGAGCCTGCGTTTTTAGGTATGCTGATGCCCTGCTCCGCATCCTGCACGCCCACTGCCGGGGAGTGCATCCAGAAAATTCCCGCCGCCACAAGCACAGAGACCAGCGTAACCGCGATATACAGCGCCCGCCAGGAGCCGCCCTGCCCGAGCACAAGCGCCATGACCAGCGGCCCGGCCACAGAGCCGGCGCTGTAAAACATCTCGGAAATGCTGGCATAGCGGCTGCTGTGCGCCGGGTCGTATTTGGAAAGCATGACCGGAACAATCGCCGGGAGCAGCGCGCCCGCGAAGCCCATGAGCGTCAGCCCCGCGACAAGCCCGATAAAATTGGGAACCAAAAGCACCAGCAGGCCGCCCACCGCGATGGCCGCCGTGCAGACGGCCGTCAGCAGGCGCTGATTTTTCTTATCGATGAGCCCGCCCAGCAGAACCGTCGAGCAGAGCCCGGCGATAAAGCCAATGCTGGAAAGCGCGCCCATCGCCGTGTTGTTCATTCCGTATTCTTCGGCGATATCCAGCAGAATGAACTGCTGGCCGCAAACCTGCAGGCCAAAGATGAACATCGTGAAATAGGCCAGCGTGCTGAAGAGACCTTTTGAATTGCGCATGTAAAACACTCCTTGCATGAATCTACAATTAGTTAGTTTACGCTTCCTGCAAGGGATTTGTCAAATTGCGCGCTTTTTATGCCTGCGCCTTGCCCCTGCGCCGCGCTGCCGCAGCCGCCGCGCCGCCGCCGACTACCGCGCCCGCCGCCGCAAACAGCACCGCCGCCCACATGGCCGTCTGCATGCCCAGCTGGTCGGAAGCCGCGCCCACCGCGAACGCCCCTACCATGCTGCCGATATTCGTAAACATCATATTTGCGCTGGAAAGCATGCCGGCATACTGGGGATAGGTTTCCAGGCCGATGCCCAGGATGGTCGGCCAGCCCGGCCCGGCGAAAAAGCCCAGCAGCACAGCCCAGACCGGGAGCAGCTGGGGGCTGGGCATCAGAATCATCAGCGCGATGCAGGCGCCTGCCCCGCAAAAGCTGCCCACCACCAGCAGGCCTTTTTGCCTGATATGGCTGGCCAAGAACCGGGAGACCACCATGGCGCCCCAGATGAGCGAGATGCACAGCCCAGCCTGCGCCCCTGCTCCCGAGACTTCAAAGAACTCCCGGGCATAGTTCATCAGGCCGGTTTCCATATTCATATACAGCGCGCTGGAGCAGAGCACCAGCAAAAAGGGCAGCGTGAGAAGGGCGCCGCGCAGAGGCGCACCCTTTTTCCCATCAGTATGCTCCTGCTGATAGCGCGTCACGCTGGGCCTGGAGCAGAAGAAGCCGGCGGCCAGGAAAATGCCCCCGGCCAGCACAATCAGATAGTGCGTCTTCCAGTGCAGGTTCAGCTGGCTGCCCAGCAAAAACGACAAAATCACCGGGGCAAGCACAGAGCCTCCCCCGCAAAAGACCTGCTCCATGCTGGCATGCTTGGCGCTTTTCTCTGGGGCAATGAGCGTCATGGCCGGGAAGATGCCCGCCTGAAGCATACCGCCGGCCACGCCTTGCAGCAGCTTGAAGCCAAAGAACCAGAAGGCATTGCCCGCCGCCAGCATGAGGGCCGTCCCCGCGGAATACAGCGCCGCACCGGTATAGAGCAGCCTGCGCTTATTGAGGCGGTCCAGCAGGGCGCTGAGCACCAGCGAGACGCACAGCGAGACCACCGTCTGCACGACGTTGACCGTGGCCATCATGGTGTTGGTAAAGCCAAACTCCATGCGGACGTCCAGAAAGATATACTGGTATCCGCCAAATTCAAACCCCGTTACCAGCCCGGTGAAATAGCAGAGGAAAATATAGAAGGCATCCCGCCCTCTCTGGCCGCCCTCTGCCCGGGCCTTGGCATACCTTGGAACATACTTCTCGGCTTTTTTCATGGTTTCTTCCTCTTATTCTTCCGCCTGCTGTGCCTGCAAAAAGGCGGCTTCTATCTCGTCATCCCGCTTTCTCTGCCGATAGGAGGCGCGGATGCCGAAATAGCCCGTCGCCAGCCCGGCCGCCGCAAAGGCCGCCACCAGATAGAAGGCGTTCCCGATGCCCGCCATATCCACCATCTTGCCCACGGCCAGGTTGCCCAGCATGGCCCCAAGGCCGCTGCCAATGCAGATGAGCGAATAGGCCTTGCCGGATTCGCGCGGGAAGGTATCCATGCCAATGGAGAGGATGGTCGGCCAGCCGGGGCCCGCAAACAGCCCGAAAACCGCGCACCAGAGCAGCGAAACCACAGGGATGCGCAAAACCGCCATGAGCAGCATGGCAATGCCGGCAAACAGGAAGCTAATGCAGACCATCTTGCCCTTATGCCGCCGCATCTTGCTGGCGATAAACCGGGTGGGCAGCATGAGCCCCCAGGCCACCGAGATGGCAAGCCCAGCGCTTTTGGGATCGTCGATCGCCTCAAAATACTGCCGGGCGTAGTTCATCAGGCCGGTCTCCATGCACATATAAAAGCCGATGGAAAGGCTGAGCATCCAAAACGCCGCCGTCCGGTAGATTTTGGCAAAATTCGGGCGCTCGGCCTGCTGGGAAACCTGCACCGTCCGCTCCAGCCGCATGGAAGTCTCGGGGCGCACCAGCGACGAGAGCGCCAGCATGAGCAGCATGGAGGCCGAGATGATCAGGTAGTGCCCCCGCCAGTTCATGCCGCCATTGCCCATGAAAACCGAGAGCGCCACCGGGGCAATCATCGCGCCGGCGCCGTAGAACACCTGGAGCATGTTGGTATATTTGTTGCTGTTCTGCGGGTCTGTGCTGGTCAAGGCCGGGTAGAGCGCCGTGGAGAGCACGTTGCCGCCGATGCCCGCGATGACCAGCGCGGCAATCGTCATGCCCGCGCCCGAGGAAAACCCGTTGCAGAGGCAGCCCAGAATATAGATGGCCCCGCCTGTAAACATGAGCTTTCTCTTATCCACTTTGTCGATAAAGCGGCTGAAGGCAAAGCTCATCATCAGCCCGACCACAGACTGCACGGATCCCAGCACAGCCATGCCCGCGTTCGTGAGCGCAAATTCATCGCGCATACTGATGATGATATACTGATACCCGGCCGTCTGCATTCCCATGACCAGGCTGATCAGATACCCCAGCGCGACAAAAAGCTTGTTGCTTTTCTTTAACATTTTCTCTTTTCCCCTCTTCTCTCAAATCTCTCTATCTCAAAGGCGAAGCCGCCCAAAATCCCTTATTTATGGTAGGTCTGCCCATGGCAGATTTTGAAGCCGCGGTAGAGCTGCTCCAGCAAAACAATACGCGCCAGGCGGTGCGGAAATGTCAGCCGAGAGAGGGAAAATTTTTCCTGCGCCTGCCTCTTCACTTCCTCCGCCAGCCCCAGAGAGCCGCCGATGACATAGCAGACGCTCTTTCCCAGCGCCTCTTTTTCGCCAAGCTTTGCCGCAAAGCCCTCGGAATCCATCTGCTCGGCCTCTACCGCCAGCACGCTGACAATATCGAAGCCTTCCGCGGCCTTTAAAACGCGCTCCCCCTCTTTTTTGAGCACGCTCTGCTTTTCCCGCTCTGTGGGCCGCTCGGGCGTGCGCTCATCGGCCAGCTCGACGATCTCCAGCCTGGCAAAGCGCGAGAGCCGCTTGGCGTATTCCTTCTGGGCTTTTAGAAAATAATCTTCCTTCATTTTGCCCACGCAGACAATGCGGATCTTCATTGCTTCCTCTTTTCTATTTGATGGTATAAAACCCGGTAACGCCCGTTCTCCTGGCCACGGCCAGCGCAATATCCTGGCCCACCCGCACGCCGTTTTGGGATAGGAAGGAGTGGGAAGTATCGTATGCCAGTTTCTTGTGGTTGTTTTCCCGGCTGACGTGCCCCAGGATGATGCCCCGCACGCCCCGCTCGGCCAGCTGCATACAGACTCTCGCGGCAGTCTCGTTGTTCAGGTGCCCCTTGGAGGAGGCGATGCGGCTCTTGATGCGGTAGGGATAGCGGCTGGCTTTGAGCATCTCGGGATCGTGGTTGGATTCCAGCAGGACGATGGAGGCCTTCTCCATGGCCCGGAGCATCTCCTCGCTCACCCGGCCGGTATCCGTCAGCACGCCCATCTTCTTGCCCCCGGCCATCAGCGCATAGCCCACAGGATCGGCCGCATCGTGCGAGAGCGGCACGCTCTGCACGCAGATTTCCCCGATATAGAAGGCGGCATCGTCGATGACGCGCATGTTTCTCGGCGGGATTTCCCCCACTTTTTTCAGCATTTCCTGCCAGGTTTTCTCGTTGGCATAAACCGGGATGCCATACCGGCGGCTGAGCACCCCCGCCCCCCGGATGTGATCGATATGTTCATGCGTAATGAGAATCGCCGAAAGCTCTGCCGGGCTTTGCCCGATCTCGGCCAGCGCCTTCTCTATCGCGCCTCCCGCCGCTCCGGCATCCACCAAAAGCTTGGTGCGCTCCGTCCCGAAAAAGGAGCAGTTGCCTGCCGAGCTGGAAAGCAGCGGCGAAAAAGATAAACTCATAATTTCCTCCATGATACTCTTCCATTATAAAGTAGCCCGCCGCTTTTGCATAGAGCAAAACGCGCTTTTTCGCTAATTTTGCCGGCGGCCATGCGCCCCCTTCGCATGGTTTGCCGCAAAAAAAGAGCCGGCATCTGCCGGCTCTTCTCCGCTCCCTGCTAGTTCTGGCTGCGGATCAGCTCGATGAGATCCGCAATCGTCTCCAGCCCTTCGCTGGTTTCGATGGTGAGATCGAACTCATCCTCCACATCCATGACGATTTCCACCATATCCAGAGAATCCATCTCCAGATCCTTGAACGAGGATTGCTCTGTAATCGTATCCGGATCCAAATCCATTTTGTCTGCGATAATCGCCTTAATTTTCTCGAATTCCATCTTTTTCCTCCCAAACGCCTTCATAATGAAATGATGATTGCACTCACATTTTACCATATGCGGCCTTTAAGTCAAGGTTTTGGGCGCGGCAAAAGAAAACTTGCAGCACTGTGGCCAGAACCGTTGAAAAATCCGCGCATTTTGTTTATCATAAAGAAAATGCCAGATCTGGCAATTTTGCGGGAGGAGGAGAGAGCATATGCTGCTGCGCGGCGCACAAATCGTCATAGAATGCCTGCTGGAACAGGGCGTGCGGGATGTCTTTGGGTATCCGGGCGGGGCGGTTCTGGGCATCTACGAGGCTCTGCACGAATATGCCGGCCAAATCCGCCACACGCTGATGACCCACGAACAGCATGCCGCCCACGCGGCCGACGGCTATGCCAGAGCCAGCGGCAAAGTCGGCGTCTGCCTGGCGACTTCCGGCCCGGGGGCGACCAATCTGCTCACCGGCCTTTCCGCCGCGTATATGGATTCCTCCCCCGTCGTCGCCATCACGGGCAACGTCGCCAAGGCGCAGATCGGCACAGACAGTTTCCAGGAGATCGATATTTACGGCGTCTCCATGCCCGTTACCAAGCACAACTTCATCGTGGGGGATATCCGCGAGCTGGCCGATACCATCCGGCAGGCTTTCTTCATCGCGGCATCCGGCAGGCCGGGGCCTGTGCTGGTGGATATTCCCCAGGATATTGCGGCGGCCAAGGCGGAGTTTTCGCCCAAAGCGCCCAAAGCGCCTGCCCGCCCGCTGCTGGCGGATGCGCTGGATTTTGCCGGCGCGGCCTTTCTCATAGAGGAGAGCCAGCGGCCGCTGCTGCTGCTGGGAGGCGGCGCGGCGCACTCGGGGGCAGAGGCCGCGGCCACGGCGCTGGCGCAAAAGCTGGGGGCGCCCATCATTCAGACGCTCATGGCCACGGGCTGCTGCGATGGCTGCCCGCAGTTTGCCGGGCTGGCAGGGGTCTACGGCACGCCCGGCGCAAACGCCCTGCTGGAGCAGTGCGACCTGCTCATCGCCGTGGGCACGCGCTTTTCGGATCGCACCATCCCCCGCCCCAAGGCGCTGGCCCGCAAAGCCAAGGTTTTGCACATCGATATTGACCCGGCCGAGATCAACAAGAATCTGAACGCGGATTTGGCCCTCATGGGCGATGCCCGGGAGATTTTGGAGCATCTGCTCCCGCTGTGCCCTGCCAAAGCGCCCGGCCTGGCGGTTCCCCCAAAGGCGCGGCCGGGCGGCCAGGGCGGCCAGCGGCTGACCCCGGAGTTTTTGCTGAAAACTCTTTCGGCGCTGGCGGGAAGCGAACAGATATACACGACGGAAGTCGGCCAGCACCAGATTTGGGCGGCCAAGCATCTGGAAATTTCCGGCCACCAGCGCTTTATCACATCGGGCGGCCTTGGGGCCATGGGCTTTGGCCTGGGGGCGGCCATCGGCGCGGCCCGGGCCAGCGGCCGGCGCATCGTCAACATCTCGGGCGACGGCAGTTTTCTCATGAACATGGCCGAGCTTTCCACCGCCGCCTATTACAACCTGCCCATCATCGAGGTGGTTCTAGATAACCGCTCGCTGGGCATGGTGCGCCAGCTTCAGAAAAACGCGCACCTGCACCTCTCCCAGGCGGATTTCGACCGCGGAGTGGACTACCCCGCCCTGGCCCAGGCGTTGGGCATCCCGGGCTTTGCCGCCAAAACCCGGCAGGAAGCCGAGCAGGCCCTGGCGCAGGCGCTGGCCTCGGGCGGCCCGGCGCTCATCGCCTGCCAAATTGCCAAAAATCAGCCGGCATAGCGCTGGCATATCATGGAAAAAGGATAGAAAGTGGGAAACATGGAAAGAAGATACGTGCTGTCGGTATTGGTGCAGAATAATTCCGGCGTCCTGGCCCGGGTTTCCGGCCTGTTTGGCCGCCGGGGATACAACATCTCGTCGCTGACCGTCGGGGAGACGCTCAACCGCCGCTATTCCCGCATGACCATCGAGCTCTACGGCAACGAGGCCACGCTGGAGCAGATCAAAAAACAGCTGGGCAAGCTGGTGGAAGTGGAAAAAATTGCGGAGATTGAGCAGGGCTCGGCCGTGTTCCGGGAGCTGATGCTCGTCAAAGTGCACGCAGAAGCGGGCAGCCGGGCGGGCATCATCGAGCTCTGCAACGTGTTCCATGCGAAAATCGCGGATCTCTCGCCCACCACCGCCACCATCGAGGCCACAAACAAGAGCGAGACCAACAACGCGCTTTTAAACCTGCTGGAGGAATACGGCATCATCGAGATCGCCCGGACGGGCATCGCAGGACTTCAGAGAGGAGAGCGCTATCTGGCGCTGGATGACAGGGAAGAGCATGAAGAGAATTAAAATTTTTGATACCACGCTGCGGGATGGGGAGCAATCCCCCGGATGCAGCATGAACCTGAATGAAAAGCTCAAAGTCGCCCGGCAGCTGGCGCGGCTCAAAGTGGATATCATCGAGGCGGGCTTTGCCGTGAGCAGCCCGGGAGATTTTGAATCCGTTCAGCGCATCGCCCGGGAAGTGCAGGGCGTGGGCATCGCATCCCTGGCGCGGTGCGTGCAAAAGGATATTGACGCCGCGGCGGAGGCGCTGCGGAAGGCGGAGCATCCGCGCATCCATGTCTTTTTGGCAACTTCCCCGCTGCATATGCAATATAAGCTGCATATGAGCCCGGAGCAGGTTTTGGAGAGCATTGAGCGGTCCGTGGCCTATGCCAGAAACCTCTGCGCGGATGTGGAATTTTCCGCGGAAGATGCCACCCGAAGCGATAAGGATTTCCTCTGCCAGGCGCTTTCGCTGGCCATCAAGGCCGGCGCCGGCACCGTCAATATCCCGGATACCGTCGGCTATTCCACGCCCAGCGAAATGGAGGAGCTGGTGCGCTATGTGCTCTCGCATACGGAGGGCATGGAGAAAGCCTGCCTTTCTGTGCATTGCCACGACGACCTGGGCATGGGCGTCGCCAACTCTCTGGCAGCAGTCGCCGCCGGGGCGGGGCAGGTGGAATGCACGGTCAACGGCATTGGCGAGCGGGCGGGCAATGCATCGTTAGAAGAGATCGTCATGGCGCTCAAAACCCGGAGCGACCGCTATGGCGCGCAGACTCGCATCGAGACTCGCCAGATTTTCCGCACCTGCCGGCATCTGGCCCGGATCATCGGCCAGCCCATCGCGCCAAACAAGGCCATCGTCGGCGCGAACGCTTTTGCGCATGAATCCGGTATCCACCAGCACGGCGTGCTGCAAAACCGGGAGACTTACGAGATCATGTCCCCCGAAGATGTGGGCATCACGGAAAACAACATCGTGCTGGGCAAGCATTCGGGGCGGCACGCCTTTTTGGAGCGGCTCTCCACCCTGGGCTATCGCCTGCCTGAAGAAGTCGCCGAAGGGCTGTTCTCCCAGTTCAAGGCGCTGTGCGACAAGAAAAAATACATCACGGATTTCGACGTCGAGGCGCTGGTGGATTCCATCTCCCAGACAAAGAAAGTCTTTGAGCTGGAGAACTATAAAATCGTCAGCGGCAACCAGGAAGATTCCATGGCTATGATCACCATGAAGGTCTACGGAGAGCGCAAGACGGCCGCGGCCCAGGCCGGCGGCCCGGTGCTGGCGGCCTATCAGGCCATCGATTCGCTCTCGCCCATTCAGATGAAGCTGGAGGATTACTCCATCAACTCGGTTACCGAAGGGCAGGATGCTCTGGGCCAGGTTACCGTCAAAGTCTCGGCCGGGGGCAGCACGGTTTCCGGCCGCGGCCTCTCCTTTGATATTCTGGAATCCTCGGTTCTGGCCTATATTCACGCGCTCAACAAGCTGCTTTCTCTCGGGGTGGCGCAATGAAGCTGGAAATACTCGATTCCACATTGCGCGACGGCGCCCAGGGCGCGGATATCTCCTTCTCGCTGAGCGATAAGCTGGCCGTCGCCCGTCAGCTGGCAAAGCTGGGCATCCCGCTCATCGAGGCAGGCAACCCCGGCTCCAACCCCAAAGATGCGGAGTTTTTTGCCGAAGCGCAAAAGCTCGCTCTGGGCGGCTCTGCTCTGGTCGCCTTTGGCAGCACCCGCCGCAAGCACACCCGCGCGCAGGAGGATGCGGCGCTGGCCGCGCTGCTCTCGGCGGGAACGGCGGCCGTCTGCATCTTCGGCAAGGCCTCGGCTCTGCATGTGGCGCATGTGCTGGAGACTTCGCCGGAGGAGAACCTCGCCATGATCGCGGACAGCGTGGGCTTTGCGCACCAGGCGGGCAGGCGGGTCATCTTCGACGCCGAGCATTTCTTCGACGGCTTTGCGGAAAACCCGGATTACGCCCTGCGCGTGCTGAGTGCGGCGGCCGAAGCCGGGGCGGATACCCTCTGCCTCTGCGATACCAACGGCGGCACCTTCCCAGAGCAAATCGGCGAAATCACGGCGCTGGTCTGCCAAAAATTCCCGGGGCACAAAATCGGCATTCACTGCCACAACGATTCCGGTCTGGCCGTGGCGGGCACCATGCAGGCGGTGTTTGCCGGGGCGGCGCATGTGCAGGGGACTCTGCTGGGATTCGGCGAACGCTGCGGCAACGCCAATCTCTCGACGATTCTGCCCAACCTTCAGCTCAAGGCCGGCTATGCCTGCATCCCGCCCGAGCAGATGGAGCGCCTGACCAGCGTCTGCCGGGCGCTGGCGGATACGGCCAACCTCTCTCTGCCCGGCAGCCTGCCCTATGTCGGCTCGGCGGCCTTTGCGCATAAGGCCGGGATGCACGTGGATGCCGTCAACAAGCTGCACGCCAGCTTCGAGCACATCTCCCCGGGCGCTGTGGGCAACAAACGCCGGCGGCTGGTGGGCGAGGTTTCGGGCAAATCCTCCCTGTTGCGGCTGGTGCGGCGCTATCAGCCGGAAATTTCCAAAAATTCCCCCAAGCTGGCCGAGATCATGGATCAGCTCAAGCGCATGGAGTTCGCGGGCTATCAGTTCGAGGCGGCAGAGGAGAGCCTGGATTTGCTCATCCGCCGCTGCCTGCATTTGCAGGAGAAATTCTTTACGCTGGATCACTATAAAATCATCGGCGAATACCCGCTGTTTGCCCAGCTTTCCCCTTCTTCGGCCATCGTCAAGGTGCGGGTGGGGCAGGAATCTTCGCTGACTTCCGCCGAGGGCAACGGCCCGGTGCACGCGCTGGATCTGGCCCTGCGGCGGGCGCTCATCCCCTTCTACCCCTGCCTGGCGGATATGCGGCTGGCGGATTATAAAGTCCGCGTGCTGGAATCGGATGCGACGACGGCCGCCGGCGTGCGCGTGCTCATCGAATCCACAGACGGCCAGCGGACCTGGCGGACGGTGGGTGTCTCCTCGGATATTCTGGAGGCCAGCTTCCTGGCGCTCTCGGATTCCATCGAGTATAAGCTGACGCTGGAAAAAGAGAAAATTTAAAAGGTTTTGCAGTCTATCAAACAGCCCGCCCAAAGACGATTTGCCTTTGGGCGGGCTGTTTGTTGGCGCCGGCGTACGCGGTAGGGTTCTGTGCTCTCCCAGCTGGCATCTTAAAACTGAATCCCGCAGAAGTTCTGCGGGATTCCTATCTTCGGCTGCGCTATCAAGTCATCTCATAAGCAAAAGAGCAGTGCCCTCCTGCACTGCTCTTTTTTTACCAGAGCTGGTTTTCGCCCAGCTCAAGCACGATATCTCCATGCTCGAAATCCGCTCTATGCCGCCTGGCTTTAGGGGAGAAAAACGCCATCATAGTTACCAGATTCAGGCTGTCGCTGCGAAAGGGCTTGTGCTTTGTCCCGCCGACGAGGCACGCGCCGGGCATCTCTTCCCATCCGCATCCTGCATAGAAGCCGGTCTTTTCCCGCGCACAGGTAAAAATGCTGAGATCGGGCGCCTGCGTGAGCATAAAATCGGCCGCCTTTTGGATTGCCCGGGAGGCCAGCCCCCTCCTTTGATACTCAGGGTGCGTTACCACTTCGCTCAGCCCATATGCCAGATAGCTTTCCCCCTTATGGTTCAGCGCGCTTTTCCTGATCCCGACATGGCAAACCGCCCTGCTGCCCTGCATCCAGAGAAACGAGGTGAAATAGGTCTCCGGGGCGGAAGGGAAAACGGCGTCTGCATCTGCCGGCCATGCGGTATCCTCCAGAGCGAGGATCTCCTCTGCAATTTTGGCATCGCAGGTTCCCTGCGGATATTGGAGCAGCTGCATCATTTCAAACATGGCTTATTTCTCCCAAGTTCCTTCGTAAAGATAATCTCCAAGGCCTCCCCCTCCAAAAGCAGGCTCCCGGCATCCCGGTAACCCAGGGCGCGGTAAAAATGCTGCGCCTGCTCGCTGGCGAGCGTGGAGGTCATCAAAAGGCCGAAGCTCTGCGCGGCCATCCGGCGCTCCCATTCCTGCATGAGCTGCCTGCCATAGCCCTTTTTCCTGTGCTCCTCCATCAGAAAGAGCAGGTTCAAAAAGGGCGTATTGTCCCAAAACAGGTTCCAGCGCAGCCAGCCGATGCGCCGGCCGCCCTCCTGCGCAATGAGAATTCTTCCCCGCTCTATCTGCGCCTCCAGCTCATCCGGGGCGATATGCCCATCGTGTTCTGATAAAAAGGCGAAATCCTCCGCCTGCGCTTTGCGAATTTCCATGTGTTTTCTCCTCCGTCTATTCCCTCATGGCCTGCCGGCGCTTTGCGAAAAACAGCAGAACCGCGGCCAGGGCGGCGATGGCCGCTCCTGCCCAGACCGTGCTCTGCGCCGTCATATGCGGAAACTGCTCCTGCTTTAGGATATAGGTGAGAAAGGCATTGGGCAGGTTGACAAAATAGGAGACAAAGAAGTTGTTCCCCGAGAGCCGGAAAGCCAGGGCAAAGCCGACTCCCACTGCGAAAAGCAGCGCCAGATCTCCCGCGCTCCGAAAGCCCGGATACCCCAAATGGTAGAGCGAAAAGAGCAGGCCAGAGGCCGCCACCGCGGCCGCGCTCCCAAACTGTCTCTCCAGGCGCGTCTGGACAAAGCCCCGGAAGAAAAACTCTTCAAAGAACGTCGTCATCATGAGCGGCAGGACTGCCACGGGCAGCCTCTCCCAGCGCAGGCTCTCCCCTGCCGCCAGCTTGGGAACGACCTGCCCGCCCACCGAGAAAAGGCAAAAGGCGCATAGCACCAGAACCTGGCGGCCGCCCAGCTTTTTCAGGCCCATTTCCTCCAGGCCCTCTCCCTTTTCTGCAATCACCCACAGCGGGAGCAGCACGCTCACCGCAAGTCCATAGAGCAGGTTATAGAAAAGATAGTATATGAAATTTTCGAACAGGCAGGCCAGGGCGATAAGCGCGATCACCGCCAGCTCCGCCGCACAGCAAAGCAGGATCAGCTTCTTTTTTTCTTGAAACAACCCCATACGCTCCCTTCCCGGCGCAGATGCGCCCCAGCTTTATGATACAGCAAATTTTTCTGCCTTTCCATAGCCCGCGGGTGTTTTTTGCGCAAGAAAACAGGTGCGGGCGCCGGGGTTCGCCCTCTCTGGAAACCGCGCCTCCGCGCACCAAAACGGCTTTTCCTTCCTTTCCACCGCTCGCGGGGGGTATACAGGAAAATAAGCTGGCATGAAAACAGCCGCGGCCTGTTTGAAACCGGCCGCGGCTGCCCGCCTGCTAAGCGCTCCTGCCCTCAGCGATAGCTCCCTGCATCTTTGACTTCTTTTGTCGCAAAGATATACCAATTTCCATCATCCATCAGCACTTCTATGGTTCCTTCGGCGCCGTACTGATAGCCATACCCAGTGCCAAAATTGCTTTGGCCATTTTTTGCCGGGATTTCAGCGCCGCCGCATTCCTCCGTGATTTCGCCGTCCATCACGCCGCAGCGTCTATGGGCGCTACTTTTGCACCCCGTATCATAGTAAACGGTGCCGCCAACCATAACTGCCGGGCAAGCATCTCCGCCGGCAGCCGCATTGCCCTCCCCTGCCGTTTTCTCAGCCCCGGCCTTATCTGCAAGGTCTTTTGCCTGCTCTTTGGCCCCGCAGCCTGCGAAGGAAAACGCAAGCATGATGCATACCATCGCCACAATTATCTTTTTCATCTTCTGCCTCCCCCATTTTGTGCGGCCGGCGCAGCCGTCGGCCATGGATTTTCCTTTATTTCTCCGCGCTCTCTTTTTGGCTCGGCAATTTCTTTGCCCGGCGCTTTTTGCCCGCGCGCACACAGAGCAGCACGGCCAGCGCGATGACTGCCAGAACGAGCAGCAGCGGCAACGCGCCCACCAGGAAGACGGCGGCATTTTCAAAGAACACGCCGATGGCCCGCAGTGTTCCGTTAAAGGCCTCGCCCATGCGGCTGCCCACGCCCTTCCTAGACGTCGCCACGCCAGAAGAGCGGACGACCTCCCGGACCTCAATGGTCAGCGTGGAATACTCCACCTGATGATCCAGATGGCGGCGCGTCCCCTTGAGCTCATCCAGCTCGGATAAAATCTCGCTCATCTCCTGCTCCAGCGCGATGATATCCTCCATCCGCTCTGCCGAGCGCAGATGCTCCTCCAGCTTGGCATAGCGCGTCTCCAAAAGCTCGATGCGCGCCTCGTTGTCGTAATAGTATTCGGTGATATCCTGCACATCCACATGCCGGCGCACGATATCCATCCGGCTGTCTGCGTCGTCCAAAAAGGCCTGGAAGCGCTCGGTCGGGATGCGGGCCACCAGCTCGCCGTATCTGCCTGCGTCGCCGTAGGCCACGGGCGCCGTGCCCGAGAGCGTCTCCCCGGCCAGATAGCCGCCCATGGCCGAAACCTGCTCCTTGAGCGCCGCGTAATCCGCCTCAAACTGCTCGCTCTCTATCTCCATCTCTCCGATATAGATGAGCTTCTGCGAAGCGCTGCCCGCGCCCATGCCAGCAATGCCGCCCTCCTGGGAACCCACATCTACCACGCTTCCGGCATTTTCAGCCGGAGCTTCGGGGCTGGAATCCGCTCCGCTGTAGCTATACTGCGCGCCTTTCTGCGCCGCGCATCCAAACAGCACTGCGGCCGCCAAAACCAAAGCCGCCAGCAAAAGAAACCCTCTAGGCATCCATCCTTTTTTCATGCCTCTCCCTCCCTTGGCTTTTTCTTTTTAGACGCCTCGTTTGGAAAAAAGTTCCCGTTTTTTTGCGGCGCGCCTGCCTGCCGCAAAAAAACCGCAAAGCCGCGCTCTTTTTTGCCGGAATATGCTATAATGGGTTTACTAATTTCGCAAAGGAGAAAGGCCATGGAGGCGCTCAAAAACCGCATTTTATCCGAAGGCAAGGTTTTGCCCGGAAACATTCTGAAAATCGACGGATTTTTAAACCATCAGCTGGATATTTCCCTGCTCTGCCAGATTGGCCAGGAATTTGCCCGGCGCTTTTCGGGCAGGCGCATCGATAAAATCCTGACGATTGAGGCTTCGGGCATCGCCGTCGCCTGCATCGCGGCCCAGTATTTCGGCAACCTGCCCGTGGTGTTTGCCAAAAAGGCCAAATCCGGCAATCTGGATGCCCGGGGCCTCCTGCAAAGCGAGATTTATTCCTATACCTACCAAAAGCCCGTCATGCTGACCGTCTCCAAAGACTGGCTGCAACCGGGGGAAAAGGTGCTGGTGATAGACGATTTTCTGGCCAACGGCGAGGCGCTTCGGGGCTGCATCGACCTGCTCGGCCAGGCCGGGGCAGAGCTTGCGGGCGTGGGTATCGCGGTGGAAAAGGGATTCCAGGGAGGCGGCGACAGGCTGCGCGGCATGGGGATAGACGTGCAGTCGCTGGCCATTGTGGACAGCCTGGTTGGCGGCGTCATCCGCTTCCGGCAGGAGTAAGGGGGGCGGCTATGCCAATCGAGATTCAGACACAGCGGCTGGTTCTGCGGCCGCTGGGCACAGGGGATTTGCAGAGCGTGCACGCCTATGCTTCGGACGCCGAGACCACGGCCTATATGCTGCGGCTCCCAAACCGCACGCTCCAGCAAACCCGGCAGTTTCTGCTCTGCGCCGAGCAGGAATGGCAGAGGCAAAGCCCGCGCTTTTATGAATTTGCCATCACGCTGGCCGGGCGGCAGATCGGCGCAGTCTCCCTCTATTTGGAAGAGGAGGAGCCTGCCGGCGAGCTGGGCTGGATTTTGCACAAACGCCATTGGCGCCAGGGCTTTGCCACCGAGGCCGCGCTGGCCATCCGGGAATTTGCCCGGGGCCTTGGGCTCCGCCGCCTGACGGCGCACTGCGACGCCAGAAACACCGCTTCCCGGCGTGTAATGGAAAAAATTGGCATGGCATTGGAGGATGACACCGGAACCCGGGTTTATCCAAACACCGGGGAAACCGCCCGGGAACTGCTCTTTGGCATGGCGCTCCAGCCCGAATAGCCACTTTCCGGCGCCCTGGCGGCGCCTTTTTTTACCTCGAAAATTTTGCTACAAAGTTTGTCTATTTGTAGGGAAAATAGTATAATTATGTCATATCAGCTATTATTCTATTTTATTTGAGGTATGTTGTAACATGGTAACGATTCGAGAGGTGCAGACCCGCAAAGACCGCAAGCGGTTTATCTGCTTTCAAAACCAGCTCTACCGGGATACGCCGCAGTATATCCCCACGCTGCTTTCCGACGAGCTGGCAAACCTGAACCCAAAGAAGAACCCGGCCTTCGAATACTGCGAAATGCGCTTTTTCCTGGCCGAGCGGGACGGGAAAACCGTCGGCCGCATCGGCGGCATCATCAGCCATAAGGCCAACGAGATTTGGGGCGTGCGCACCATCCGCATCACCCGCATGGATTTTATCGACGACGCGCAGGTCGCGGATGCGCTGGTGGAGACCATCGCCGCCTGGGGCAGAGAGCAGGGCATGGAGCGCATCATCGGGCCCATCGGCTTCTGCGATCTGGATAAGGAGGGCATGCTCATCGAGGGATTCGATCGGCCGGGCATGTTCATCACCTACTACAACTTCCCCTACTACGCGGAGCACATGCGGCGCATGGGCTTCGGCAAAGAGGTGGACTGGACCGAGCACATCGTCTATGTGGATGGGCACAACCAGGAGCGGTTGGATAAAATCTGCCAGCGCATTTTGCAAAAGGGCAGCTTCACCGTCCGCCAGTTTGCCAGCAAGGCCGAGCTAAAGCCCTATATCCCCCAGATTTTCGATCTCGTCAACTCGGAATACCAAAAGCTCTACGGCGTCGTCCCCATCAGCGAAAAGCAGGTTTCCTACTATGCCGGCCAGTTTTTGACGCTCATCAACCTAAACTATCTCTCGGTCATCCAGGATGCGCAGGGAAAGCTGGTGGCGTTCGGGCTGGTCGCCCCCAGCATGGCCGAGGCCATGCGCAAAAACCGGGGCAGGCTGCTTCCCTTTGGCTTCGTGCATCTGCTAAAAGCCATCCGCCGCCCTAAAATTTTAGATATGTATCTGGTCGCCGTGCATTCGGCCTACCGCAACACTGGGCTCTCCTGCGTGCTTTTGGGGGAAGTTACCAAAAACGCCGCCAAAAACGGCATTGCCTATGCCGAGACTGGCCCGCAGCTGGAAAACAACTACAATATTCAAGGTCTGTTTGCCTACTATCGGGCAGACCGCGAGGTGCGCCGCAGAAGATGCTGGGGAAAATCTCTGTAGCCGGCAAGGCAGCGGCGGTTCTCCGGCTCCCGGCGCCCCAAAACGCGCGAAACTGACAGGATACTGACAAGAATTTGCCAATAGTTATCCACATTTGTGCATCATTTCGTGGATAACTGCAACCCCCCCGGCCTTACCGGGGGTTTTGCATGGGCATCCTCGGAGAATATTGACAAACCTCATTGCCTGGGCAACTTTCGCGCCGGCCAGACGCAGGACTGCCGCAGTTTTTCTTTTTCTCGCGCTCCTGCCGCTTTAAAATCCATGCGCCGGGCTTGTCTTTTAGGAAAAAACAGGATATAATAGCAATGTACCAGGTTACAAAAGAATCAAAAGGTTTCTTAAACTAATCAAAGGAGAAAGAATATGGATACCAAACAAATTCTGATTCAGGCTGGCAACCATGTTGCGGAAGGGCTTTCCAAGATTGATCCGGCGCAAGTTGATGCAATGGCAAAGGGAATCGCGAAAGCAAACCGCGTGTTCGTTTCCGGCTGGGGCCGTGCGGGCAACGTCGCCGGCATTCTGGGCATGGATATGTCTCAGGTAGGCAAGCTGGTTTACCGCGTTGGCGATAACAACACGCCTTCCATCCACGAGGGGGATATTCTTCTTGTCATGTCCGGCTCGGGCAACACCAAGACCATCTCCATCATCGCCCAGGAAGCGAAAGATTTCGGCGCAGAGGTTGGCCTGATTTCCACCAGCGCAGAATCCATCATCGGCGAGATCGCGGATTACAACATCGTTATCCCCAAAGTCGATACTCCCATGAACAGAATCATGGCTGAGAAGCGGCCGCAGAAGGATCCAAAATTCAAAGGCACCGCCGGCACCCGCGAGAACTGGGATCTGACGGACGAGGAGAGAGCGCAGATGACGCTGGAGCAGATGGAAATTACCTACCAGATCGCTTTCGTTCTCAACGAAGTCATCCAGCACAAGGTAATGGAAGAGATCGGCGAGACGGTTGAGTGCGTCCACTACTACCACAACAGCCTTGAATAAGCGAAGGGAGAATATTTAAAATGTTAGACGCTAAGAAAATGCTGGATTGTGCCGGCAAAAATATTTCTGAAATTCTAAATATGGTTGACCCCGCCCAGATCGAGGAAATTGCGACGGCTCTCGCTGAAGCAAAGCGCGTATTCACCGCTGGCTGGGGCCGTGCGGGCAACATCATCCGCATCCTGGGCATGGATATGTCCCAGATTGGCAAGACTGTCTTCTGCGTCGGCGACAACGGCACGCCTTCCGCGCATCCCGGCGACCTGCTCATCATCAACTCCGGCTCGGGCAACACCAAGACCATCGCTGTGCTGGCTCAGCAGGCAAAAGAGCAGGGCTTGAAAGTCGCCCTCATCTCGGGCGCTGCTCCGGATGCTTCCATCATCGGCAAGATCGCTGATATCAACGTTACGGTTCCCAGACTCAAAAACGAGTTCCGCCCGCCTGTTGATAATTCCAAGTCCAAGAACAAGGGCCTTGGCGAGCGCATGGATTGGGGCCTTTCCGACGAGCAGAGAGAAGAGATGGCTTATACGGAAGTTACCGGCTACTACGAAGCCGCTTTCGCTCTCAACGAAGTCATCCGCAAGTTCGTCATGGAGAAAATCGGCGCCAAAACCGAAGACATCATGTACTACCACAACAACCTCGAGTAAGGTGCACAAAAGGGGCGGGAATTTCCCGCCTCTTTTTTTATTCATTTAATTTTGGGAGGATTTATCATGCACCCCTTAACTGATTCGGATCGCCGTCTGCTGGCCGCGGCCCAGGAGGCCATCCGCCAAAACTACGACGCCAGCTCGCACCTGCATACCGTAGGCGCGGCTGTGCGGTGCAAAAGCGGCAAAATTTATACCGGTGTTAACGTCTATTCCCTGCATGGAGCGTGCGCAGAGCAGGTAGCCATCGGCGCCGCCATCACAAACGGCGAGCGGGAGTTCGAGGCCATCGTAGCCGTGCGCGGAGAGGATGGGCAGGAGATTCTCCCGCCCTGCGGAAACTGCCGTCAGATGCTCTGCGACTATATGCCGGACTGCGCCGTCATCCTGGATCTTTGCGGTGAGCAAAAAAAAGCTTCCCGCCCGGGAGCTGCTGCCCTTTGCATACGGCGTGCAGAAGTAGTCTGCGCGGCATGAGCAAGGGGCGAAGGTCAAGGGCGGCGCCTAATCATGGGGCTGCGCCCCATACCCCTTTACTTAGCAGGGCAAATGGAGAAAAACAGCTAAAATCATCTGCCCTTTTCCCGCCATGCAAATGCGGCATCTGCACCGGGCCCTGCGCGCAAAATTCTTCTGCTCTGCCTACTCCCCTTTTTCGGCAAAGGCAGCCAGCCCCGCTTTTTGTCAAAATTTCGCCTTATCCAAGGCTTTTTTCTTGTATATTTGCCCGAAGTAGTGTAAAATAAATATTTGTAATTTTGATATTAACGGGGCAGGCGCCCTGTGGGATAAGTTTTGAAAGAAGGCTGAAGAATTTGAGAAGAGAAGATTTACGCAATATCGCCATTATCGCGCACGTCGACCACGGCAAGACGACGCTCGTCGACGAAATGCTCCGCCAGGGCGGCGTGTTCCGGGAAAACCAGGTGGTGAATGACCGCGTCATGGACAGCGGCGATTTGGAGCGGGAGCGCGGCATCACGATTCTTGCCAAAAACACCGCGGCCATGTATAACGGCACCAAAATCAACATCGTCGATACCCCCGGGCACGCGGATTTTGGCGGCGAAGTGGAGCGCGTGCTTAAGATGGTCAACGGCGTGCTGCTGGTGGTGGATGCCTTTGAAGGCCCCATGCCCCAGACGCGCTTCGTCTTGCAGAAGGCGCTGGAGCTCAACCACAAAATCGTCGTGGTCATCAACAAAATCGACCGCCCCGACGCCCGGCCGGACGACGTGGTGGATGAGGTGCTGGAGCTGCTGCTGGAGCTGGACGCCAGCGACGAACAGCTGGACAGCCCGGTTGTGTTCTGCTCGGCCAGAGAGGGCACGGCCAGCCTCTATTCCCGGGAAAAGGGAACGGATTTGAAGCCGCTGTTTGAATCCATCGTGAGCCATATCGACCCGCCCGAAGGCGACCCGGAGGCGCCGCTTCAGGTGCTGGTCTCTTCCATCGATTTCAACGACTACGTCGGCCGGCTGGCCATTGGCCGCATCGAAAACGGCACGATCCGCCAGGCGCAGGAAGTCGCCCTCTGCGACCATCACAACGCTTCCATCGCCGGCAAGGCCAAGCTGACGGCCATCTACCAGTTCGACGGCCTGGGTCGCCAGCAGGTTGCCGAGGCAAAAGCCGGGGACATCGTCTGCTTCTCGGGCATCGAAAACGTCAACATCGGCAACACCATCTGCGCGCCGGATCACATCGAGGCGATTCCCTTCGTGAAAATCTCCGAGCCGACGGTGGAGATGACCTTCTCGGTCAACAACAGCCCCTTCGCCGGCCGCGAGGGCAAGCTGGTTACCTCCCGCCACATCCGGGATAGGCTGCAAAGCGAGCTCAAGAAAGACGTTTCCCTGCGCGTCGAGGATACGGATTCGGCGGACTCCTTCCGGGTTCTGGGCCGGGGCGAGATGCACCTCTCCATCCTCATCGAGACCATGCGCCGGGAGGGCTTCGAGCTGCAGGTCAGCGCGCCAAAGGTGCTCTATAAGGAGATCGACGGCGTGCGCTGCGAGCCCATTGAGCGGCTGGTGGCAGACGTCCCCGAGGCATCGGTGGGCAGCGTCATCGAAAAGCTCAGCGCCAGAAAGGGCGAATTGCAGCATATGCACCAGGCGGGTTCCCGCATGAAGCTGGAGTTCCTCATCCCCTCCCGCGGCCTATTTGGCTATTCCAATGATTTTCTGACGGATACCAAGGGCGAAGGCATCATGAGCACGATTTTCGAGGGCTACGAGCCCTATAAAGGCGAGATTTCCAAGCGCGCGCTGGGCTCGCTCATCGCGTTTGAGAGCGGCGAGGCCGTTACTTACGGGCTGTATAACGCCCAGGATCGGGGCACGCTGTTCATCGGCGCGGGCACGCCGGTCTATGGCGGCATGGTGGTCGGCTGTTCGCCCAAGGGCGACGACATCGTCGTCAACGTCTGCAAGCGCAAGCACATGACCAACATCCGGGCTTCGGGCAGCGACGACGCTCTGCGCCTGACGCCGCCCCGGATTTTCAGCCTGGAGGAGAGCCTGGAGTTCATCGAGGACGACGAGCTCGTGGAGGTTACCCCCAAAAGCATCCGCATCCGCAAACGCATTTTGGATCACCAGATGCGCCTGCGGGCTAATTTGAAGAAGTAGGAAAGGGCAAGGGCTTAGAGGCATTTTGATACGATGCTCTGCACAAAAACAGCGAGAGCATAACAAGGCGGAAGGAGATGCCGCCCCAGTATAAAAAACCCCAAAAATCCATATAGAGAAATAGGGCCCGTCTGCATGGCGCTGTTTCAGGCAATCCCAAATGCCACCCCAAAAAATAAGCAAGCTCCGCTGGCCAAAACGGCCGCGGAGCTTATTTCATGCGGCGCCGCTCTATCGGCGCAATTCATTTAAAATGGGTTCGAGATATTTTTTATCCGTCCAATCGCAGGGGGCATCCCCGGCTGCCATGAGCGCTTTTTCCCAAGCCTCGTAATCCGCAGGGTCTTTCTTGCCGACCGCCCTGCGCAGCATTTTGCACAGATTTCTATCCACAAAGCTCATGCGCGCCAGATCCCACGCCCCTCTGCAATAGCAGCAGGGAATGCGCGCGAGCTCGCCCTTCATATTGTGCTGGACGATCTGCTCAAATGCCGCCGGCTCATACGGCGAAGCGCCCACGCCAAACACGACCACCCGCTTGCCCTTCAGCAGCTGCCAATTCTTTTTCAGAAAGGATAATCCGGCGATTCCAGAGGCATAGATGCCGCCGCCGAGAATCAGCGCATCGGCCTGCCCAAGGTCTTCTGCCCGGGCTTTTTTGGTTTCCACGCAGGCAAAGCCGGTCTCCTCGGAAAGCCAGCCTGCATATTTGGCCGTGGCGCCGTATTTGGATTGAAACAAGATGATTCCTCTCACTGCACGCTCCTCCTCTGCCCCGATAAGGCAGTGCACTGCCGGGCGGGCACGTCCGCAGGCCGGCAAAGGGCTAATACCCCATGGTTCCTTCCAGGGATTCGTCGTTTTCGATCCAGTCTTTGGCGACGTCGACCACGCGGTAGCTATCCTTGGTATCCCGGATATAGACCGTCTTTATGCCGGCGTTGATGACCATGCGCTTGCACATGGAGCAGCTGGAGGAGTTTTGCACATATTCCCCGCTCCTTACCTCGATGCCCGTCAGGTAAAGCGAGCTGCCGATCATCTCGTGCCGCGGCGCGCTGATGATGGCGTTGGCCTCGGCATGGACGCTCCGGCAGAGCTCATAGCGCTGGCCCCTTGGAATCTGCAGTTTCTCCCGGATGCAAAAGCCGATATCCGAGCAGTTTTTGCGCCCGCGCGGCGCGCCGACGTAGCCCGTGGAGATGACCTCGTCGTTCTTGACGATGACTGCGCCATACAGCCTGCGCAGGCAAGTCCCCCGCTGGGCGACGACCTCGGCCAGATCCAGATAGTAGTTTACTTTATCTCTGCGTTCCATTTTCCCTACCCCGCTTTATTCAATATCTTCCACAATTTCGCTGGGCGGAAGCTCCAGCGCCTCGGGACGGCGCAGCATCGCTTTGAGCAGCCGCAGGCCGGAGGCGAAATAGAATCCATCGCAGATGCGCTCGTCGGTTACGAACGTGAAATCCACATAGTGGCGCTCTTTGGCATTGCCATCCCGGTCCATCTCCCAGCGCTTGTATTTGGCGCCAAAGGAGCAGAACACCGGGACGTTGCCAAAATCATACAGATGGTGATAGATGGGCGGGATGCCCAGCGAGCCCATGCTCGTGATGAAAAAGGAGCCGTGGAAGGGGCTGATTTTGGTCAGCGCCCGGGGCAGCCAGCCGAAATAATCCATGAACTTGAGCAGCCAAACCGCGAATTTGAGCAGCAGGCCAGGGATTTTCTTGAGCGCGCCGGCCGTCTTATCAAAGCCACCGCCCGGGTTATCCCGATAGTCTGTGATGACTTTGTTGAGCTGCTCCTCGATATCGAACACCGTGGCATCCTTGCCCACTGTGATTTTGACGACGGTATCCGGCGAATCCAGCCGCATCTCTTTCTTGATGGTCAGCACGATTTCCACATAGTCATCCCGGGTAAAAGTCTTTTGCCCGGAGATAAAGCGGTTGATGGCCGGGCGCTGCGCCACCAGGCGCACATATGCCGCGATGATCAGGTGCATCAGGCTGATTTCCCTGCCCTCTTTGCGCTTTTGGCGGATATATTCCTCGATGGGCTCCATCTCGATGGTATCCCTGACATAGTTGGAGGAGCCGATCCGGTCTTTCATGATATAGGCCGCGACGCCCTCCATCGGCCCGCGGGTACGCACCCGGCGGCCGTCGTTTCGATCACCAAAACGACGCTTGCGCTTTGGCAGCGTTTGCTGATTTTCCATTCTCTTCTCCATAAAACATCAAATAATTACAAAAACTCTTATGCACATTGTAAAACAAAACGGACGGCGCTGTCAAATAGGGCGCGGCCTTTTGGGAGAAGATGGACGCGCCCCTTCCATGCCTGGCAAATTTATAAAAATGCGCAGAATCCTTTTTTAAGAATTGCCAAAGAATGCCTGCCCTCCGCCCTTTTCTGCTATACTGGACGTATACAACGCGCTTTGGAGGATGCCTTTTTGGACAAGATTCTATTCTATCTCGAAAAATATGCACAGCTCATGCTGCCCTATCTGGCTGTTTTCGTTCCGCTCTATTTGCTGGCCCGGGGATGCCTGCTTTTGCGCCGGAAAAAGCCCATGGAGTTTAGGCGCGAGCTTTGCCTGGGGCTGTTGGCGCTCTATGCCTTATTTGTTTTGGCGATTACCGTGCTGCCCGAAATCAGCCTCTTCCACGGAATCCGCTTTTCCTACCCCGACGGCAGCTTTGGGCCGCATAATGCCGGAGTACAGCCAATTCCTGGAAATTTCCTGCGTTATCTGGGCTTTTCCCTGAAATATCTCGGGGGCGGCGCGCTGGTGGCGCTGATTGGCAATCTCTTCCTGTTCACGCCCATGGGTTTTCTGGCTCAGCGCTGTTTTGGCGGGGCGTGGTGGCAATATCTTCTGGCAGGTGCGGGGATTTCACTGGGCATTGAGCTGTTTCAGCTGCTGCTCCCTCGGGCGACGGACATCGACGACCTGATTTTCAACGCGCTAGGTATGCTGGGCGGCTATTTTCTGGGAAGGGGATACGCTCGGCTGGCGGGTAGGAGAGAGGCGAGGGCGTGCAAAAAGGTCAAGGACAATGAGTAATCATGGGGCAAAGCCCCATACCCCGATACCTGGCTCAATGGATGGCGGGAAGCGCCAAGCTTGTGCGCGGGCTGTTGGGTTTTCTTCTCAAAAGGGAAAGGCCAATGGCAAACATGGGGCAGAGCCCCATACCCCATTACTGGGAAAGGGATAGTTTGCCGGCTCCTGCGGAAGGCGGCCTCAACTGCCAGGATGCGGGAAGCGCCAGGCTTGCGCGCAGGCCCAGCGCTCCTGCCCGTTCACTTGGTCGAATATGGGGTATGGAGTGAAACCCCATGTTGAAAAAGCGCCCTTGACCTTGGCGGCACAGCACGAGAGAGCATTTGCCCTCTGGCAAGCTGGCCGGCAACATCGCGTGCGGAACTGGCACTCCCCATATTCCCAGCAATCGAGTGGAGCGCCGTGCGTAGGCACAACCTGTGCGAGCATGTGCTCCCTGACAAACCAGCCTCCAGCGCCGCGTGCGGCGATAGCAATTTCCACGGCCCTATCATTCGGGTATAAAAAGAGCTGGCAGAAAATACTGCCAGCTCTTTTTTAGGGAAAACCCCGCGCTTCTTATTTGAGCACGCCTCTGGAGCCCCAGTTCTCGAACTCCATGAAGCAGAGATAGACATCGTCTTTGGCGATGCCGGCCTTCTGCTCGAGCACGTCGTAGATGGCGACGGTGAGGTTTGCCTTATCCTCCAGCGCCGCTTTATCCTTGATGCGCACTTCGACGAACGCGCAGTTATCTCTCTCTTCGCCGCGGAAATACAGCGGCTGCGCATCCTGGATGCTCATCATCAGCTTTTCTTCCGCCTTGCCGGGCAGCAGGGAAATGCTCGCGCCGATTCCCTCTTTGATGGCAAGCTTTGCATCGCTCTTGAGCTTCTTTGCTGTTTTTACTTCAATGAAAGGCATGTTATCTCCTCCTTATTTCTCTTAGGCTTTATAGCACTCTTCGGGGAACTTGATGTCCGCCTGATCGCGAATCTCCTCGACAGCCGCGATGACCTGCGTCGTCAGCACCTTGGACTGCTCATAGCGCTCGGCCGTGCTGGGATCCGTGATGAAATCATAGAACTGCTTGGTCTCGGGGCCCCAGGGGTTGACAGAGAGGTCTCTGGTGATGAGATTCTCCTTCTTGCCGTCGAAATACTCGATATAGCAGTTGTCGAAGCGCTCGACGCTGTCCATATGGATGACGCCGAGGTCGCCCATGATCAGGTTCTCATGATGCGAGGTGCTGGCCTTGCCATAGGACATGGTGATATGCACATTGCCCGCGCTGTGGAACAGAACCGTGCCGCAGGCATCCGCGCCCGTGCGCAGGATAGCCGCATCTGCGGCGATTTTGCTGGGCACACCGAACCAGTAGATGGCCGGGTAGACCAGGTAGATGCCCATATCCATCAGGCCGCCGGCGGCCATTTTGGGGTTGAAGATGTTGGGCGTGCCGCCTTCGCGGTATTCCGGGTATTTGGAGGAGTAGCGGCAGAAATCCAGCTTGACCATGTGGATATCGCCCAGCTTTTTCATCGCCTCGTTGATGACCTGCATCTCGGGCATATAGATGCCCTTCATGGCCTCCATGAAGATGACACCGTTCTTATCTGCGATCTCGTAGAGAATTTTCAGCTGCTCGCTGGTTACCACGCAGGTTTTCTCGCAGAGGACGTGCTTGCCGTTCTCCAGCAGGATTTTAGCCGTCTGATAGTGCAGGGCATTGGGGTTGGCGATATAGACCGCATCCACTTCATCGCTCTTGGCGAGTTTTTCCAGGTCTGTAAAAATCGTCGTGATGCCGTGCTTTTCCGAGAACATCTTGGCCTCTGCCTCGCTGAAGGAATAGACTGCGGAATGGACCATATCCGGAGCAGCCTGCTTCATTCCTTCCAGGAAGGAATCCACGACCCAGCCGGCACCGACTGTGCATACTCTTACCATTGTAACTACCTCCTAAAAAGTAAAGATACCTCTGTTTGCTGGCAAGCCAGCGGCCTGCCATAAAAATGAAACTGATATAGATATAGTGTAATACATTTTTGCGCTTTTTAAAAGAGCATTTGGAAAAATTCTCTTTTTTCCCCGCAATCTGCCCGGGCGGCGCGCTTTTTTGCACCAGAGCGGGCCTTTCTTCATAAACTATAGAAAAAACGAAGGTGAGCCTATGATCAAATTTGCAACTGTTTTGGAAGTAAACCCGGATTCTCTGCTCGTCAGAGACAGCTCCGGGCAGGAAATCCTCGTCTATACCCGAAATGCCCAGCAGTTTACCCCGGGCGATTTCGTCCGCATCATCTACAACGGCGCCATGACGCTGAGCCTGCCCCCGCAGATCTCCGCGATATTCGTTACCCTGGTGCGCCGGGGCGCGCGGGTCTGCGGCGAGATTCTCTCCCTTGGCCGGGACAGCTTTGTTCTGCGGGATGCGGACGGCGCGCATTTCCAGGTGAACTGGGAGGATACTTATTCTCTGGCCGCCGGGGACACCGTCTGCGTGCAGTATGACGGCCAGATGAGCCGCAGCATTCCGCCCCAGATTACGGGCATTGCCGTGGAGAAGGTACAGCAGAATGAGACGATTTGCGGCGAAATTGGGAGCATCGGCGCAGGCTTCTTCCTGATGCTGGGCGACGACGCCCAGGAGATCCGCGTGAATTTCCCGGAAGCCGCCAGCCTGACGCCTGGCGGGAGGGTTTGTGTGCAGTTTAACGGGGCTATGACCCGCAGTATCCCGCCCCAGATTGCCGCCATCGCCGTCGAGCAGATACAGCAAAACGAGACGGTTTGCGGCGAGATCCAGAGCATCGGCGCGGGCTTTTTCCTGCTGCTCAGCGACGACGCCCAGGAGATCCGCGTGAATTTCCCGGAGGCCGCCGGCCTGACGCCCGGCGGGGAGGTCTGCGTGGAGTTCAGCGGGGCCATGACCCGCAGTATCCCGCCCCAGATTGCCGCTATCGCCGTCTATCCCCGGCAGACCCAGGCGCAGATTTGCGGCGAGATTCTGGCGGTGGAAAAAGAGCGCTTCCTCCTGGTGGACGGCAATGGGATGGAAGTCTATGTAAACACGCCCTCCGCCCGGGAATATGCGCCGGGGGATATGGTTTGCGTCGTCCATAACGGCGTCATGACCGCAAGCTTCCCGCCGCAGATCTCCGCCATGGAGATCCTGCGCCAGTAGCAGAGGCGCGTGAGCCTGCCGCTTTTCCCTCTTTTCCTATCTGCCATTTTCCTCAATTTTCCTCAATACAGAATCCGCAGCAGAACTGCTGCGGATTTTTTATACCCGAATGATAGGATGGTGGAACCTGCTGGGACTGCACGCGCCGCCGAAAGCCCGTTTGTCAGAGGGCAAATGCTCGCACAGGCTGTGCTTCCAATCAAAGGGGTATGGGGCGCAGCCCCATGGCTGCCCATCGCCCTTGACCTTTTGCCCCACAACGCCCCATCGTCCCTTTGCGGCAAAATACAGCAAAAGGGCGGGCCCGCTTCCTGCTTGCCCGCCCCCAGCCGCAATACCGGCTATTTCTCCAAAACTCTCGCCAAAAACTGGCGGGTTCTCTCGTTTTTGGGGCTGCCAAAAATCTCCTGGGAAGTCCCCTGCTCGGCGATATAGCCCTCATCCATAAAGACTACACGGTCTGCGACATCTCTGGCAAAGGCCATCTCGTGGGTTACGACGATCATAGTAAGCCCGCTCTTTGCAAGCTCCTTCATGACAGCCAGCACCTCTCCCACCATCTCGGGATCCAGCGCGGAAGTCGGCTCATCGAAGAGCAGGACATCCGGGCTCATGCACAATGCCCGGGCAATGGCCACGCGCTGTTTCTGCCCGCCCGAAAGCTGCTTTGGCTTCGCCTCCAGGAACGCGCGCATGCCGACTTTTTCCAGGAAATCCTCGGCGATCTGCTGTGCTTCGGCCTTGGAGCGCCCCAGCACCTTCATCTGGCCGATCATGCAGTTTTTCAGCGTCGTCATGTTTTCGAACAGGTTGAACTGCTGGAACACCATGCCGACTTTGGCGCGGTAGCCCGCCGGGGCCACGCCGCCGATATCCTCGCCGTTAAACAGGATGCTGCCGCCCGTGGGCTTTTCCAGCAGGTTGATGCAGCGCAGCATGGTGCTCTTGCCCGAGCCGGACGCGCCGATGATGCAGACGACCTCCCCCTGCTCCACATCCAAGTTGATATCCTTGAGCACTTCATGCGTGCCAAAGCTTTTTTCCAAATGAGAAACCGAGATGACCGCCATCTTACTCACCGCCTTTCACGACGATCGCCGCCTTGCTGCTGGACTGCGAGCCGTGGATGACGTAGTTTGCAGGGCCATCCATGCGCCGCTCGATCAGCGCCAGCAGGCGGGAGGTTGCATAGGTTAAGACGAGGTAGATCACCGCGATGATGAAATACGTCTCGAAATATTTGAGATAGGTTCCTGCGGCGGATTTGGCCGTGAAATACAGCTCGGAGACGCTGATGACGTTGAGCACAGAGCTATCCTTGATATTGACGATGAGCTCGTTGCCCACCGAGGGCAGGATATTGCGGATGGCCTGGGGCAGGATGACATGCACCATGCTCTGCCAGTGCGTCATGCCGATGGAGTAGGCCGCTTCCTTCTGCCCGGCATCGATGGAGATGATGCCGCCCCGGATGATCTCGGCCATATACGCGCCTGTGTTGACAGAGACGATGAGGATGCCCGCAAAGCCCGGGCTCATATCGATGCCCAGCACTTGCAGGGAGCCGTAGTAGATGACCATGGCCTGCACCATCATGGGCGTGCCCCGGAACACCTCGATATAGACATTGAGGATGCCCCGCAGAATGCGCAGCAGCGCTTTTTTTACGGCCGAATCGCCTTCCTCAATGGGAATCGTCCGCAGAATCGCCACCAAAAGACCCAGCAAAAAGCCGATTGTCGTGCCCAGCAGGGCGATCTTCAACGTAGAGAGCAGGCCGCCGATCAGCAGATCGCTGTATTCATTGATGATGAAGCCGACCCATCCAAAAAATGTCGTAGGGAGCGCCATATTCTCACCCTTTTCTTTCTAAATTTTCTATGAGAGCCCAGCCGCCCAGGGGGCGGGAGCTCTCTTCGCGGTTATGCTCCGCTCAATCTTCGTTCGTCAGGGGCTGCCGCTCGATAGCCGCGGCCATCTGCTCCTGCTTTTCCTCGTCTGTAAAATCCTTCAGATAGGCGTTGATCTGCTCCAGCATCTGGCCGTCCGTCTTTCTCACGCCCACCGCCACAGAGACGTCTTCCGGGCTCACCTCGAAGCCTTTCCCCTCCGCGAAGGTGATATACGTGATATCCTCGTTGGCGAGCTGGGCCGCCATCGCCCCCGGCCGCTCCAGCACCACGGCATCCACCTTGCCCGAGCGCACCGCGATGACAAACTCTGCCATCGTCGCCAGCGGCATCTGCTTCTGCACTTCGGGAATCTGGTCGATGCTGTCGTACCAGGTGGTATTCATCTGCGCGCTGACCTTCGCACCCCGGAAATCCTCCAGGCTTTGGGCCGCCTCATACGAACTGCCCCGCTTTACCATCATGACGAAATCGCTGTTGTAGTAGATATCCGAGAAATCGATGGTCTGCCTGCGCTTCTCCGTCGGGCTCATGCCCGCGATGATAGCGTCGATTTTGCCGGACTGCAGAGCCAGCGTCAGCCCATCCCATTCGATTTTGACGACCACCAGCTCTTTGCCCATGGCCTCGGCCAGCTGTTTTGCCAGCTGCACGTCGTAGCCGTCCGCATAGCCCGCGCCGCCCTCGATGGGAACGGCCGTATCGCTGGGCTCGGACTGCGTCCAGTTAAAGGGCGCATAGTCGCACTCCATGCCCACCCGGAATTTCCCGTCGTCCGCCGCGTCCGGCGTTTCGCCGCCCGCTTTTCCGCAGGCCGCCGCACAGAACATCACTGCTGCCGCCATAGCCAGAGCAAGCATCTTCCTTGCTTTCATATCCAGCTCCTCCTAAAAATAAAAAATTGAAAATAGCGTTTGCTATCTTGCTCAAACTTTGCATGCCGCTTGCCTTTTTTGCAGGAACCGATTGCCCTCCTGCATATTTTGGGGCCTTTGGCTTCTGTTTAACGCAATTATGCGCCAATTTTGCAAGTTTGTCAACCAATTATTGCAGTTTTATTTCTTTTTCCTGCAATTTTTATTTTCAATTTGAAAGGAGCCACACTTTATTTTTTCCTTTTTATCGGGACTTTTCGGCAGTTTCGCCGCCGGATAAAACTCATCGGAAATAAAAGTTTCATTTCAAAAACTTTCATTTCCGATGCTGTTCTAGCGCCTTACTCTGCCACGGGCTGGCGCGCCACTGCGGCGTCCATCATCTCCTGGCGCTGTTCTTTGGAAATGCCCTCCAGGATGGTATTGATCTCATCCGCCAGCTCGCTGCCCTGCTTGAGGCCGACTGCGATGGCCACATCCTCTTCCGAAGCCTCGAAGCCCTGGCCCTCGCCGAATTCGACGAACGTCAGATCCGGGTTGGCCTCTGCCGCAGAGATAGCCCCCGGGCGCTCGGAGATATAGCCGTCGATTTTGCCGGACTGCAGCGCGACGATCATGGCCGGGAAGGTATCCAGCGCCTGCTGTTTGTCCACGCCCTCGATCTGGTCGATGACGGTATAGTGGAAGGTATTGAGCTGCGCGGTGATCTTCGCGCCGCCAAAATCTGCCAGGGAAGCGGCGTTTGCATACGCGCCGTCCTTCTTCACGACGACGACCAGGTCGCTGGTGTAGTAGGGGTCAGAGAAATCGATGCTGGCCTTGCGCTCTGCCGTCGGGCTCATGCCCGCGATGATGGCGTCAATTTTGCCGGACTGCACCGAGAGCGTCAGGCCATCCCACTCGGTTTTGACGATGACCAGATCGCGGCCCATCTTCTCTGCGATGATCTTGGCGATCTGAACGTCGTAGCCATCCGCATAGCCGCCGCCCTCGATGGGAACAGCCGTATCGCTCGCCTGCGCCTGCGTCCAGTTAAAGGGCGCATAATCGCACTCCATGCCCACGCGCAGCGGCTCTCTGCTGCCTTCTTCCGCCGAAGCGGAGCCTTCCGGGGCGGGTTCCTGCTGCTTTGCGCAGGCGCCCAGGCTCAGCGCCAGCATGAGCGCCAAAACACAGATGAGAATTCTTCTTGTCATTTCCTTTTCCTCCAGATAAAAAATTAACAGCTTTGAGCAGAGGCTCCAAGCTGTTAGAAACAAAGAAAAACTATAATTTGCTAATAGCTCACCGCAGATTCCTGCGACAGTCGGGAAGATATTCTCTCCCCGCCCAACATGACGCCGCTCAAACAGCGCCAGTTTCGGCGAATTTCCCTTTCTCCATGCTTCCTTGCCGTATGAGCGGCTCCCCACGGATACTCCTGATTTTCGCGCCTCTATCTTGCATTGATCATTCAACACACGGTATTCTGTTTTCCCTCATTATGGACGCTTCCGCGCCGTTTGTCAACCACTAATTTTACTTTTTTCGCGCCGCGCCCGCAAAAAAATGCCTCTGCGCGGGGCGCAGAGGCATTGAAACAGCGCGTTAGACTGTCGTCCCCTTAAGCTCCAGCCATTTGATGGCGTGCTGGATATATTCATCCCAGAAATCCCAGTCGTGGATGCCCGGGCCCTCTTCATACGTCAGGTCCAGCCCAAGCTCTTCCATGATGGCCTTGGTTTTGCGCGCGTGCTCATAAATGAAATCTTCCGTGCCCACGGCCAGGAAGAACTTCGGAAGCTCCACGCCATCCGCAATCTGCTTTTTGAGGATGGGCAGGTCGTCCAGCCCGCTGCCCTTGCCGTCGTAGGGCGCTTCAAAGATCGCTTTCCAGGGCCAGGGCGCGTCGTAAGCCTCGGGTTTGCTCGTATCCATGGCCGAAAGGAAATCCATGCCGCCCGAAAGCGCGATGACTTTGCCATACAGATCCGGCCGGCGGATGCCTAGGTTGAGCGCGCCGCCCGCGCCCATGGAAAGGCCGCCGATGAACGTATCCTCCCGCTTATCGCTGGCGGGGAAGAGCGTCTGGATAAAGGCGGGCAGTTCCTCTGTCATAAACGTGAAATACTGGGGGCCGTTGGCCATATCCTGATAAAACGCATTCGCGCCGGACGGCATGACCACCATCAGCTTGGCAAACTGGGCGTATTTCTCGATGGACGAGAGCCGCTGCCAGTCTGTATAGTCGCCGTATGTGCCGTGCAGCAGATAGAGCACCTGGTATTTCGCGCCTTTATGGAAATAGTTCCCCGGGTTGAGCGGCGTTTCCACCGGGTGCGGCGTCGGGATGATCACATTGATATCCGTATTGCTGCGCAGCGCCTCGGAAAAAAAGTTGCAGTGAATGAGCGCCATAATAATTCCCTCCCATATTGAATTTTTATTCGGCGATTTCATTATATCCTTTTGCAAGACGGCACGCAAGGCGCTATACTAGAAGAAATAAAACAAAAAGGAAACGCAAGATGAAACTACACTTTACGCTGGCAGACCCGGCGGGCAACAGGACCGCGCTGGTTCCCGAAAACGAGCAGACCGCGCCCCGCCGCAGGGAAATTTCCCGCAAGCTCATGGAGGACTGCGCCCTGGGCATTGAGCAGGTGGGCTTTTACGACGAGAGCGCCGCGCCGCCGCATCTTCAAATGATGGGCGGAGAGTTCTGCGGCAACGCCGCCCGGAGCTTTGGCCTGATGCTGGCCAAAAAGCGCGGGATGCGGGAAGGCTATCTGGATATTTCGGTCAGCGGCGCAGAGCAGCCGCTCAAGGTGCATATCATGGGGGAGGATGCCAGCGTGCATCTATCCACAGAGCACTCCTTTTCCAGCATCGCTCTGCCCGGCGGGGAGCGGCTTCCTGTGGCAGAGCTGCCGGGCATCAGCCATATCATCGCCGAAGGTCTTTCCGCAGACCCGCTGACCCTCGCCCCCATTTTGCAGGCCGCCCAGGAGCAGCTCTCTGCCCCGGCGGTGGGCGTGCTCTTCTGGGATGCGGAGCGGCGCTTCCTGCGCCCGGCCGTCTGCGTCTGGGAGCAGGGCAGCACGGTTTTCGAGAGCAGCTGCGGCTCGGGCTCGCTGGCCCTGGCCATCTATCTCAAGCGGGAAATGCAGAACGGGGGCTGCTCCATGAGCATCGCTCAGCCGGGCGGGCGCATCCGGGTTGTTCTGCAAAAGCTGGACGGGGCGCTGGTCTCCTGCAAAATCGGCGGGGAGGTCGCGCTTACGGAGCAGGAAGCGGAGATTGGGGAGTAACCGCGAACAAGGGCCCGTCTGGGCAAATTTACAAGCGGCTTTGGGCAAGCGCGCGGCCTATCACCTGCCTCTTTGCCGCAGAAAGCGGAGCGCATGCCAAAATTTTCATGGGGAGAAATCAAAGAACTGCTGGAAAAGAGCATTTCCGAAGGCTTTGAGGCCGAGCTTCGTCTGGGCTTTGCGGACAGGGCGCAGGAATATATGCTGATTATTTATGAGGATGGCTGCTCGTTTGGCAGATGCGGCAGGCCGGAGGAGCAGACCATAGAGTGGTTCGATACGCTGGACGCACTCTATGCGGCGGAGCAGGTGGACGGCATTTTGCTGGAGCGGGATTGGGGAAAAATTAACCAGATGGAGTGCCTGGATTTCGAGATGCTGGGATATTGGGAATGAGCAAATAAAAAAAGCAGAGCAAATGCTCTGCTTTTTTATGCCGTTTTATACGCGCATTCGGCAAGTCCGCCGCATTTTGGGGCAAAGCTATTTCTCAAGCCCAAGCGTTCTGAGGTAATCCCGGATGACACGCACACTTCGCTCATATCCCAGCCGGCTGGTATTGATGCAGAGATCGTAGTTGCTGGCATCCTCCCAATCCCGGCCGGTGTAGTAGCGGTAGTAGGTTCTGCGGTTTTTATCCGTCTTTTCGATGATGCGCTCGGCGTCTTTTCTGCTCCAGGCATACATCTCCATGACGTTTTTGATGCAGGCTTCCCGCTCCGCATAGATGAACAGCCGCACGAGGTTTTCCCGGCCTTCCAAAATATAATCGGCACAGCGGCCCACCATGATGCAGTTCTCCTCCCGCCCGGCCAGGCCTTTGATGATCTGCGCCTGGAATTTGAAGAGGTTGTCGTCCGAGACGAATTCACTGCTCTCCGGGCGGGTATTGGGCTTTTCATGGCGGTATTCGCCGTCTTTGCGCAGCAGCCTTCTGCGCTTGCCCTTCTCTTCCAGCATGCCGAACAGGCCTTCATAGATGCCGCTCTCTTCCGAGGCCATGCGCAAAATATCCCTGTCGTAATACTCGATGCCCAGCTCCCCGGCCAGCATCTGGCCGATGGTCTTTCCGCCGCTGCCAAAGCCTCTGGCAATCGTGATAACGTAGTTTTTGCTCATATGCGCCTCCTTTTTGGGCTATTCGCCCAGATATGCTTTTTTCACCGAATCGTCGCTCAGCAAATCTTTTGCATTTCCCTCCAGCACAATCTTTCCCGTCTCTAAAACATACGCCCGGTCTGCGATGGAAAGAACTTTCCTCGCGTTCTGCTCGACGACCAGCACCGTCGTCCCGGCGGCGTTGATCTCCCGGATGATATCGAACACTTCGCTGACCAGCAGGGGCGAAAGCCCCATGGAAGGCTCATCCATCAGGATGATTTTGGGGCGGGACATGAGCGCCCGGCCCATGGCCAGCATCTGCTGCTCGCCGCCCGAGAGCGTCCCGGCGATCTGCGTGCGGCGCTCTTTGAGCCGCGGGAAGCGGGAATAGACCATTTCCAGCGAATCAGCGATCTCCTTCTTATCCTTGCGGGTAAACGCGCCCAGCCGCAGGTTTTCCAGCACGGTCAGCTCCTGGAAAATCCGCCGCCCCTCGGGCACATGCGCCATGCCCAGCGAGACGATCTTATGCGCGGGAGTTTTGAGCAAATCTGCGCCGTCGAAGCGGATGCTGCCGCCCCTCGGCTGGATGAGCCCGGTGATGGTCTGCAAAATCGTCGTCTTGCCGGCGCCGTTTGCGCCAATCAGCGCCACGATCTCCCCCTGCCCGACCTCGAAGGAGACGCCTTTCACCGCGCCGATGACGCCATAGGATACACTTAAGTTTTCTACTTTCAGCATGGCTTCTCCTCCCTATTCCTCGCCTAAATATGCGGTAATGACTTCCGGGTTGGCCAGCACCTGGCTGGTTTGGCCATGGGCCAGCTCCTGCCCGAAGTTGAGCACGCTGACCTGCTCGCAGATGCCCGCGACCAGCTTCATATCATGCTCGATGAGCAGAATCGTCATATGGAAGTGTTCCCGGACGAAGCGGATGGTATCCATCAGCTCGGCAGTCTCCCCCGGGTTCATGCCCGCCGCAGGCTCATCCAGCAGCAGGAGCTTGGGGTTCGTCGCCAAAGCCCGGGCGATTTCCAGCTTGCGCTGCTTGCCGTAGGGCAGGCCGGAGGCCAGGTAATCCCGCTCGCCATCCAGGCCAAAGACGGCCAGCAGCTCCATGGCCTTCTCATCCAGCGCAGCCTCCTCCTTAAAATACCGGGGCAGGCGCAGCACGCTCTCCAAAAACGAGCAGTGCCCGCTGTTATGCAGGCCGACTTTGACGTTTTCAATCACGCTCATATTCTGGAAAAGCCGGATATTCTGAAAGGTTCTGGCGATGCCTTTTTTGTTGATCTCGATGGGGGCCTTGCCCGTGAGGTTCTCGCCGTCCAGGAAGAAGGAGCCGGTTGTGGGCTGGTAGACGCCGGTCAGCAGGTTGAACACGGTAGTTTTGCCCGCGCCGTTGGGGCCGATGAGCCCATAGAGCGCGCCCTGCTCCACCTGGAGATTTAAGTGATCCACGGCGTGCAGGCCGCCAAACGTGATGCCCAGATTTTTTACTTCCAGCAGTGCCATTTACGCCACCTCCCCTTTTTTGGCCTTTTTGCCGCTTTTGCGGATCAGCTTATTCTTGAGCACCGCGAACCTGGGCGACGCATTGAGCAGCATGATGACGATGAGCACGATGGCATAGGCCAGCATGCGGTAGTCCTCCATGCCCCGGAGCACCTCGGGCAGCACGGTTACGATGATGGCCGAGAGGATGGAGCCGCGGATGGAGCCCATGCCGCCCAGCACCACGATGACCAGAATCTCGATGGATTTGTTGAAATCGAAGGTATCCGGCTTTAAAATGCCCAGGTTGTGCCCATAGAGCACACCGGCCACCCCCGCAAAGAACGCGGCGACCGTGAAGGCCAGCAGCTTATAGTAGACGACGTTGATGCCCGCGGATTCCGCCGCGATGACGTTGTCCCGGATGGCACAGATGGCCCGGCCATGCCGGGATTTGACCAGGTTGGAGATGATGACGACCGTGATGGCCGCGACGATGAACACGATGGTAAACGTCGAAGCCTTTTCGATTTTCTTTAACCCGCCGGCGCCGCCCGTAAAGGAGAGGTTGGTAACGACCGAGCGGATGATCTCGCCAAAGGCCAGCGTGACGATGGCAAGATAGTCTCCCTTCAGGCGCAGGGCCGGAATGCCGATGATGACGCCGAACAGCGCCGCCACCAGGCCGCCCACCAGCATGCCCAGCGGAAATTTAATTGCCATGGGCAGCGTGCTGCTTAGCGTAAACAGGCAGCCCGCATACGCGCCCACAGACATGAAGCCTGCGTGCCCCAGCGTCAGCTCGCCCAAAAAGCCCACTGTCAGGTTGAGCGAGACGGCCAGGATGATATTGACCCCCACCGGCACCAGCAGGCTCTGGAAGTGCCGGGAGAGTGCCCCGGCCTGCACCAGCGCGAAGAGCACGCCATAGACGGCCAGCGCAAAGATGGCTGTGAAAATGTTCTTTTTATTCAGCATTTTTTTCATGGCCGCCACCTACACTTTCTCGATTTTCTTGCGGCCCAGCAGCCCTGCCGGGCGCACCAGCAGAACCAGGATGAGCACGCCGAACACGATGGCATCCGAAAGCTGGGTGGAGATATAGGCCTGGGAGAAGCTCTCGATGACGCCCAGCAAAACGCCGCCCAGCATTGCGCCGGGGATGGAGCCGATGCCCCCGAGCACCGCCGCGACGAACGCCTTGATGCCGGGCAGAGAGCCGGTATACGGGCCGACGAACCCATAGGAGCTGACGAACAGCACGCCGGCCACCGCCGCCAGGCCGGAACCGATGGCGAAGGTGATGGAGATGGTGCGGTTGACGTTGATGCCCATGAGCTGAGCCGCGCCCCGGTCTTCCGAGAGAGCGAGCATAGCCCGGCCAGTTTTGGTTTTTTTGATAAACAGCGTGAGCGAAACCATGATGACGATGGTGACGCCCAGCGTTGCGATGGATTCGCCCGTCAGCTCAATCGAGCCGAGGTAGATGCTCGGGATATTGATGACCGAGGCGACTTTCTGCTGCTGGGAGCCGAAGAGGAGCAGCGCCAGGCTTTGGAGGAAATAGCTGACGCCAATGGCCGTAATGAGCACGGCCAGCGGAGAGGAGTTTCTAAGCGGCTTATAGGCGACTTTTTCCAGCACGACGCCCAGGACGGCGCAGAAAACGATGCTGAAAAGCACGCCAAGATAGGGCGAAAAACCCAGCATACTGGCCGAGACCGAAAGCGTATAGGCCCCGACCATGATGACATCGCCGTGCGCGAAGTTCAGCATCTTGGCGATGCCATAGACCATGGTATATCCAAGAGCGATGAGCGCGTAAATGCTCCCGCGGTTCAGACCGTTTAACAGCTGCTCAAAAAATTCCAATTAGAATCCACCTCATCTCTTTCAAAACGCCAAAGGAGACGCGTTGCCGTCTCCTTTGGGTTTGCCAATTCTGGCTTGTTTTGTTTGCGCACGGCAATTATTTGCCGACGTACTGGCCGTTCTCGATGACGGCGACGCGCGCTGCCTTATTGGGCTCGCCTTCTTTTGTGAAGGTCATCTCGCCGGTGATGCCCGGGACGGTGATCTCCGTCATAGCGGCGATGATGGCATCGTTATCCATGCTGCCCGCCTTTTCGATGGCGGCTTTGATGGTATAGATGGCGTCGTAGGCATCCGCCGCGAACTGATCCGGATCCGCGCCGAACTTGGCCTTATAATCCGCGACGAACTTCTGAACAGCCACATCCTCGGAGTTGGCGACGAACGGCGTCAGATAGACGGCGCCCTCGATATTGGTCGTATCGCCTTCCAGCTGGGCGATGACGCCGTCCCAGCCGTCGCAGCCGTAGTAGGGCAGCTTAAGGCCGACGTTCACAGCCTGATTCGAGATATAGGCGACTTCCGTGTAGTAGATGGGCAGGAACAGTGCCTCCGCATCCGTCGCCTTGATTTTGGTCAGCTGGGTTTTGAAATCCACATCGCCGCTCGTGAAGCTCTCTGCGGCGACAACCGTGCCGCCCAACGCCTCGAACTCATCGACGAAGGCTTCGTAGATGCCAGAGCTGTAGTCGCTGGAGACGTCGTAGATGATGGCGACTTTGCGCACGCCCTCTTCATACATATAGTTTGCCATGGAGCGGCCCTGAAGCGGGTCTGTAAAGCAGATGCGGAAGCAGTTGTCATACTGCGCGCAGGCCTCGGCCGAGCCGGAAGGCGTGATCTGCAAAATGCCGTCTTTGGAAGATTCATCCGTCACGGCGATGCAGGGATCGCTGGTAACCGTGCCCATCAGGACCTGCATCCCCTCGTCCATCAGCTTGCTGTAAGCGGAAAGAGCTTTTTCGGCATCGCTCTCGTCGTCCTCAAAGAGGTATTTGATCTGCTTGCCGTTAATGCCGCCGGCGGCGTTGATCTCGTCCACTGCCAGCTGGGCGCCCTGCTTGACGGAAATGCCGTAGGAAGCCGCGCCGCCCGTTACCGGGCCGATTCCGCCAATGACGATCTCTTCCCCATCATCGGCTGCCGGCGTGCTCTCGCCCGGCTCTGCTGGCTGCGAAGAAGGCGCTCCGCCGGTGGGCTCATCGCCGCCCTTGGCAGCGCAGCCCGCGAAGCATGCGGCCAGCATCATCATTGCAACGATCATTGCAAACACAGATGCAAAACGTTTCATGTTTCTGTTCCTCCATACTCATAAAATGAAAACTTTTTTCCTCCTGGGCGCCCATGGCAACGCGCGGAAATCCAGGAATATTTTTATATACTATATCGCTAAAAAGTGCCTGCTGTCAAGGAAAAAACGCATATTTGCCCGGTTTTTTGCAGATTCTTGCAGGAGCGCGCCCATCTTCCTGCAAAACCGGCCAAATGGCAGATTTCTGCGAGGCTTTTCATCCCTGGTTTTTTCTTATATAATGAAGGAAACGGAGGGAAAATTATGCTGAAGCAACTGACCGAGCATATCAGATATCTGCCCGCCTGCGAGCAGGGCGACCGCCCGGCGCTGGCCTACATTTCCGGGCAGAACAGGGCGCTCATGGTGGATGCGGGCAACAGCCCGGCCCATGCCCGGCTCTTTCTTTCGGCGCTGGAGCGGCAGAGCCTGCCCGCGCCAGACTATATCGCCCTGACGCACTGGCATTGGGACCACTGCTTTGGCCTGGCCGCGCTGGAGGGAACCTCGCTTTGCAGTGCGGAGACGAATGCCAAGCTGGCCGAGATGGCGCGCTGGCAGTGGGACGACGCCAGCATGGCGCAGCGACTGAGAGACGGGACTGAAATCGCCTTTTGCGACCAGAATATTCGGCTGGAATACCCGGATCGGAGGCAAATTGCCGTGCGCACCGCGGATATCGCCTTTTCCGGCGCGCTTTGCCTGAACCTGGGCGGCCTGACTGCCCAGCTTCTGCCGCTGCCCAACTCCCACGCGGCGGGCAGTTTGGCGGTTTTTATCCCGGAAGAGAAGGCGCTGATTTTGGGGGACATCATCTGCGAAGACTACTATAGCGGCAACCCGCCGGCGCACGATCCCGCCAAACTGGCCGGGATGATAAGAGCGCTGGAGGCGTTGGATTTTGAAATCGCGCTGGATGGTCACGGCGAGCCGGCCACAGACTCCAAAGAGGAGCTGATGGGATATTTGAGGGAAGTGCTGGCGGCCTGCGGCGCTCCCAAAGGCATTTAGGAAGAGGCCTCGCTCTGAAAACGCCCACTTTGCGGCGGATTGAAGGGGCGGGGCTATCATCATGGGCAAGGCTATCATGCTCCGTTAAGGTCAAGGGCCATTGGCCGACATGGGGCAAAGCCCCATACCCCTTTACGGGAAAGAGAAAAGCGGCGGAATAGCTCGGGCGAAAAGGGCAAGGGCTTTGGCTGACATGGGGCAAAGCCCCATACCCCCTTACGGGAACAGCGGAGCGGCCCAAGTGAAAGGAGTGGCGGCCTGGCGGCCGCGAAAAAGCGCCCATACCCGCGGGAAAAAACAGCGGCGGGGGCTCCGGCCTTTGCAAAAGAAAAAAAGAGCGCTTGATGCGCTCTTTTTTCCGGCCTGAATTCTGGCGCAGGATAACAAGCATGGCTCGCATCCGCCAAATTTCGGGCACAAAAAAGCTCCCTGCAAATTGCAGGGAGCCTTCTTTACTTAGTTTGGATTAAGCGTCGAGAAGCTGCAGATCCTTCA